>URKV01000026.1 GCA_900548565.1 uncultured Collinsella sp.
GCCATGACGCCGCCGGCAGCTCCCAATCCAGCTTTCAAGAGTCCCATGGTGATCTTCCTTTCTCGTCAAAGGCCGGGTGGTATTGGTTGGATTGCTTAGTCGTCCTTGTCGTCTTTCATGACAACGGTGGTCTCGGTGTGGCTGAAGGTGTCGTGCTTCTCGGTCAGGTCGAGCTCGCCGCAGTACTCGTCGGCGTGGGTGGCCTCGTTGGCCGTCTTGAGCTGGCCTACCAGTAGTACGTCTCCGATAATCACGATGATCAGCGGCGCGATGACGTTGATGAGGATGCCCTCGATATCAAAGGTGAGGTAATCCGGATCGAAGGCGTATTCCCCCATAAAGAGAATCTGGGAGAGGATAAATCCGATCACGAAGAACAGCACCGAGGCGATGGCGAGCTTGGGCTTGGAGCAGGGGAGCTCGCCGACCAAGCGGCCGGTCTGGCCGTTCATGGCAAACAGGTAGCTCTTGCCGTTCCACGAGGTGGAGAGCATCCAGACGGGGAACAGGGCGTAGTCGCTGTCTTCCCAGGTGTAGTCGAGCTGCTTGCTTTCGACCGTGGCATCGTCGTATTCGTCGACGACGGTCTCGCGCAGGGCCGAGATCGTGCTTTCTTCCATACGGCGCTCGGCGCGCGCCTTGCAGGTCTCGCAGTCCTCGTCGTAACGGTTGGCGATGTAGCCGGGCATATATGCGACCGAGAACGATGCGACCGAGAACGGGCGCAGCGCGTCGTAGTCAAACGGCTCGATGGCGTCCATGTGGCCGTCGGGCATCTTGGACGATCCGTCGACGGGCACGCGCTTAAACGAGATATTGCCCTTGCGATAGGCATCGTAGTGGTCGGTGGTCGTGACGGTGCGGTCGGATTCCTCGGTCACGGTCTCGTTGGTCGCGTCAAAGTACACTTCGCCGTCAACGCGGGCGCCGTAGAGCCAAAACGGCACGTAGACACCTTGGACCTCGTCGATGTGGTTGCCGGTGACAAAGCTCTTGGGCAGCAAGATCTTGCCCTTGTAGTGTTCCTTGAGTGCGGCCGTGACGTCATCGCGCCCGAGCTTAAATGGAATCACCAGGTCGGGCGAGAAGTCGCCCGAAAGCTGACCGGGCGCTACGGCGGAGTTGCCGCAGTACGGGCAGGTGGTGACGGCGACGGTGCCGTCGGACACGAGCTCGGCGCCGCACGACGAGCAGATGTAACCGGCGTTTTGAGCCAGCTCCTGCACGGCATCGTCGACAGCAGGCTTGGGGGCCGCGGCTGCGGCATCGGCTTTGGCATCTGCCTTGTCCTGGCGCTCGCGATAGAGGACCTCGACTTCTTCGACTTCAAAGCGCGAGTCACAGTAGTCGCAGACGAGCTTTTGCTCGGCGCTTGCAAAATGCAAGGGGCCACCGCAGGCAGGGCACTGATAGTTAACGCTCTCGAAGGCCATGATCGGTCCTTTCGCTGCCGGAGGCTATGCGCCGATGGCGCCGCCGCAGTATTCGCAGCGCCCACTGGCATCGGGAATGGTGGTGGCTCCGCAGAAGGGGCAGGTCACCGCGGTCTTGGGGGCCTTGGCGGCCACGACGCTGTCGCGCGTCTCCTGGCGCAGCTGCACCAGCGCGTCGCGGACCTCGGTTGCCTGGCGCTTGGCCTCGCGGTATTCGATGGAGCCGCGCTGATCGATGGTGGAGTCGTTCACGCGCAGGTTGATCTCGGTAAAGTACGGCGTGTTGACGTGGATGGTCAGATTAAAGTCGTAATCCAGGTCGTAGCGCGGCGGGTTGTAGCTCTCGCGCTCGCCGTCCTTGGTCTCGCGATAGATCTCGGTGCGATGCTCGTCGATATCCATATCGCAGCCGAGTACCTGCGAGAACTCGATGATGTCGGGATTGGCGTCGCGCCAGCGGCTCTGCGAAGTGATGATCAGCAGGCCCGCGTCCTCATCGAGCATAATATTGGTGCGCCCGGCAGAAAGCGTGCGCGTGGGGTTGAACGAAGGCAGGCGCTCGGCGTTGGCCTCGCGGTAGGCGAGTTGCTCACGGATGTCGTCCGCGGTGCTGGAGCGATAGCCGTGGAAGTAGGGGGAGAGCTTTCCGGCGCACTCTTTGCACAGGTAGCCTTCATTGATTTTTGTCTTACCTAGAAGTCCCAGCTCGGTACCGCAAATCGCGCACTCTTTCTTCTCGAACATCTTGTCAAAGAAGCCCATGGCTGCCTCCCATCAACTGGTAGCGTGTGTCACTTTTGATGATGGGGGAGTGCGCGATCCTTCGCGATACCCAGACGGCTCAAGGAGTCTCCACAACTGGGACACATGGCCCATTTTTGACTAGTCATTGGGGACGTTCTTCGGCCACTCATTGGGGACGTACTTAAATGAGTGGCAGCTGGAGACACTCCTTGCCGAGCTAGAGGCCGCGCGTGTCCCTTCTGGTCCATGAGGCTCAAAACCGCGGTGTGACGTGAACGGCTGGGGTCAAATTTGCAGCATTTCGAGCCTGGCTTCGATATTGAGACTTGTTCTTTATTAAAATAGATTTCCAGACAATTGAGCGACTGGGGGTTAACCATGAGGGGCATGGGAGACACAACCGCATATTTGCGTCGGGGCATTCGGGAGATTATATGCCTGGCGCTGTTCTTCTTCACGTTTTTGGCGTGCGAGTATCTTTTTGATGTGCGCATGGCCGAGTTCGTGCCATCGAGTGAGGTCGTCATCTACGAGAGCATCGTTGTCGGCGCGAGCGTGATTGGCTTTTTCGTGCGCCCATTTCTGTACTATCGCCTTCCCCAGACGATCGATGCGACGAGCGATATTACAGGCGTGCTGTTGGTATCGGCGTTGCTGCTGATGACTACGGCAGTGCGGTTTGAGGTAGTAATTGCCGGCGGCCTGGTGGCGTGCTGCGCCCTGGGCTATTGCGGATCGACCGCCCATGCCAATCTTGCGCGGCGCTTTGCGCGAACGCCCTGCTTGGCGCGCGCCGCCGCACTTTCTTACGCCATGGGCGTTCTGGTGCAGGTTCTCAACCACATGGTGATGCCTGTCGGTATTCCTCAGCAGGCTGTTCTGGTTGTCTGTGCGATCGTGCAGGTGGCGTTGCTCCACGATGCCCGACGCGCCAAACTGCGCGACGAGTCCGATCCCAACTTTGAACCCAGCGTTGCCGGACTTTCGGTAGATGCTTTGGAATATGGCGCCAAGTGGCAAGACGATCCCAAGGCAAAGGCGGCATTCCGCCGCGCCGTAGTTCGCCTGACCGTGGCGACGGTGTATCTTTCCGGCGTATTCGCCGCTCTCAACGCTGGCCTCACGACCTTGCATGCTGTCGGAGCCGTCGATTTGGGCGATTGGCCGCGCCTACTGCTTGTCGTGAGCTCGTTGGCCGCTGGCGCACTATTTGACCTGCACGGCCGTTCGTATATGAATATCGGCATGACATGCGCCGCCATGTTGTCCACGCTTTCGTTCTTTGTGCTCATCGTCGACGGCAATGGCGGCAACGAGCTTGCTGCCACGATCATCTTTTATCTGGGCTCAGGCTTCTTTGTGGTGTTCTTTACCACAAAATATGCCGCCGTCTCGCTTTATGCGCGCTGGTCATATTTTTGGCCGTGCATGGGTCGCGTCGTCAACAACGTGTGCTCGATGTTCGTGACGGCGCCGGCAGTGGCGATCATCTCGAGTCAAAACGTGCTGGCTGCGGTCAGCGCGGCGCTCGTGATGTTTGTAGGCATTGCGATTACGCTGCTGGGACAGTTGGGGCAACGAGCCGATGACGCCGTGATACGGGACGAGCTGGCGCCTGCCATCGATGATCTTGGTGGGGATCTTGCGCCCACATGCTCCGACTCCGTGCCCGTGGAGGCAGCGGAGCTCACGTCAGATGAGCGCCTCGATGCCTTCGTCGCCACCTTTGAGCTTACAGAGCGCGAGCGCGATATTCTTGAGGCCTTGGTCGTTTCGGACCAGAGCGTTCAGGACATCGCCACAACGCTCTTCCTTTCGCGCTCCACGCTCTATCGTCACATTTCCTCGATCAACAAAAAGACCGGCACCGCCTCGCGCGTGGCCCTTATCAACTTCTTCTGGTCCTGGACACCCAAGGACTAGCTAATCCTCCAATAAGTTGCGGTGGAATAGTCCCTAAATTAAAGTCACGGGACCTTAAACAGGAACTATTTCACCGCAACTGCTGGGGGGATAGACTGCGGCGGCGGCAGAGGCAACGGCAGCGGCGTTGGCAGCTGTGGTAGTGGCAACGGCAGCTGGCAGGGTGTTTTCCGCCTACTTGCTACAGCAGCTCGCCGTGGCGTGCAATGTAGCGGCGCTTTGCCAGCTGAGTGAGCGCGATGTAGGCGGTGACGATGCCGATGAGCAGCGCGAAAAAGCTCGCGGGCAGTGCCATGAGGCCGAGCGCATCGGCGATGGGGCTTGCCGGTAGCCAGGTGACAAGCGCCAGGCCTAGCACGGTGAGCGCGCACAGCGCGGGCGCGGCGTGGTCGCGCGGGCTCGGCAGGCGCGGGGAGCGCAGCATGTGGACCACGAGTGTCTGCGACCACATGGACTCGACAAACCAGCCGCTCTGGAAGAGCGCAGCAAAGGTCGCCATACCCGTGACGTCGCCCGCAGCGGCAAGCTCGGACCAGCTTGCGTCCACGGCGGCGGGGCACACGACAAAGAAGAGCGCGGCGAAGGTCACGATGTCAAACAGCGAACTCACGGGGCCCAGCTCGAGCATAAAGCCTTTGATGGACGCTGCATCCCAGGCACGCGGACGGGCAGTCCAGGCGTCATCGACGGTGTCCCACGGCAGCGTGATGCACACGATCTCGTAGACCAGCGACAGCAGCACCAGCTGCAGGGCGCTCATGGGCAAAAACGGCAAGAACAGGCTCGCGACGGTCACGGACAGCACATTGCCAAAGTTGGAGCTCACCGTGGTCTTGAGGTACTTGAGCAGGTTGCCGTAGGTGCGGCGGCCTTCGATGATGCCGCGCTCGAGCACGCCCAGGTCCTTCTGAAGCAAGATGATATCGGCGGATTCCTTGGCAATGTCGACGGCCGAATCGACCGAGATGCCGCAATCGCTCGCACGCATGGCGGCGGCGTCGTTGATGCCGTCGCCCATAAAGCCCACGGTGTGGCCGAGCATCTCGCGCATGACACGTACCAGGCGCGCCTTCTGCAGCGGCGAGAGCTTGGCGAAGAGATGGGTTTTCTCGGCACGCTCGGCAAGCTCTGCGTCGTCGAGCGCATCGATCTCGGAGCCGAGCAAAACGTTGCTCGCGTCGATACCAATCTGTTCGCAGACGGTGGCGGCGACGCGGTCGTTATCGCCGGTCAGGACCTTGACCGCCACGCCCTTGGCCTCGAGGGTGGCGACGGCGCCTGCGGCACTTGCTTTGGGCGGATCGAGGAAGGCCAAAAAGCCCATCAGCACCATGTCGCACTCGTCGGCGATGCCAAACTCGCCCACGCAGCGCGGATCGGTCTTCTGCGCCACGGCAATCACGCGCAGGCCCTCGGCGTTAAGTCCGTCGACCTGCTTGCGAATCTGGGCGAGCTTCTCGTCGGTGAGCGGCTGAGCGATGCCATCGACCTCGACAAAGGAGCAGATCTCGAGCATTTCCTCGGCAGCTCCCTTGGTAACCATCTGGGTTTTGCCTTGGGAGTCGGCGACAACTACGCTCAGGCGACGGCGCGAGAAATCGAAGGGCACCTCGTCGACCTTGGTATAGCGGTCGCGCAGGCTCTGGCCCAGCATGGAATCGGGCACGACGGTCGAGGGCGTCACATCGGCACGGTCGATTACGGCCAGGTCGATAAGGTTTTTGAGGCCGGTCTGGAAGAAGCTGTTCAAAAACGCATGGCGCAGCACGCGCGCGTCCTCGTTGCCATCGGTGTTGAGGTAGCGCTCGAGCACGATGCGGTCTTCGGTGAGGGTGCCGGTCTTGTCGCAGCACAGGACGTCCATCGCGCCGAGGTTTTGAATCGCCGGCAGCTCCTTGACGATAACCTGGCGACGGGCGAGGTCCTTGGCGCCCTGCGACAGGCTCGTGGTCACGATGACGGGAAGCATCTGCGGCGTGATGCCCACGGCCACGCTCGTGGCGAACAACAGCGCGTCGATGACGTTGCCCTTGGTGGCGGCGTTGATGGCAAAGACGGCCGGCGCCATAACGAGCATGAGGCGTACGAGCAGCATGGAGACGCTCGAGACACCGTGGTCAAACGCGCTCTTTTCGCCGCGCCCGTTGAGCATCTTGGCGATGCCGCCCAGGTAGGTGTCCGAGCCGGTGGCAACGACAAGCGCCATGGCGGCGCCGTTTTGCACGGAGGTGCCGGTAAAGACGATGTTCTTGCAGGCAGAGAGTGGCAGTGCGGAGCCGTCGGCGCCCTCGACGACGGTGACGGCGGTGGTCTTCTCGACGGCCTCGCTCTCGCCGGTGAGTGCGGACTCGATCACAAACAGGTCGCGCGCGGTGATGATGCGGGCGTCTGCTGGCACCATATCGCCGGCAGAGAGGCGGATTACATCGCCGGGGACGAGCTCGTCGAAGGGGATCTCGATGCGCCCGCCGTCGCGCAGGGCGGTGCAAGTGTTGGAGACCAGGTCCTTGAGGGCCTCTGCCGCATTGCCGCTGCGGGCTTCCTGGATAAACTTCATGCCGCCCGATACCAGCAGCATGGTGCCGATGACGATGACCGTGGAGGGGTCGCGCTGCGGTTCGGGCACGGCGAGCACGTCGATGTAGAGCGAGACCAGTGCGAGCGCGGCGAGGATGCCGGCGAAGGGATCGATGAACGCGTCGGCGATGCGGCGGGCGAGCGTTTTGGTCGTTGCCTCGATGGTGTTGGGGCCGACGGCGTTCAGGCGCTCAGTTGCCTGCTCGACGGTGAGGCCGTTTGCCGTGGCGTCAAGCAGTACGAGGGCGTCCTCGGCACTATGGGTGGCGGCGAATATGGTGTTCTTGGACAGGCCGGTGTGAGCGGCAGGGCGCGCCGTGCGGCGGCGCTTGGAGATAGCTTCGAGTACCGTGGCGGTTTTGAGCATCAGCATAGGGTCCTCCTTGTCGAAGGGAGTTAGCGTACGTGTCGTATTGAATTGCAAAAAACCTAGATGTCGCTCACGTCATGCTCGCGAACCACCACAAAGGGGGCAGGCATCTTTGTGGTGGTTTTGACGATCTGTTGTTGGTGGTTATGCGGATGCGGAGTCCTCGCGGCGTGCCGAGGGCGACATGCAGGTTTTTCGACTAGGACTGCCTTCCATGGCACACCTCCTAAAGGCTGAGCGCAGCGCGCTTTGGGTATCTCGTACCCCTTTTTAATCCGCCCGTATTCTTGATGAGGGGGTTTGACATGTCAACCCCATTGTTCGGAAAACCATTCCCTCTGACAAAGCCTTTACAGAATGCCGTGGCCTCAAAGCGCGCCCGCATCGACGCTTCGCCTGCGCTAAACTGGAGAGCATGTACGCGATTACGAGAGGAGCCCGCATGGAGGCTTACAAGCAAGAGTTCATCAAGTTTATGGTCGAGTCCGACGTCCTTAAGTTCGGCAGCTTTACGCTCAAGAGCGGCCGTCAGTCCCCGTTCTTTATGAACGCCGGTGCTTACGTGACGGGCTACCAGCTCAAGAAGCTGGGCGAGTATTACGCCCAGGCTATCCACGATAACTTTGGCGACGACTTTGACGTGCTGTTTGGGCCGGCCTACAAGGGCATTCCCCTGGCCGTCGTGACCGCGATTGCCTACCACGAGCTGTACGGCAAGGAGGTCAAGTACTGCTGCGACCGCAAGGAGGCCAAGGACCACGGTGCCGATAAGGGCAACCTGCTGGGTTATGAGCCCAAGGACGGCGACCGCGTGGTCATGGTCGAGGATGTCACCACCAGCGGCAAGTCCATCGACGAGACCTATCCCAAGGTAAAGGCTGCTGCCGATGTCGAGATCAAGGGCCTCATCGTGTCCCTCAACCGCATGGAAGTCGGCAAGGGTGGCGTGACCACCGCGCAGAAGGAGATCGAGGCCAAGTACGGTTTCCCCGTCGCGAGCATCGTCTCCATGGCCGAGGTCGTCGAGACCCTCTACAACCACGAGATTGACGGTAAGGTCGTCATCGACGACGAGCTCAAGGCCGCCATCGACGCTTACTACGAGCAGTACGGAGCCCGAGAGTAGTTACGGCGTTTTACCAAACGCCGTAACCGGCCGACGCTGCGCGCCGCCCAGGGCGACAATTTGTCATTCAAAAGGCGAGGCATGACCAGAAGGTCAATGCCTCGCCTTTTTCATGCCAACTTGTTCGCTCTGGACGTCGCTCGCTGTCCGTTCTCTACCTGCGGCGTTGTCTTGCTCCGGATGGGTAGTCGTTGGGGACGTTCTTAAACGACTAGTCGTTGGGGACGTTCTTGTTTGACTAGTCGTTTAAGAACGTCCCCAATGACTACTTGCTCTCGTTAGATAGGCGTCCGAGAACCACGCTCGTCGCTACTTGAGCCCCGGGAGGCGGGTGTAGGGGAATGAGCGCTCTAGGAATTCGGAGCAGCGGGCGTAATCTTTGGCGAAGTAGCTGCTGTAGAGCGAATCGAGCACGTATTGCACGGCGATGTGGCTCGCGAACTGCGTGATGCGATGCGTCATGCTCTCGTGGTCACTCACCGTAAGGTAGGCGGCAAAACCAGGGTGAATGCGCGCGCAATAAGGCGTGCCGATGACGATGACCGGGACGTGCCGACTGCTGAGGATCGGCAAGATGTCCTTGAGGTTGGGGGCAAGGCCGCTGTAGGAGATGACGATTGCCGCATGGTCGGGACCCGAGGCGAGCGCCGTTCGCACCTGGGCCTCGACACCGTTGTGGCACGTTGCGCTTTTACCGGCGGAGAGCAGGCGATCGCGGAACATTCCCGCTGGATAGAGGTTGTGCGAGCCCGTGTAGATGTCGACCTGTCGGACGTTCGCGATGAGCTTGGCGGCGTGGTCAAGCTGCGTGGGGTCGAGCAGCTCCTGCGTCTCGGCCAGCGTGGTCTGGTAGAGTCCCTCCATGCGCTCCATAACCTGCGCAGGGGTGGACGTGGCGTCGAAGGGAAAGTTGATATCCACGTCGCGTCGGTTGCCCGATTCGGTTGCCAGGCGGATGAGCTCGACCTTGAGGTCCTTAAAGCCCTCGAGGCCGAGCTTTTTGCAAAAACGGTGCACGCTCGCAACAGAAACGTTGGTGTGCGCGGCAAATTCCTTGATGGAGAGTCCGCGGACGTCTTCGCCTAAGGCAAGGGCCGAGATGCCGAGCTGTTGCTCGGTAGGGGTAAGGCCCTGTGCCTCGGAAATCTTGCGTTTGATATCCATACGAACTCCCACACTCAACAAACCTGCCAAAAAAGACAGGTTTATTTTGGCACGTTTCGGTCGGTATCAGGAAGTATCAGGGACGGGGCGGCGGCGGTCCGTGGGCGCGAAAAGAAGTGTCGGGTTTGGCGCGCCCGCTTCCGCCCGTCCCGTGCGCAGGCGATACTCAGCTTATCGACCCGCGATGCAAAGGAGATGCTCATGGCAAACATCAAGTTCCCCGAGGGCTTCTATTGGGGTGGCGCCACCGCCGCCAACCAGTTTGAGGGCGCTTGGAACGTGGACGGCCGCGGTCCTTCCGTCGACGACCACTTCCTGGGCGGCAGCTACAAGGAGCCGCGCCAGATCACGATCGACATCGACCCCGATCGTTTCTACCCCAACCATGACGGCATCGATTTCTACCATCACTACGAGGAGGACATCGCGCTGTTCGCCGAGATGGGTTTCAACATGTTCCGCATGTCCATCTCTTGGAGCCGCATCTTCCCCAACGGCGACGATGCTGAGCCCAACGAGGCCGGCCTCGCCTTCTACGACCGCGTCTTCGACTGCTTGCGCGCCCACAACATCGAGCCGCTCGTGACCCTCTCGCACTACGAGATGCCCTATCGCCTGGTCGAGAAGTACAACGGCTGGGCGAGCCGCGAGCTCATCGGCTTCTTTGAGAAGTATTGCCAAACCGTCTTCGACCGTTACCAGGACAAGGTCAAGTTCTGGCTCACCTTCAACGAGATCAACTGCGGCACTCAGGACATGGGCAACCTCTTTGAGACCAGCATGATTCAGGGCTTTGAGGGCCCGGCTTCGGCGGTCCACACCACGCCGCAGGCCCGCATGCAGGCGCTGCATCACCAGTTTGTCGCCAGCGGCCGCGTCGTGCGCTATGCCCACGAGCATTACCCGCAGTTCAAGATGGGCAACATGGATTGCTTCATCCTCTCCTATGCCGCCACGTGCGATCCGGCCGACGTGTTTGCTACGCAGCAGGAGATGAACGCCATGAACTGGTACTGCTCCGACGTGCAGGTGCGCGGAAAGTACCCGTTCTATGCCAAGCGCTTCTGGGCCGAGAACGATGTTGAGCTTGTGATAGAGGACGGCGACCTGCAGGATATCGCCGACGGCAAGGTCGACTTCTACTCCTTTAGCTACTACATGTCCGGCACCGTGGGCACCCACAAGGATCACGAGATGACCGAGGGCAACATGACCTTCGGCGGCAAGAATCCCTATCTGGAGTCCACCGACTGGGGTTGGCAGATCGATCCGCTGGGCCTGCGCATCGCCCTTAACGAGATCTATGCTCGCTACGAGATTCCGCTGATGGTGGTCGAGAACGGCATGGGCGCTTACGACGAGGTCGAGGAGGACGGCTCCATCCATGACCCGTATCGCATCGCCTACTTGCGCAGCCACATCAAGGCCATGGGCGAGGCCATTGCCGACGGCGTTGACCTGATTGCCTACACCTGGTGGGGTCCCATCGACCTGGTTTCCGCTGGCACCGGCGAGATGCGCAAGCGCTACGGCTTTATCCATGTCGATAAGTACGACGACGGCACCGGCACCTACAAGCGTCGCCGCAAGGACAGCTTCTTCGCATATCAGAAGATCATCAAGTCCAACGGCGCCGAGGGCCTGGTGTAATTGAGTTCCGGCGATTGAGTTCCGGTATTCTGCCGAACGCCGGACCGGCAGCCGATTACATGACCACTGACGTCGATGACGACGGCATCTGGAATGCCTTTGTTCGTCTGGGGCTTATCGAGGATTAATCGACAATATGAGTGCCACTGGGGAAATGGTTTTGGGAAGGGCTTGGAAGGGCTTGCGATTCGAGCCCTCACCTTAGCAATTTGATCATTTGGCACTATAATCACCATAGGCATGCGCATAACGTTGCGCTTAATCAAGAGGAGAAAACGTATGGGTCTGTTTGACATGTTTAAGAAGAAGGCTGAGCCCGCGGTTGCCGCTGCTCCGGCCTCCATCTCTGCTTCTGCCGGCGCCGACGTGCTGTGCTCGCCCGTCAAGGGCAAGGTCATCAAGATGGCCGACGTGCCCGATCCCGTCTTTGGTGGCGAGGTTCTGGGCAAGGGCTGCGCCGTGTGGCCCGAGGACGATCTGGTCTACGCTCCCTGCGACGGCAAGGTGACCGTCACCATGGGTCACGCCGTGGGCCTGCAGTCCGATAGCGGCATCGAGGTCCTGGTGCACGTTGGTGTCGATACCGTCAACATGAACGGTGACGGCTTCGAGGGCTTCGTCAAGGCCGACGACGTCGTGAAGGCCGGCCAGCCCTTGCTCAAGATCGACCGCGCCAAGATCGCTGCTGCCGGCTACAAGGACTGCGTCGTCGTGGCTGTGTCCAACATCGCCGAGTTCGCCGACGTCGAGCTTACCGTCGAGGCCGAGTCTGCCGTCGCTGCTGGTGACGCCATCGTTAAGGTCGTCCGCAAGTAAACTGCGACATCCAAAGGATGTGCAAGGGTGGTCGAATTGTCCGACCACCCTTTTTTATTACAATGCGGCGGAACGTTTTATTGCGCGTTGGGCGGACCGGTAAACCGTTCGGACGTTAAATCGAGCCGACTGCGCCTTTGCTTTGCCGGGGGTGTTCGTTAGCGGTTAGTATGGCCTTATTGTTACGACGTGCACCGCGTCGGGAAGCGCGGTGCCGCTTGTTGGGAGGAATGTCATGAAGAAGAAGCTGCTGCTTGCGCCCCTGATGGCTGTTCTGGTCGCGTGCGTGGTTGTGCTTTCCGGCTGCGGAGGTCCTTCGGTTGAGGAGCTCATCACCGAGGATCTTACGACGCAGTTTGACGAGGTCAAGAACGGTGGCGACGACTTTCTCGCCGGCCTGGAAGAGGCCTCGGGTGACGAGTTCGAGCAGCTGGGCATCGATCCCAAGGAGTACGCCAAGAGCTATCTCGAGGGCTTTGACTACAAGATCGGCGACGTGACGGTCGACGAGGACAAGGGCACCGCAACTGCCGAGGTCACCATTACCTGCAAGTCCATGAACCAGATCGTTGAGGATTTTGCCACCCAGTATCAGGAGAAGGTCGCCGCGCTCGATTCGATGCCTTCCGATGACGAGCTGTACAAGATGGCCGGTCAGGTTATGGTCGATGTGACCAAGGCTGCTAAGACCAAGGACACCAAGGTCACCTTCAAGTACTCCTGCAATGACGACGGCGAGTGGTCTGCTGACGATCCCGCAACCAACGAGATGATGAATGCCATGATGAGCTAGTTCGTTGCGGCGTTTTACCAAACGCCGCAACTGCTCGACGCTGCAAACGCCCCTAAGCGGCAATCTGACGTTCAATTTCAAGGGCGCGACCAGAAGGTCAGCGCCCTTTCATTTCACGTCACCTTGCTCGCTTAGGGGCGTTTTCGCTGTCCGTCCTCTACCTGCGGCGTTGCCATGGTAGTCATTGGGGACGTTCTTAAATGACTAGTCAAAAGGGACACTCTTGCGGCACTTGGGGACGTTCCTTTTCTGCCGACAGTTGGGGGCACTCCTTGCACCAGCGCTGCATCGAATGCTCGGGAAAATGCGAGCCGGTATTTGGCTGAATAATGGGTCGCGGTTTCCGGATGGGGTGGGTTGCGGAAAGCGCGACCCGGAAGATTGCTCCAAAACGGGATGCGCTTTCCGTGCGGAAGAATTGTCGCAGCTGCGTTAAGCGGTGTCGCTCGTTATTCGCCCAGCACCAGCGCCGCGAGCTCTGCCTGGGTGTCCACCACGTAGTCGGCGCCGGCGGCTTCCAGTTCTGCGCGGCCGCGAAAGCCCCAGCTGACGCCCGCGCTCTTAAGGCCAGCGTTGTGACCGGTCAGGATATCGACATTGGAATCGCCCACGTAGAGCGTGGTTGCCGGATTGGCGCCCAGCTCCTTCATCACGTGCAGCGTGACGGGTGCCTCGGGCTTGGGCGGAAACGCATCGACACGGCCCTGTACCAGCGCAAAGCGCTCAGAGCCAAAATACTTCTCGATAAGCGGGGCTGCCGAAATATGATCTTTGTTGGTGAGCACGGCAAGCTGAACGCCCGCTGCGCGCAGACGGTCGAGCATCTCAATCGTGCCGGCGTAGGGTGAGGTGTGGTCCTCTTTGTGCTCGCCGTAATAAGCTCTAAACTCGGCAAGCGTCTGCTCAAACATGCGGCCGTCGCCCGCGTACTCGGCGGGCATAAAGCGCTCGACCAGCTTGAGCATGCCGTTTCCCACCTTGTAGCGGTACTCGTCCACGGCAAACGTGGGCCAGCCGTGCATCTCGCAGGTGTGGTTGCCGGCGGCCGCCAGGTCCTCGATCGTGTTGAGGATGGTGCCGTCCAGGTCAAAGATCACATGGGAAAAAGCTGCTGCCATGAAAGCTCCCGTCATTGGGTTTCAAAACGCACCTCATAATACTTGGCTTCCGCGTTGGGCGCGCTTGGAATCTGAACATCTCCAGGGATATCAAGCCACATCGCGCCGACCGCGCGATTCCGCCCTAGCAAATTCTCGGTAGCTGCTCTCCCACGAGCATGTCGAGGATGCGGGTCGAGCCCCAGCCGGTGCGTACGCGCACGGCGGGGCGGGCGTCCTCGGCAAGCGGCAGCACGCGACCGATGATGGCGGCGTTCTCGCCGTAGCGGGCGGCGCGCATGGCCGCCAGCGCGGCATCGGCCTGCTCGGCCGGCACCACGGCGACCATCTTGCCCTCGTTTGCCACCTGCAGAACGTCGTAGCCGAGCATCTCACATGCCGCCTGCACGTCGGGGCGCACGGGCACGGCATCCTCGTCGATCTCCATGGCAACGCCGCTGGCCTGGGCAAACTCGTTGAGCGTGGATGCCAGGCCACCGCGCGTGGGGTCGCGGAAGCAGCGGGTGTCGGGGGCGGCGGCGAGCACGTCAGCAATCAGATGATTGAGCGGCGCAGCGTCGCTTTCAATGTTGCTCGAAAACGCCAAGCCCTCGCGCTGGCTCATGATGGCGATGCCGTGGTCGCCCAGCGTGCCCGAGACCAAGATGACATCGCCGGGCTGGCAGTTTGCACCGCTGAGCGCCACGCCCGCGGGTACCTCGCCCACGCCGGCGGTATTGATGTAGACGCCGTCGGCACCGCCGTGCTCGACCACCTTGGTGTCGCCGGTGATAATCTTCACACCTGCCTCATGTGCCGTTTCGGCCATGGTCTGTACAATCTGGCGCAGCTTGTCCATGGGATAGCCCTCTTCGAGGATAAAACCGCATGAGAGGTAGCGCACGTTAGCGCCCGAGGTCGCGACGTCGTTGACGGTTCCGCATACGGCGAGGCGGCCGATATTGCCGCCGGGGAAGAACTGCGGCGTTACCACAAAGCTGTCAGTCGACATGGCGATTCGCCCGCTTGCGGGCAGCGCGGCGACACCGGCATCGTTGCCCGCAAGCAGCTCGGGCGACCCAAAGGCATCTAGAAAGACCTCATCGATAATGCGCTTCATCATCTGGCCGCCGGAGCCGTGGCCCAGCAGGACAGTGCTATCGGTGGCGGTACGGGACATATCGAAAACTCCAATCGTGGGTGGTGCCAGCGTGCGGGTGCGTCCGGGCTAGCCGTGGTATCTAAAGTACGCCGCGCAGCTGCCTTCGGAGCTCACCATGCAGGGACCGACGGGGTGTTCGGGCGTACAGGTGCGGCCAAACAACGGGCAGTCGCTCGGCGTGATGGCACCGCGCAGCACGTCGCCGCAGCGGCACCCGCGCGGCTCGACCGTCGCCTCAACGGGCACATCGAAGCGGGCGCGCGCATCAAAGCATGAGAACTCAGGGCGGATGGAAAGACCCGAGTTGGCAATCGATCCCAGCCCGCGCCACGTGGTGTCGCATGGCTCAAACACCTGCTCGACCAGCTGGCGCGCCACGGGATTGCCGTCTGCATTGACGCCACGGCGGTAGGCGTTGTCGATCGCCGGCCTGTTCTCGACAACCATCTGGACCAGCATGCAGATGCCCTGCAGAATATCGACCGGCTCAAATCCCGTGACCACGCCGGGGGTCTCGAACTCATCGACCAAAAACCCAAAAGGTGCCAAGCCTGTGATGGTAGCTACGTGACCAGGCAGGATAAAGCCGTCGATGGTCGTCTCGGGGTCGTTGGAGATCGCACGCAGAGCCGGCGGCGTGGTCTTGTGAGCACAGTAGACCGAGAAGTTCTGGAGCCCGCACGCGTCGGCCTCCAGGATAGCGGCGGCAATGGTGGGCGTCGTGGTCTCAAAGCCGACGCCCATAAAGATGACCGGGCGTTCGGGATTTTGCTCGGCAATGTCGAGTGCGTCGAGCGGAGAGTAGACGATGCGGATGTCGCGCCCCGACGCCTTTTGCGCGGCAAGCGAGGTGGACGATCCCGGCACGCGCATCATGTCGCCAAAGGTGGTGATGATGGCGCCGTCCATGTTGGAAAGCGCGATTGCGTGATCGATGTCGCGGTTGGCGGTGACGCAAACGGGGCATCCCGGGCCGCTTAGCAGTTTGAGTCCCGTCGGCATAATGGAGCGAAAGCCATAGCGGCCAATGCTCACGGTATGCGTACCGCAGACTTCCATAAGGTTGATGCTGCGGTTGCCGACAAGCTCATGAATACGGTCGATGAGCTCGCGAGCCAGCTTGGGGTCGCGAAATGCCGAAAAGTCGATACCGGAGCGAACCGGCTGCGCCGCCGCCACTAGTATGCCTCGGCCGGGTTGGTGGCGAGCTGGTCCTCTTCGGCCAGCTCGGTCATGGTATTGACGAGCTCGAGTGTCTCTTGGGCTTCCTGCTCGTCGACAATCTGAATGCCAAAGCCGGCGTGCACGAGAATATAGTCGCCTACCTGTGCCGTCGGCACGAGGCGCAGCGAAACGGGGCGCTCGATGCCCATCATGTCGACGGTCGCCTTAAGGTCGTCGTCGCGTTTAACCACTTTACCGGGAACGGCAAGGCACATAATGTTCCCCTTTTATACGTTTTGCGCTGGATAGGCGCCTAATTACCCATCAGTTGATGGTAGCGCTCGCGGGAGTCACGAGCAAACGCGTTACACCTGTGAGACGGCGGCGCGCAGGCTGGCAAAACAGCCTATCGCAACGCCGTCTGCGCGAGGCGAGCGCGAGCGATGGCGGCCTGACCGTAGGCGATGCAGCCGTCGTTGACGGGCACGGCATGGGGGACCAAGACGGCAAGACCAGCGTCTTTGAGTTCGTGGGTAAGGAGCTGGAACAAAAGCCGGTTCATGAACACACCGCCCGAGAGCGCGACGGTATCGAGGCCTTCGCGCTCACAGATCTCGCAGGCGACGTGGGTCGTAGCGTGCGTAATGGCGATGTGAAATCCGAGGGCGAGCCTGTCGGCCGGCGCGCCTGCCTCGATTCCATTCAGAAGAGCTTCGATGAGCGGTTGGGGGTCCAAGATGGGGGAGTCGTCGGCAGACGTGAATACGCCTGCATGATTGTCGTCGAGACGAACGGTCTTACCGCCGAGCGCGCGCCAGGCGGCGGCTTCGAGTTCGATGGCGGGCTCGCCTTCGTAGGTTGCCTTGCCGCAGATTCCCAAAACTGCAGCGGCGGCGTCAAAGAGACGCCCCATACTGCTCGTGCGTGGGCTGTTGATGTTCCGCTCGATCATCGTAGTCGTGATGTTGCGCGTTTGCTCGTCGAGGGTGCTCAATAGCCCCGCGGCACCCGGGTGCTCGAGCAGGCCGAGCTCGCTCAGCAGGGCAAAGGCATTGCGACGGGCATCGCGCACGGATGCGGCACCGCCTGGCAGCGCCCAGGTGCGCAGGTGCGCGGCGCGTTCAAAATCGGCAAGGCCGGCGACAAGGAACTCGCCGCCCCAAATGGTTCCGTCGGTGCCCGCCCCCGTGCCGTCAAAGGCGATGCCAAGGATGCGCGTGTCGGTTGTAAGCTGGCCCGCGGTGATAGCCTCGGCCATTACGCTCGCGATATGCGCATGATGGTGCTGCGCCTCGACGAGCGGCAGATTGCATTTTCGCGTCTGTTCGCGTGCCCACTGACTCGATAGATAGCTGGGATGCAAGTCGCAGGCCAGCGCGGTGGGCGTCAAGTCAAAAAGGCCTTCCAAGCGTATGCGCGCGGCGTTCCAGGCATCGAAGGTCTCGCCGTTTTCAACATCGCCGATATGCTGCGACACAAAACAGGCTACATGGCCGTCGGCGTCCTCGCGCGTGAGCGCGATCGTGGCTTTTTGCTGCGGCCCGCAGGCGAGCACGCAGGGTACAGTACCGTCGAGCGCCGGCAGCGGCAACGGCCGAGGCGCATATCCGCGAGCGCGGCGCACGGGCATAGCGACCCCACCGACCAGACGTACCACGGAATCATCGTAGCGCGAGAGGATCGCGCGGTCGTTGCCGAGCAGCGCGTCGGCGATGCCGGCGGCAACGAGGTGTTCCCAAGCAAGGTCGTCGTCGGTCTCGATTGGTTCCTCGCTCAGGTTTCCGCTGGTCATGACCAGCGCGTGCATACCGCGCGCCGCGGCAGCTGCAAGCAGCAGATGTTGAAGCGGGGTGTAGGGGAGCATGACGCCGAGCTCGGGTAAATCGTGCGCGACGGATGGCGCGAGTGTAAGGGCGTCGGGGGAATCTCCCTCGCCAACAGCACGCCGGCGCAACAGCACGATGGGGCGGATGCTGCCGGTTAGCAAGCCACGCTCGGCGTCGTCGACATGGCACAGGCGTTCAGTGTCGGCAAGGCTGCGCACCATAACGGCAAGCGGCTTGTTGCTGCGGCGCTTGCGACGGCGCAGCTCGACCACCGCCTGCTCATTGGCGGCGTTGCAGGCCAGATGGAATCCGCCCAGGCCCTTGATGGCGACAATACCGCCGCTGGCCAGCAGCTCGACACAGCGGTCGATAATGGCTGTCTCTTATACACATCTCCGAGCCCACGAGACTCCTGAGCATCT
>URKV01000027.1 GCA_900548565.1 uncultured Collinsella sp.
TCAGGAGTCTCGTGGGCTCGGAGATGTGTATAAGAGACAGGACATAGGTTGCGAAGGCGGCGGGACCGGCAGCCTCGGCAAACGAGACGCCATGGTAGGAGGGGTTGGGCTCGGCGATCTGCTCATACTTGCCGCTCGCCTTCCAATCGAAGTTACCGCCGTCGACGATCACACCGCCCAGCGAGGTGCCGTGGCCGCCGATGAACTTGGTTGCGGAGTGGACGACGATGTTGGCACCATGCTCCAGCGGACGGAACAGATACGGGGTGCCGAAGGTGTTGTCGACGACAACCGGTAAACCGTGCTTCTTGGCGATCTCGGAGATGGCGTCGATATTGGGGATGTCAGAATTGGGGTTGCCGAGCGTCTCGAGGTAGATGACCGTGGTGTTGTCCTTGATGGCGCCCTCGACCTCGTCCAGGTTGTGGGCATCGACGAAGGTGGTCTCGACGCCAAACTGGGAGAGCGTATGCTCCAGCAGGTTGTAGGAGCCACCGTAGATGGTCTTCTGAGCCACCACGTGGTCACCGGCCTGGGCAAGAGCCTGCAGGGTATAGGTGATGGCAGCAGCACCGGAGGCGACGGCAAGACCTGCCACACCACCCTCGAGTGCGGCGATACGGTCCTCGAAGACGCCCTGGGTGGAGTTGGTCAGACGGCCGTAGATGTTACCGGCGTCGGCAAGACCAAAGCGATCGGCGGCGTGCTGGGAGTTGCGGAACACATAGCTCGTGGTCTGGTAGATAGGCACGGCGCGGGAGTCGGATGCGGGATCGGCGCTCTCCTGGCCAACGTGAAGCTGCAGGGTATCGAAACCAAAGGTGTGCTCGGGGTTGTTGATGAACTGGCTCATGATGATCTCCTTGATCGAACAAAAGTTAATAAATTAGAGAGAAGTAAGTCGCTGTCTCCTGATCACGCCGACGGGCGCAAACAGGAGCCCGGCATTCGTCTTGGTAAGCAATTCATATGCGGGCCTCCTTTCGCATCCCGGTTCCGTGTTTGGCTTAATTACCTACCGCCTTTGTGTGTTTTGAATAGTACGAGCATTGTTTCCCTCGGTCAATCACTTAAAAGCGCTAACCTATTATCGGTTATATAGATAACACTCGAAAGGATGGCGCCGATGACCCTCCAGCAGCTTCGTTTCCTGATCGCCGTAGCAGAGTCCGGCTCAATCAATGCCGCAGCTCAGCGCCTCTATACCGCTCAGTCCAGCATCTCAAACGCCGTCAAAAGCCTGGAACAGGAGCTCCACCTGGAGATCTTTACGCGCTCCAGCCGCGGCGTCACGCTCACCAACGACGGCACCGAGCTTTTGGGCTATGCGCGCCAGGTCGTAGAGCAGGCCGATATGCTCGAGGCGCGCTACGAGGACGGCGGCACCCCGCAAGCCCGCCTCGCCATTTCCGCCCAGCACTACGCCTTTTCGGTCGAGGCCTTTGTCAACGTGGTCGAGCGCTGCCGCGACAGCAAGTTCGAGTTCATCATGCGCGAGACTACCACATCGCAGATCATCGATGACGTCCGCGCGTTTCGCAGCGACATCGGCATCCTGTATCTGGACGACTTTAACGCCCGTGTTCTGCAGAAGGCTTTTGCCGATGCACGCGCGAGCTTCCATCCCCTATTCGACGCGACGGTCCACGTCTTCGTTAGCGAGCGCCACCCGCTTGCCCGCCGCCCGCAGCTGTCCCTTGCCGACCTCACACCCTATACGCGCTACAGCTTTGAGCAAGGCACCTCGAACTCCTTCTATTACGCCGAGGAACCTTTTAGCTATATCCCTTGCGACCGCAACATACGAATCTCGGACCGCGGAACACTTACTAACTTACTTATCACGTCGAACGGTTACACCCTGTCGACCGGTGTCCTCTCCAATGAAATGCAATGGGGTATGGCATCGATCCCGTTAGCAGACGCCCCAACGATGCACGTAGGCTATATCATGCACGACGAGCGCAAGCCCTCTCCCCTCTTGCAGCAATACCTCGACGAGCTCAACCGCATCATCCATGCCAACTAACTGTCGGAAGACGGGATAGAAATCGTAGATTGCTAGCCCCCGGCGGGCATGGCGCTACAATGGTCACTCACACGAAACGTACCCAACGAAAGGAAGCCCGTGAAGGTCATCATCTATACCGACGGCTCGGCCCGATCAAATCCGGGACGCGGCGGCTACGGCGCCGTGCTCAAATACACCAACCCCGCCGGCAAGACCTTCACCTCCGAGCTTTCGCGCGGTTACGCCAAGACCACCAACAACCGCATGGAGCTCATGGCGGTCATCGTGGCGCTCGAGGCACTTAACCGCCCCTGCGAGGTCGAGGTCCATTCCGATTCGCAGTACGTCGTTAACGCCTTCAACAAACACTGGATTGACGGCTGGAAAAAACGAGGCTGGAGGACCGCCAACAAGCAGCCTGTCAAGAACCGCGATCTGTGGGAGCGCCTGCTCACCGCAAAGAGCAAACACAAAGTGGAGTTCATCTGGGTTAAGGGCCACGCCGGCCATGAGCTCAATGAGCGCTGCGACGAGCTTGCCACCACGGCGGCCGACGGCAGCAACCTCGATATCGACGCCGGCTTTAACGAGAGCGACCTGTAACGGCGTTTTCGCACGCTTTTGTGTCCTCCCGCGCTACACTCGTCCTGTAAGCCAAACAACGCAAGGGGGACACATGTTGCGTATCGCAACCATCGGCACATCCATGATTACCGACGACTTTATCCAGGTCGTCAACGCCAACGACCAAGCCGCGTTTGTGGGCACGCTTTCACGCGACGCCAATCGCGGTACTGCCTTTACCGCCGAGCGCGGTGGTGAGCGAAACTTTACGTCACTCGATGAGCTTGCGGTAGCCGCCGACGTCGACGCCGTCTATATCGGCAGCCCTAACGCACTTCACTACGAGCAGGCCCTTGCCTGCATCGCCGGTGGCAAGCACGTCATCGTCGAGAAGCCCTTCTGCGCCACCGAAGCGCAGGCGCTGGAAGTCTTCCGCACTGCCGAGGCAGCAGGTGTCGTGGCCCTCGAGGCCATGCGTCCCCTCCACGATCCCGCCTTCCACGCCATCGAGGACGCCCTGGGCGAGATCGCCCCCATCCGCCGCGCCTCATTGCGCTTTGGCAAATATTCCTCGCGCTACAACGAGATTCTCGCGGGACGTGCCACCAATATCTTCGACTGCAATATGGCATCGGGTTCCCTCATGGACATTGGCGTCTACACCGTCGAGCCCATGGTCGAGATTTTCGGCATGCCCTCCGGCCTTACGAGCATGACTACTCTGCTCGACCCCACCACGCGACAGCTCACGCACGGCCCCATCGACGGTTGCGGTTCCATCCTCGCCAGCTACGGCGGTGGCCGTATCTCCGTCGAGCTCGCGCACTCCAAAATTACGAATGACCTGCTGCCCTCGCAGATCGAAGGCGAGCGTGGCACTATCCAGATCGACCATCTGTCCACGCCCCGCAACGTCCGCATCGACTATCGCGGCGATGTCGTACGCGGCTCGGCGACCGAGGCACCGCGCGAGCAAGGCGGCAACGGCTGTGTGCTCGACCTGCCCAAATCGAGCAACACGATGGAATACGAACTCACAGACTTTATCACCGCCATCGGCGGCATCGATAACGTAAAGGAAGAGATTTGGGAGACCCCGGCGGGACGCCACGAGCTTGGCCACTACCGCGATGTCACGCTCGTGTCGCTGCGTATCATGGATGCCGTGCGTCAGCAGGCGGGCATCGCCTTCCCCGCCGACTCTAACAAGCAGGCATAGCGATGGGTTTTTTCGACAAGCTTTTCTCGGGCGTCACCGGCAGCAGTCGAGAACCTCAAAAGCCCTCTGGCGTCGAGCTCGAGCTGCGCCGCAGACTTACTGTGTTCGCAAGCGACGAGGCCACTCAAGACGCCCCGCAGCGCTATTTCCTGCGCTGGGCGGGACAAGTCCAGGGCGTTGGTTTTCGCTTTACCAACACCAACCTCGCGCAGGCACGCGCACTCACCGGATGGGTGCGCAATATGGAAGACGGCTCGGTTGAGATGGAGATACAGGGAGCTCCGGCAAACATCCTATCTCATCTCGAGGCGCTTCATGCCTCCTACGAGCGCATGGGGACGCGTTTTCGCCTCGTAGACGCCCAGGCCCGAGCCCCACTTGCCAATGAAGACGGTTTCAGTCCTCGTTATTAGTATTGTGTGCTAAATACGGTATCATTTACCTACGACCGTTGATGGAAAAGAGGCGAGGCGCATGGCGGTGCAAAGAAGGAATACCAGGCAGCGAAAGCTGGTTCTTGACGCCGTGCGCCAAAGCTATAACCATCCCACCGCCGACGAAATCTACAACGTCGTGCGCGCGCAGGATGACAAGATCAGCCGCGGCACGGTCTACCGCAACCTCAACCTCTTGGCCGACGCCGGCGAGATTCTCTCCATCAAGACGCCGGGCGGCAGCCGCTTCGATCGCACGATTGATCCGCATGCGCATATCATCTGCGCCTCGTGCAGCCGCGTCATCGACGTACCACTTCCCTTCGATGCCCAGCTCAACGCCAAGGCGTCCGAGCAAATCGGCTGGCACGTCACGTCGCACTACACCATCTTCGAGGGCCTCTGCCCCGACTGCCGGTAGATGTTTGGGACATGCCTTAAAAAACACCTTTCCGCACTCTGCAGCAAAAAGTAGATTTCTAGGCATGTCCCAAATATCTACTCGGCGAGCAGGCGACGGAGTTCTTCTTCGACCGTGTGCACGTAGCGGACGCGGTCGTTGATGCCGCGCATGGTGGGGTTGCAGCTCTCCATCAGATAGGGATGGCCCACGACGTTGAGCATGTCGCGATCGTTCTCATTGTCGCCAAACGCCATCATCTCATCGGGCGAAATCCCCAGGGCACGACCGTAATCGGCAAGCGCGGAGCCCTTGCCCGAACCGAAACCGATCAAGTCCGTCCATGCGGTTCCCGACGTCATCACGTCGACACGGTCGCTAAAGAGGCGCTCGAAATACTCCCGGGCCGCCGGATAATCCACCTTGGGCGTCTGGAAGCCAATCTTAATGACATCCTCATCGATGTCCTCGGGACGGTCGACCACCGCCACATCGCAGTGGACCTCATGGCGCAAATGGTCGACGAACGCATCGTTGCCGCTCATGGCGTAGAGGTGCCCCTCACACGAAAGGGTCACGTCGGCATGGGGATACGCAACCACGGCATTCGCGATAACCATAGCAAGGCTACGCTCCATGGAACGCTTGACAACGGCACGCCCCTCGCTCATCACCAGGGTTCCGTTTTCGCATACATAGGCGAGCTCATCGGCCACCGGGGCAAACAGGTAGCGCAAGCTCGCATATTGACGGCCACTCGCCGGCATAAACACGATACCGCGACGATGCAGCTCATCGATAAGCTCAAATGCCTCGGAACGCAGCGCGCGCTCCCCCGGATGCAGCAAAGTGCCATCCAAATCGCATGCAATCAGCTTGATTCCCTCAAGACCCATATGCTTCCCCCAAAGCCTCCTATCAACAGCAAGACGGACCTTGATTGGTCGCCCCTCAAAGCCCGTCTTGCGCATATGTGCGCTTAGCCGCGCGTCTTTTTTACGATGGTAAAGTCGGGAGCCATGCTCACGACGACCTCCGCCGCACTCGACGCAAAGCGCCGGTCCGCATCGAGTTCACGGGTAACCACCGAGAGCCGAACACCCTCGACACCCCGGAGCATGCGGCCCAAAACAGGCTGCAACGGCGTATACATGCGCACGGTATGCTCGTCCGAGTCGCCCCGGAAGAGCGGCGCATGCATGTTGCCGATCTCCCAGCACGCATGCGCGAGCGCAATCGGATCCATGCGGTCGACTTCGACCAAATAAACCTCGGCGCTGCGCAGGCGCACGACAACCGCCACGGGCACCATGCCCGAATGGTCAATGGCGAGCACGTCGCCATCGGCAAGACGACCGCCATCGGTAGTATCCAGCCGAACATCGATCGTGCGCCCCAGCTCCGTCACGCCCCCAAACGCGCACACGTCAGCCTGGTCCCAATCGAGCAGTAGCTCGTCAACTTCAAAGACGCCGCCCAACTTCCGGCGAAGCAGGAGTTCATAGGACGGATCGTTGAGATTTCCCAAGCATGTCGTCGAAACCAAGCGTTCAGGCATACTCTAACCCTCGACCTCAACGAGCTCGATATCAAAGTTGAGGTCCTTGCCGGCCAACTCGTGGTTGGCATCGAGCGTCACGGCCTCGGGCGTCACGTCGATGACCACGGCGGGGACGGGCATGCCGCTCGGCGTGGACAGGAAAAGCTTCATGCCCTTCTCGATCTGCTCGATATTGGGAACCTGTTCGGCCGGGAAGGTAATAACCATCTCGGGGTTGTGCTCGCCGTAGGCATCGGCAGCAGGAATGTGCACGGTCTTCTTCTCGCCCACCTGCATGTCGACAACAGCGGCGTCGAAGCCCTTGATCATCTGGCCGGCGCCGCAGGTGAACTCCAGCGGCTCACCGCGATCGTAGGAGCTATCGAACTGCGTGCCGTCGTCGAGCGTGCCACGATAATGGGTCTTAACCTTCTTGCCCTGGTTGGACATGGTAACCTCCGTGATAAGGGCGGCGCACAACGCGGGCCGCCGTGAACATATGGCGCTAACTATACCCTAGTCATACAATTCAAAGACAGTTTGCAAAGAAACGCTGCAACCGGAGGAACCATGGCATATCCCGTATTTGACCTACACTGCGACACCGCCGACCGCATCGGCTGGGCCACGCTCGATCTCGACCTGCGCTTTACCGCCGGCACCGACGGTTATTTCCCCGGCGACGAAACGCATCCTCAGGATTTCGACCTCATCGAGGGCAACGCCTGCGCCATCTCGCTCGCAAAGATCGGCAACACGCCGTGGGCACAGTGCTTCGCCACGTTTGTCCCCGACGAGATTCCCACCGCCCACGCTGCACGCTTCCAGGCGCAGATCATGGCGCACATGAGCGGCCAGGCAATGCTCAACCACGACCGCATGGTCAACGTACGTAGCGCCGCTGACATTCGCCCTGCGCTCAAAGACGGCAAGGTCGCCTGCATCCACACCATCGAAAACGCCACGTTCTTTGCCGAGGACCCTGCGCTGATCGAGGTGCTCAAGAGCTTGGGCGTACTCATGTCATCACTCAGCTGGAACGCGCAGGGACCGCTCGCGAGCGGACACGACACCCATGCCGGCCTCACCGCCGCCGGCATCGAGGCACTTACGCAGATGGAGCACGCCGGCATGGTGCTCGACGTCTCCCACCTCAACGATGAGTGCTTCGACGAGGTTGTCGCCCGCGCCACGCGCCCCTTCGTCGCCAGCCACTCCAACTCCCGCACCGTCTGCGGCGTCAATCGCAACCTCACCGACGACCAGTTCCGCACCATCCGCGACATGGGCGGTATCGTCGGCCTCAACTACTGCAGCAAGTTCCTATCCAACGACGCAACCGACAAGACCGCCGCAGACGTCACCTTCGACCAGCTGGCAGCCCATATCGAACACTGGCTTGACCTGGGTGGCGAAAATGTCATCGCGCTCGGCGGCGACTGGGACGGTGCCGCGGTGCCCACTTTCCTCTCCGATGCCAGCAAAATGCCCGAATTCCAGAACATGCTCTCCAGGCACTTTGGCAAGACCGTGATGCAGAAGCTCTGCAGCGACAACGCGCTTGCCTTCTTTGAGCGTTATTAATTTCACATCCCTTGAGCGGGCCGGCATCCCGAACGGTCGACATGCCGGCCCGTCCCCAATCTGAAGGACCGCTTTTGACGCAGCAGTTTACGTTTTTCCTATCCCGACCGGATGGGACGCCCATCCCCGTCGTCGTTACCAAAAAGCGCGTCAAAAACTTCAACCTACGCGTCACATCGAGCGGCGAGGTCCACGCCAGCGCACCGCTCGGCGCCAGCCGCGAGCGTATCGAAGCCTTTCTGAAGCGCAACAGCGCCTGGATTATCAGCCGACTTGCCCAGCGCGAGCAACGCCAGGCAACGGCGCGAGAGCCGCTCAGTCCCCACTCGATCATTGCACTTTGGGGCAAGCCCATCACGGTGCAGGATGCACTCGATCACAACTTTGCATCACCCGTACCACGGCCCAAACAGGCTACCTTCGCAAGTTTTATGGGTACCGACGAGCCAGACGAACGCCCACGGGCCAAGCGGCACGCAATCCTCGACGACCTAACGCCCGATGAGCTCCAAGCCAACATCAACCAGCTTTATACGTCCGAGGTCACCACGGCACTGCGTGATATGGTGCACGCGTACGAAATCGCGATGGGCGTCACCGTGGCCCGCGTCTCTGTGCGCAGCATGAAAACGCGCTGGGGATCATGCACGCCCAAGACCGACGCCGTTCGCATCGCACGCGAACTTGCCGCCTATCCCATCGAGTGTCTCGACATGGTTGTCGCCCACGAGCTTGTCCATCTGCTTGAGCCAAGCCACAACCAGCGGTTCCACGCCCTGCTCGACACATACTGCCCCAACAATAGAGCACTGTCTCAGCGGCTCAAGCAACCACCCATAGAGACGTATTAGATCCGGTTAGCGCACGCGCTCGATCTCGACACCGCAGCTTGCCAGGGGAAGACCGACAGGCGCCCAAGGCTTATCGAGCTTAACGCGCACACCAAGCAACGAGGGGTAACGGCGCAGCAGCATCTGGGCTGTCCCCTCGGCTGCCGCCTCGATGAGTTTAAACGTATGCTCGCGCAGATAGCCATCAACATCGTGGCACACCGAGCCATAGTCAATCGAGGCGTCCAAACTATCGTGCTCCCCCGCCGCGCGCAGGTCGGCATAGAGCACCAGAGAAACGATGAACTTCTGACCCAGCGCGTTCTCCTCGGGATACACGCCATGGTTGGCAAAAACCTCAAGGCCATCAATGACAATACGGTCGGCATGGCGAAGGTCGTCATAGCTCACATGGGGTACCGCCGTCGCAGCAGAAATTTCGCCCCTACCACGACGAGCGAGCTCAGCACCCTCGGTCTTGGTGGCATTCTCAGGCAGTTTTTTGTTACTCATCGCGATCGTCTCCTTCGTTTAGAACCCCGATCGCGCATACCGGCTACACGCGAATCGACAGGTTCTTTTTATCGTCGCTCCAGTTGCAAGCATTGCGCGCGGGGCATGCAAAGCAGGCGCGTGACGCCTTGTCGGCTGCATAGAGCAGACGCTCAAGCGGTTGGCTGTTCACGCGCAGCTTTCGATGGCCCAGAATGGCCGTCTTAATGGCTGCGGCATCGGCCGGCTCAAACGCCACGTCATCGGGCATGCCGCCGAGGATCGCATCAGCGACGCGTTCGCTTGCAACATCATGGGATATACCCGATTCATACTGTTCATCTTTGCCGATATCGTGAAGAAGTGCCGTGGCGTAGATGACCTCGCGGTCAAATTCGAGCTGTTCCTCGAGATTCTTGATCCACATAATACGGGCAACATCCAGCAGGTGGTCAATACTGTGGCGGCAAAAGATGCGCCCCGATTCCAACCGTGCAATGTTGCCCAGGTGCCGCCGGAACAGCCCGTTGGCACACATATAATCAATGCGAGGCATGGCACCAAAGGGAGTCAGGCCCGAAGCCATAAAACCGCGACGCAGTGTTCCCTCGTACGTATTCGATGTAAAGTCGTTAACGACTCTCATAGTTAGCGTCCCAGCATCCTAAAGAATCGCTCCTCGAGCGCCGGATCGGTCTCAAAGACGCCGCGGCGAGCGAGCGTTACAGTCTTGGTGCCGGGCTTTTGCACGCCGCGCATAGTCATGCACATATGCTCAGCTTCCATGAGCACAATCGCTCCCTGGGGAGCGAGATAATCCATGAGAGCATCGGCAACCTGCGCACACAGCTGCTCCTGCAGCTGCAGACGGCGGGCATAAACCTCAACCGTGCGAGCAAGCTTAGACAGGCCCGCCACCCGACCGTTAGGGATATAACCAATGGCAGCCTTGCCATAAAACGGCAGCAGATGGTGCTCGCACAACGAGTAAAACGTAATGTCACGCTCGATAACCAAATCGTTCGAAGCGACGGCAAAAGTTTTGGACAGATGCTCCTCGGCACTCTGGTCCATACCGCCGGCAATCTCGCTATACATGCGGGCAACGCGTGCCGGCGTCTCCAGCAGCCCCTCACGAAACGGCTCCTCGCCTATACCTTCAAGCAGCAGCTTAATGGCAGTCTCGACTTTTTCCTGATCGACCATCTGGGCCTCACTTTTTTCGATTTCGCGTTCGCGCTATGGTACCACGACGGCACGCAACCCCTGCCAGCTACATAGTATGGGTCGAATAGACCGGATCATCACGCCAAAGCTCCACGGCGTCGCAAAGCACAACGTTTTCACGCTCGGCACGGGCACGCGTGGCATTCATATCGATCACGCGCTGATTGCTCGAGCCCCTAAAGCGCAACGAGATATCGTACAAATCCTGAACGAACGGACCGTCCACCAACATATCGAGGCAGGCGAGAATGCGGCCCGTCACCTCGGTATGATGGTGCCCGCCCGGCATAAGCTCCTCGAGTACGTCGCCAGTAAAGCACCAAATGGTCTTTCCCGACCCCACAGGATAAGTGGCGCGAACGCGCTCAATGAAATCAACGAGCCCCGCCTGGTTCTCGGGTTCCATGGGCTCCCCGCCCAGAATTGTCAGGCCATCAATAAAGGGATGGTCGAGACTCTCGATAATCTTGTCCTCGACGGCACGATCGAACGGCTCGCCCGCAGCAAAGTCCCACGCGGCAGAGTTAAAGCAGTTCTTGCACCCACGACGGCATCCACTCACAAACAGAGAAGTACGAACGCCTTCCCCATCGGCAATGTCGAAATACTTAATGTTCGCGTAGTTCATAAGTAACCTTCCTGGGGGTCTGGAGTATATCATTCCGTCCTCAAACATTCTCGGCCTTTGGCCTGCGAAACTGCGGGCGGAACGATATACTCCAGACCCCTCGCGAGCAACACTCAATGAACGAAGCGAACATCGAGTATAGGGTTCGAGGTCCAATAAAAAATTTGTTGCAGCTCAACCGTTGCTGCAAGCAAACCGTTATTGCAAGTCGACTCATTTCCGCTAAGAGCTTCGAGGAGTGAGCAGACTGCGCGCTGCATCTCAGCTACATCAACTTGGCTGAACCGAGAGAGCCGCTTGGACTTTTGCTCGATATGAGTTCCGCACGAACAGGAGGCGCCAGTGGCGCCTCCGTCGTGAGCCAGGACTGTCCGAAATAGCGAGTAAAGGTCCGGGGCCTCGCTACGGGACAGCCTGGGATGGTTATTAGAGATGCAGCACGCGGTCGCGGATCTCCTCGGTTCGACCCTGGTTCCAGAACTGGGTACCGATGTAGCCGCACGTGCGACGGGCGACATTCATCTTCTCCTGGTCACGATTGCCGCAGTTGGGGCACTCCCACACCAGCTTACCGTCGTCCTCGATAATGCGGATCTCGCCATCGTAGCCGCACACCTGGCAGTAGTCGCTCTTGGTGTTGAGCTCGGCGTACATGATGTTGTCGTAGATGTACTGCATCACGCGAATGACAGCCTTGAGGTTGTCCTGCATGTTGGGAACCTCGACGTAGGAGATGGCACCGCCCGGCGAAAGCTGCTGGAACATGCCCTCAAACTTGAGCTTGTCGAATGCGTCGATCTCCTCGGACACGTGGACATGGTAGCTGTTGGTGATGTAGCCCTTGTCCGTCACGCCCGGGATGATGCCAAAACGACGCTGCAGGCACTTGGCGAACTTGTAGGTCGTCGACTCAAGCGGAGTACCGTACAGTGAGAAGTCAATATCGCTTTCGGCCTTCCACTCGGCGCACTTGTCGTTCATGCGCTGCATGACGGCCATGGCAAACGGCGTGCCCTCCTTCTCGGTGTGGCTGTGGCCCGTCATGTACTTGACGCACTCATACAGGCCAGCATAGCCCAGGCTGATGGTGGAGTATCCGCCCACGAGCAGCTTGTCGATCGTCTCGCCCTTCTTCAGACGAGCGAGAGCGCCGTACTGCCAAAGAATCGGTGCGGCATCCGAAAGTGTACCCATCAGGCGCTCATGACGGCACAGCAGGGCACGGTGGCACAGCTCAAGGCGCTCATCGAAGATCTTCCAGAACTTGTCCATGTCCTGATGCGAGCTCAGCGCGACATCGGGCAGGTTGATGGTCACAACGCCCTGGTTGAAGCGACCGTAATACTTGGGCTTGTTCGGGTCATAGTTCAGCGCATTGGCCACGTTGTTAAATCCGTTACCGGAGCGGTCGGGCGTCAGGAAGCTGCGGCAACCCATGCAGGTGTAGCAGTCGCCGTTGCCGGCGGTCTCGCCCTTCGACAGCTTGAGCTCGCGCATCTTCTTCTCGGAGATGTAGTCGGGCACCATGCGCTTGGCGGTGCACTTCGCAGCCAGCTGAGTCAGGTAGAAATACGGGGAATCCTCGTAAACGTTATCGTCCTCGAGCACATAGATGAGCTTGGGGAACGCCGGGGTGATCCACACGCCGGCTTCGTTCTTAACGCCCTCATAGCGCTGACGAAGCGTCTCCTCCACAATCATGGCAAGGTCGTGCTTCTCCTGGGGCGTACGGGCCTCATTGAGATACATAAAGACCGTCACGAACGGCGCCTGGCCATTCGTGGTCATAAGGGTCACGACCTGATACTGAATCGTCTGGACGCCGCGACGAATCTCATCGCGCAGGCGGTCCTCAACGACCTCACGGACCTTCTCGGCAGACGCAGAGACGCCAAGCTCCTCGAGCTCGCGGGCAACCTCGCCACGAATCTTCTGACGGCTCACCTCGACAAACGGAGCCAGATGGGTCAGCGAAATCGACTGGCCGCCGTACTGGGAAGAGGCGACCTGGGCGATAATCTGCGTCGCGATATTGCAGGCAGTCGAGAAGCTGTGCGGCTTCTCGATCAGCGTGCCCGAGATAACGGTGCCGTTCTGGAGCATATCCTCCAGGTTCACCAGGTCGCAGTTGTGCATGTGCTGGGCGAAGTAGTCCGAATCGTGGAAGTGAATCAGGCCCTCGTTGTGGGCATCCACGATCTCCTGGGGCAGCAGCACGCGCTGCGTCAGGTCCTTGGAGATCTCGCCGGCCATGTAGTCGCGCTGAACGGAGTTGACGGTCGGGTTTTTGTTAGAGTTCTCCTGCTTGACCTCTTCGTTGTTGCATTCGATCAGCGACAGGATCTTGTCGTCGGTCGTGTTCTTTTGGCGCTTAAGGCTCTGAACATAGCGATAAATGATGTAGTGGCGAGCGACCTCATAGCAGTCGAGACGCATAATCTCGTCCTCGACCAGATCCTGGATCTCCTCGACCGATACGGTGTGCCCGGCATTTTCACATGCCTCGGCAACGTTTTGCGCCGCGTAAACCACCTGACGGTCGGTTAGACGAGAGCTCTCCTCGACCTCCAAGTTTGCGGCGCGGATGGCATTGACGATCTTGTCGATGTCAAAGACAACCTCGGTGCCGCTGCGCTTGATGATCTTCATCCTCTTGCCTCTTTCGCATCGTAGTCTCATTGCGCTTCAGAGCCAAACGATGCCCGGCAGGGCTTGCCCCTGTCTTGCGGCGCCGTCGCGCAATCTGTGTTCTCGATAAACCATAAGCCTCCATGCGGACATTCCCAGGAGCCGATCAAGCGGCTCAAGGACACGTTCGAAAGAGGCAGTTAAGGTCTTCGTTCTCTGTCCGCCATCTATCATACGACAAAGATGCATCTATATCCTGTATTCTTTTTTTAGGTCAAACACAACATATAGTGTTTCAGCAGGTCACAGCAATTAGTCATTTTGCAGACGCATTAAAAATGAGGGGTATTTGACAAGTCGGTAAAACGTTACCAACACGACTACCTGCATGGCAGTTATAAAACCCCTTAGTCAAGCCGCCGACAAATCCTACCAAAACTAAGCCACTCATGCCAAAAGAATCCAAAAGATTATGCTTGACCAACATGTTGCGGTCACGATCGGCCAGGACGTATGCAATCTGCCGGTACCCCTACGGGATGCGAAGATCATCGCGTACAGACCTTGAATCAATATTATGTGGCTTATTTGGCGGCGAGCTTGGTGACAAAAAAAGCAGCTCAGAGGCTAAGCCTCTGAGCTGCGAACATTTGGTGGGCGTTAGAAGATTTGAACTTCTGACCTCTTCCGTGTCAGGGAAGCGCTCTCCCCCTGAGCTAAACGCCCGATCAAGGGTGCGCAAGTGCGCAAGGGATAATATAACGGAGCCTGAACTCGGTGGCAAGAACATTTTTAAAAATCGCTTGCATTGTGGAATTCGGGGGCTTTGTCATATCCATTTCAAAAGAGCCTGCTGCCGCGATTTGACTGTCGCATAATGCAAGGCCATTGCGGTACCGAGCTATGGAAAGACGCCTGCGGAATTGTCCTACCGATAAGCGGACAAGCCTCCGGCTGGCGCCTTCGCCGTGGTAAGGTAAGCCGAATTGTTTCCAGGCTGTTTCGGGGGAGTAGAATGAGCAAAGAGTGCGTCGAGCAGGTCGAAGGCGCAGGAGCTTCGGTGCCGATGACCGATATATCGAACATTGATGTGCCCGAGGGCACCGACGAGCTCAGCCGCAGCACCCGCCGTGCATGGCGCGACCGCCTGAACAGCGCTTCGACGCGCAAGATGATCACGGGCGTCTTGGCTACGCTGGTGGGCGGTTCGTTTTGGGGCTTCTCGGGCACCAGCGCGAGTTTTCTGTTCGATACCTATCACGTCGACACCTTGTGGCTAATGAGCGTGCGCCAGATTCTCGCCGGTCTACTCTTTATGGCCGTGGTTGTCACGCGCGACCGCGCACGCCTGGTCAAGCTTTGGACGACGCCCGCCGATCGCAAGCAGCTGCTGCTCTTTACCGCCTTTGGCCTGCTGTTCAACCAGTTTTGTTATCTTTCGGCCGTGCGCCTGACCAATGCCGGAACCGCGACGGTGCTCCAGTGCCTGCAGCTGGTCATCATTATGGGCTACACCTGCGTGATCGATCGCCGCATGCCTCGCGTGCGTGAGGCCGTTGGCATTGGGTCGGCCCTGGGCGGCACCTTTTTAATCGCTACCGGCGGCGACCCTACCAGTCTGAGCATATCGCCGCTTGGCCTGGTCGCAGGCCTTATGTGTGCGGTTAGCGCCGCCTGTATGGCGGTGATTCCCGCCAAGATTCTTTCCGAATACGGCAGCCCTATTGTTACGGGCTCGGCAATGCTCACGGCGGGCGTGTTCTCGTGTGTCTTCGTGCAGCCCTGGACGCATATGCCAGCGCTCGACGCTGCCGGCGTCGAGGCGCTCGCGGTGTTCGTGGTTATCGGATCGTTTTTTGCTTACATGCTCTATATGCAGGGCGTTAAGGACATCGGCTCGGTGCGTGCGAGCCTCATCGGAACTGTGGAGCCGGTTTCGGCGACAATCACCAGCGCCGTTATGTTGGGCACGGTGTTTTTGCCGACCGACCTTATCGGCTTTGCCATGATCATCGTGATGATGTTCCTCACGGTGTAGTTGACGCCGCCGCCAAGACAGAAAAGGTGTTGTGCCGCATTTTCGCCAATTGATGTCCGTGTCTGGAGTTTAGCTGTCGATGCTCAAAATGCCATAAACTAGTAACGTTATGGACTTTTTCATTGCGACTCAATTGCGAGGATTTCTTTATGGCTGGTAATCACTTTAAGGGCAGCGATAGCGGCCGTCCTGCAGTTCCGCCGCGTCCGAACGGGGCTGGTAAGGCCGGCACGCCGGGCGGCGCTGGACAGGGCGGTTCCGGTAAGCGCGTGTCCCCGGGCGAGACGGCGATGTTTACCGCTCTGTACGAGCAGTCTCAAAAGGCAAAAAAGACCGGCCGTGCAAGAGGGAATGTCTTTGCGGGCGGTGCAACCTCCACGTCGCAGCCGAGCGGGGCTCCTTCGATACCTGCGAACAACGCAGGTGCTGCCAACGCCGCGAATGCCGCCGGCAACGTTAATGCCGACAAGGCCGCCAACAATACTCCCTCTGCCGGTGGCGCGGGGCTTACGGGTAACCTCGGCACGATTTACACCGGCGCCTCCGAGACTGGCACGTTTGCCCGCCTGGATGATAGCGGTGCCGAGTTTGCGGGCTCGGGTTCCAAGGAAGATTATTACGATTTTGGTTTGAACTACGGTAGCGACGCTTCGTCGAGTTCGACCTCTGACGGTCTGGTCCGTCATCGCCATCGCAAGGGCGAGCGCAAAAAGCGTCACACTGGCGCCATTATTGCCGCTGTAGTCGCGGTGCTTCTCGTTGTGCTTGGCGCAAGCGGCTTTATGCTGCTTAACTCGGCAAAGACCGTAAAGAGCGAAGCGAAGGAGGCTGTCGAGATCGTCGGTGGCCTTAAGGATAAGGTCACGTCGGGCGATTTTTCGACGCTGCCTGACGACGCGAAGAAGATCGATGAGCTCTGCGACAGCATGAAGGCGGAGACCTCGAGCCCGCTGTGGGCGGCGGCTTCGTTTATCCCGGTGTATGGCAGCGATATCAATGCGGCCCGCACCATGATTGACGCCCTGTCCGATGTCTCGAGCAATGCGCTGGTTCCCATGGCCGACAACCTCTCGCAGGCTACGCCCGGCAAGCTGTTCCAGGACGGCATGATTAACGTGTCCGCGCTGCAGGCGGTCGCCGATTCGCTTTCCAGCAGCTCGAAGGTGTTCAAGAGCGCCAACGAGAAGGTCCAGGGCATTGGCGATACTCATATTTCCCAGGTGACCGAGCTGGTCGATAAAGCCAAGGACGGCTTTGCCACCCTCAACGGTGCGGTTGACGCGGCGGAGAAGGTCGCCCCCGTCCTTCCCCAGATGCTCGGCGCCAACGGCCAGACGCGCAACTACCTTATGTACGCGATGAACAACGTCGAGATTCGTGCCTGCGGCGGCTTTGGCGGTTCGCAGGGCCTGATTTCGGTCACCGACGGCCAGATGTCGATTGGCGAGTTTGTTCCCTGCATTGCGCGCAGCAAAGACGAGGCGGTTGAGAGCGTCGACGAAGAAGATGAGACGCTGTTTGGTGACCACAGCAACCTATACATCTCGGGCAACACCTATTCGCCCGACTGGCCCCGTAATTCGCAGCGTGTCGCCGCGCTGTGGAAGTCTGAATATGGTCAGGACGTCGATGGCGTCATTGGTATCGATCCGGTATTCCTGCAGTATCTGTTGGGCCTCGTGGGTAATGTTTCACTGCCCGACGGTACAGTCGTTGACGGTACTAACGCGGCGAAGGTGCTTATGCATGATGTGTACTGGAA
>URKV01000028.1 GCA_900548565.1 uncultured Collinsella sp.
GTATAAGAGACAGCGCGTGGTCAGTGCCGCCGACGTGAACGCCGACCCCGCGCGTTGCGGCCTTGCCGGGTCGCCGACGCAGGTCGTGCGCTCGTTTGTGCCCGACCGTGACCAAACGTGCGAGGCCGTTGAGGGGACGGCGTCCGAGCAGGCGGCAAAGCTTGCCAAGATTATCGAGGGGATGGCATAGATGAGCGGACTGATTATCGATAGCGAAGCCTGTGTCGGCTGCGGTCGCTGCGTTCGCGCCTGTGCCTCGGGCGGCATCGTAGTGGAAGGCGAACGACCCAGCCGATGCGCCCGCGTAACCGACGGCTGCATCCTATGCGGTGGGTGCGTCGACGCCTGCCCTGTCAACGCTATCTCGATCGAGCGTGACGAGACCGCCGGCGCGGTTGACCTTGATGCGTATCGAGACATTTGGGTATTCGTGCAGACCGACGAGCACGATACGGTGACTCCCGTTGCCTATGAACTTATGGGCAAGGGCCGCGAGCTTGCCGATGCTCGTGGCTGCCGTCTGGTGGCACTGGCCGGCATGGGCCCCGAGGGTTCTCTCGGTGACCTGGAGCATCTGGTTTGCGCGGGCGCCGACGAAGTCCTGGCCTGTCGCGACGAGCGCCTGCGCCAAAACGATGCGGAGGTCTACACCCGCTTGATTTGCGATTTGGTAGCCGAACGCAAACCCGAGGCCATCCTATACGGTGCGACCGCTTTTGGCCGCGAACTGGCACCCGGCGTTGCCGTGCGTTTGCAGACGGGCCTTACGGCTGACTGCACCGTACTTTCGATGGATACGGAGACGGGACTGCTGCAACAGACGCGTCCGGCGTTTGGCGGCAACCTGATGGCCACCATTGTCTGCCCCAATCGTCGTCCCCAGATGGCAACGGTGCGCCCCGGTATCTTTAAGGCTCCCGACTTCGACTACGGCCGTTCCGGCACGATCACCCAGGTGATGCTTAAAGAAGACGCCAGGGCTCGTGTCGAGATTTCGATTCCCGCCGAGGAGTGGGGGCAGCAGGCTTCGATCGCCGATGCCGAGCGCCTGGTCGTGGTGGGTCGCGGCATTGGTTCCAAGAAAAATCTGCCGCTGATGCGAAGGCTCGCCGAGGCTCTGGGAGCCGAGCTTGGCTGCACGCGACCTGTCGTGGAGGCCGGCTGGTTGGAGTATCGCCATCAGATTGGCCAGACGGGCGTATCGGTTTCGCCCAAGCTTCTCGTGAGTATCGGTGTTTCGGGCGCCATCCAGCATCTTGCCGGCATCGGTGGGGCGGAGTGCATTATCGCCATCAACGAGGACCCGGATGCCCCCATTTTTGGTGCTGCCCAGTACAAGGTTGTTGGGGATGCCGTCGAGGTCGTCGAGGAGCTGCTGGCCCAGCTTGAGCGCTAGGCGCGCGCCAGCCAGTCGCGCATCTCGTCCTTAAGGCGGCTCCAAGTTGCCTGCGTGGCGGGGTCGGTAAAGGGCCGCGTGATGCCAAAAGGCGCGTCGAGCAGGCGGTAGATATTGCCCTGCTCGCGCGCCAGCGCGCGGCTCGCTGGATAGACGAGCTCAAACATAAAGCAGATGAGCCCCACCAGGTAGTCCGCCGGCTCGTTGCGCTCGTCGCGCGCGACGCAGCGGTGCTCGTCAAAGGCGGCAAGTGTCGGCGACGAGAAACGGCTGCCGAGAAACGTCTTCTCGTCCACCTTGAGGATGGTGTCGACGGTGCTGTCGGCGATGGTACGCATAATGTCGATCTTGTCGCCATCGCGCACGATATCGCAGAAGCTCCGCGTGCGCTCGTCGAGCTGCGCGGGTAGACGGAAATCGCTGTGATAGGCAATGCTCGCTCGGATGAGCTCATCTTCTGCCGGGTCATCGATAAAGTCGCGGATGCTCGTTACGGCGGGTGCATCGGCGGGATTCTCGCCAAAGAGGATCTCGATGCCCAGCACCGCATGGCTCATGCTCTCGGCGTCCTTAAAGGTGTCCCAGCGTCGCAGCTGCTCAAAGCGGCCCATATCGTGCAGCAGGCCGCAAAGCCATGCCAGGTCAATATCTTCTGACGACCAGCCCTGCTCGCGCGCTACGGCATCGCATGCCTCGGCCACGTGGTACGTATGCTCGATTTTGAGCGCGATGCGTGGGTTGGTGGCGTCGTAGGCATCGGTGTAGCTTTTGAAGGCCGCGCGCGCCCGGTCTCGATCGATAGCTGTCATAATGACTTCCTAAAAAGTTGTGTCTTTCGATCCGGTGGCAATTGTAGGTGAACTCGGTTGCTGTCGGATGATGATTCTGCCGTATCGCTACATGCGGCTCGGAGACCTTGTCAGGATGAGAAGCGTATGGTGCTCAAAATCGTTAGAACCGTCTGGCCGGTGATGCTTACCTATGTTGCAATAGGCGCGCCGTGCGGAATGATCATGGGGCAGACGGGAATGGAGCCCTGGATGGTCTTTGCTCTGAGCAGCACGTTTGTGACGGGCAGCGGGCAGTTTATGATCTGCAACCTGTGGCTGGCGGGTGTACCGGCACCTTCGATTATCGCGAGCGTTGCTGCCATCTCCTCGCGTTTTGCGCTTTACTCGGCATCGATCGCGCCGCATCTGAAGAATGCCTCGAAGCGTCAGACGCTGGCTGTTGCCGCGACACTTACCGAGGAGGCATATGGCATCTCGCTTGCCAAGTTGGTTGAAGGGGAGGATTGGGGCCCGCGCGAGTCCTTTGTGCTCAACGTGATCCTCATCGCAACATGGGGCGTTTCGTGTACGATGGGCGCCATCGTCGGCGCCGTTGTCGATGTTCCCACCGCCATTGCAGCCTTTGTCTGCACCTCGCTCTTTATCTGCCTGCTCTTTTCGCAGCGGCTGTCGCGCGGCAACGTTGTCGCGGCGGTTTCGGGCGCGGTGTCCGTCGCCGTATGCAAGTTCTTGGGCCTCACGAATATTGCCGTGCCGGCAAGCGTCGTGGCCGGCATTGCCATTGCGTTGGCGTGCGATGCTGTATTTGACGGAAGAGGTGCCCGCGATGCCCGTTAACGAGTTCTTGGTTCTGTGGCTGTCGTCGTGGGCCGCTATCGCGTTCTTTCGCATCGCGCCGGCGTTCGCCTTACGCGGGCGGACCCTGTCGCCCCGCATTACCGAGGCCCTGGGCTATATCCCGCCCGCTGCCTTTGCCGCGCTGGTCGCCAACGACTTGGTGAGCCCCGGCGCGTTCGACGCGGGACTCTGGCCTGCCTTGGTTCCCTGGATTGCGGCCGTCGGCGTCGTGGTCGTGGCGGTCAAGACAAAATCGATGCTGTGGTGCTGCGTCTCGGGCATCGTACTCTATATTGTCTTGAGCCTTATATAGGGGTGGCGTCGCGGGCGCCGAATCTCGTTCCATCCCAACTTGTCGAATTTTTCACCGAGCTGGTCTATTTCTTCTGGTACCATGGTCAAACTTTACTGTAGCAAAGCATGACGTGGGCTTTTGTTCCGCGTCAGCGGAAATGGGGGTTTCATGGCACAGGAAGCGACCGCCAACGAGCAAAAGAAATTCAAGGTTCCGCGCATCCCGGGCGACATCATGATCTATCCGATGATCGTCGGTCTTTTGCTCAACACCTTCTGCCCGCAGGTTTTTGAGATCGGCGGCTTCTTTACGGCTGCCTGCCGCGGTGGCTCCAATACCATCGTCGCCGCGATCCTGCTGTTTGTGGGCGCCGGCATCAGCTTCAAGTCCACGCCGGGCGCCATCAAGACCGGCATCGTCGTGCTGATTCCCAAGCTGGTCGTCGCAGCGGCTCTCGGCCTAGGTGTGGCATATTTCTTTAACGATAACTTCCTGGGTCTGAGCTCCGTGTCTATCATCGGCGGCATTACGTTTTGCAACATGGCGCTCTATACGGGCATCATGGGCGAGTTCGGCGATGAGTCCGAGCAGGGCGCCGTCGGTATCCTGTTCTTTACGGCCGGCCCCGCCGTCACGATGATCATCCTCGGTGTTTCGGGCCTTGCCAACATCCCTGTCGGTACTATCATCGGCTCCATTTTGCCGCTCGTTATCGGCATGGTTCTGGGCAACCTGTTCCCGTTTATCAAGAACCTGCTAGTTCCCGGTGCCAACCCTGCGATTGCCGTCATCGGATTTCAGCTTGGCGCGTCCATGAGCCTGTCGAGCTTTATCACTGGTGGCATTTCCGGCATCTTGCTGGGCCTTGTCACGCTGTTTGTCGTCGGTCCCATCACCTTTGCGTTCGAGCGCCTGTGCGGTGGTAACGGCAAGGCTGCCGTGGCTTGCTCCACCATCGCCGGCACGGCTATGACCACGCCGGTTGCTCTCGCCGAGGTCGCGCCGCGCTACGCCGAGCTTGCACCCACCGCGTACGCCCAGATCGCCACTGCCGTTATCATCACGGCAATCATAGCTCCGATTCTGACCGGCTGGGTCGACAAGAAGTTCTGCCAGGGCAAGGAGGACCTGTCGCCTGCCGGTGTCGAGGCCATCGAGGAGGCCGTCGCGACCGACATCGATGGCGAGTAGCAATCGCTATCAATCAATGATGCCGGCGTGCAATTCGCGCCGTCCGAGCGCCCGAACAGAAACTGTTTTGCAGTGATGTTCGGGCGCTTTGCTATGATTCCCTTTACCCCTGCGGAGTAAAGGGGTGTTTATTGCCCTGATTCGAATTGGGCGATTCTGACCATTCGGATATTGAAGGGATGGCGTCTAGTGGTTAAGGCACTCAAGATTGAGATATTCCTGCTATGCATGATTGTTCTTATCGGGCTTGCCGCGCGAAGTCGTCGCTCCTTGGTCTCGAGCACCCTGCAGCTATTGTTTAGCATGCTTGGCTACACCTCCGCCGCGTACATATTATTCGATATGATCTGGACGCTTTCGGATGGTGCGGACGGCACGTTGGGTATTGCTGCCAACTGGATTTCCAACGCGGTTTCGTTTTCGCTCTTTGCCATCGTGTGTCTCATTTGGTTTATCTATTCCGAGACGATGCAGGGCTCTCGCCTTGTGACCTCGCGCTATAGGGTGGTGCTTGTAACGTTGCCTACGGCTCTGGTGGTCGTGCTGGCTTTTACCAGTTACTGGACGCACGCCTTGTTCTATATCGATTCGCAGGGCGTGTATCGTCGCGGCTTTGCCTATATGATCCAGCCCATTGTCAGCTACTGTTACGTTATACATACGTCCCTGCATGCGTTTGTGCAATCTCGCAGGGTCGAGAGCCTGCAGACGAAGGCTATCTATCGAACCTTGGCATTTTTCGCCATTCCGGCCCTGGTGGGCGGTACCTTTCAGATCGTATACTCGGTGCCTGGCCTTTGTGTCGGCATAATGATTAGCAGGTTGCTGCTCTATATCATCTGCCAGGAGCAACTGATCTCGACTGACCCGTTGACTGGACTCAATAACCGCAACCGTTTTGAGACCTATATGCTGTCGCTCTTTTCAAATGTGGATCAGGCCGAAGATGTATATCTGCTTATGATGGACGCTGACGGCTTTAAGCAGATTAACGATCGCTATGGACATGTGGAGGGCGACCATGCTCTTCAGGTTGTTGCGACGGCGCTCAAGGATGTCTGCTCGGCGTCTGGTGGCTTTATCGCGCGTTATGGTGGCGATGAGTTCGTGGTGCTCCAAAAGGCAGCGGCGGAACAGGATATCATGCATCTGTGCGCGACAATCAACGACGAGCTCGCGCATGCCGAGGTGCCGTATGCATTGCGGATGTCCATCGGTTGCGCGCGGGTCGGCGATAGTGTTGATACCTGGCAAGACTTACTTCGCGCTGCCGATGCGGAGCTCTATCGCGTCAAGGCCGAGAAAAAGAAAGCCGGCGTACAAATACGCTAGAAAAGGGGCATACGACCGCATTGATGGTCGTGCGCCCCTATTGCGTTGGCGGGATTAGTAGCGGCTGTCGAAGATACGCCTCGTCTTTTTCTTGGAACGAGGCAGTTCGCTAGGCCTTTTTGGGCTTGTTTACGATGATGATGCCGCCGCAAACCAACAGCAGGGCAACGATGACGGTAATGGGGCTCGTGCCAGCGCCCTCGCCGAGCAGCAGCGCGCTCAGCAGCACACCAAAGACGGGGTTCATAAACCCAAAGACCGAGACGCGGCTGACGGGGTTGACGGCAAGCAGGCGCGACCACAGCGAGTAGGCGACCGCGGAGATAAGCGCCATGTAGATGATGAGCGCGATGGCGGGGGCAATCGCCGTGGGGGAGAGCGCGCCACCCATCAAAAAGCCGATGGCGGTGAGGACCAGGCCGCCGACTAAGAACTGCCACCCGGCAAGCAAGACGCCGTCGTGCTCACGCGAGAAGATACCGATCAGGCAGGTCGAAAGGGCACCCGCGACGGTGGAGGCTAGGATAAAACCCTCGCCGTCGAGCGTAAAGCCAAAGGTGCCGTCCGCGCCCGAAAGGTTGACGAGCGCGACGCCGGCAAAGCCCAGTACGCAGCCGAGCACTTTGGCCGCATTGAGCTTCTCGGTGTGAAATGCCAGGGCGGCAAAGAGGATTGCGAGGAAGTTGGCGCTGGCCTCGATGATGGAGCTCGACATGGCGCTGGCGCGCGAGAGGCCCAGGTAGAAAAAGAAGTACTGCCCGATAGTCTGGAAGAGCGACAAGATGCAGATGGGCTTGATATCGCGCGCTTGCGGAACGAGCGGTCGGCGCTGGGCCACGCTCATGCCAACAATGACCAGCATGCCGGCAAGGGTGAAGCGTAGGCCCGCGAAGAGCAGCTGCGAGGCGCTGTCGTGCGCGGGAATACCAAAGAGGCCGTAGCCGATCTTGATGCAGGGGAAGGCGGAGCCCCAGAGCGCGCAGCAAACGAGACAGCCCAGGATGAGTCCGGGCAGGGTGGCGAGATACGGCTTGCGGCTTTCCATGATGTCCTTCTCCTATACGCGCAAAGCAAAAAAGAACCCGCCACCGGGGGTGCCGGTGGCGGGTGTTGTTACCCGAGGGGATTGTACCCGATGGAAACGTATTAAGCGAAGTAGGCTACGCCGCTCTCAAAGATCGGCATGAATTTGTCGCCGGGGACATGCTCGGGCACGTTGCGGTACAGGTTGTCGCCGCGACGCTCGGCATGGCCCATCTTGCCCAGGACACGGCCGTCGGGGCTCGTGATGCCCTCGATGGCGAGTGCGGAGCCGTTGGGGTTGACGGAAAGGTCCATGCTGGGCTTGCCGTTCTCGCCCACGTACTGCGTGGCGACCTGGCCGTTGGCGATCAGCTGGGCGAGCACTTCGTCATTGGCGACAAAGCGGCCCTCGCCGTGGCTGATGGCGACGGTATAGGGGTCGTCCAGGCTGCACTGCGACAGCCACGGGGACAAGTTGGACGAGATGCGGGTGCGCACCAGACGGCTCTGGTGGCGACCGATGGTGTTGAACGTCAACGTGGGCGCATCGGGCGTGGCGTCGACGATGTCGCCGTAGGGCACCAGGCCGAGCTTGATCAGGGCCTGGAAGCCGTTGCAGATGCCCAGCATCAGGCCGTCCCGCTTTTGCAGCAGCTCGGCCACGTTGGCGTCGGGGTTTTGGCATAGGATGTCGAGCAGCTCGATAAAGTCACGAATGACTTCACGCGGCGTCAGATGCGTGTCGGCTCCCACGCGACCGAACTCGATCTTGAGGAAGTCCACCAAGTCGTTCTCGGTAAGCGTGGGCGTCCAGCCAAAGTAGCCGGCGTGAATTTGCATGAGTTTTTCGATCAGCACCAGCAGCTCCTCGTAGGTGAGTGGCTGCAGACGGATGATGGGCGCGAGCATGTCCTTAAGGTCCTCGCGCGCAAAGCGACCCTGAGCGAGTCGGCTGCGCAGAGCCTCGTAGGAGAACACGCCGCGGCGGCGGTCTTCGATGGAGGTTGGCGTGCCGCCCATAATCATGCCCAGATACTGCGCCTTGCCCTGGAGTGTGTCGTTGTACATGGTCAGGATTTTCTCGTAGTTGTACTGGCGCGTGATGGCGTTGGGAATCTTATACAGATTCACGAGCTCGTCGATGAGCACCAACATACCCTTGTAGCCGCTGCAGACCAAAAAACGCGCGATGAGCTTAACGTAGTCGTACCAGTCGCCGTCGCTGATGATGGTCGAGGAGCCCAGCTCGGCGCGAGCCTCGCTCTTGGTACGGTATTCGCCGCGGATCCATTTGGTCACGCGGCTCATGGCTTCTTCGTCGCCCTCGGATACGGCCGTGCGATAGCGGCGGAGCATGCGGGTGAAGTCGAAGCCGTGGACCATTTCCTCGAGCGGGGCCAGTTGGGCATTGACGACCGACTCGTCGACGTCGGCGCACGAGGCGACCCAGCGATCAAGAATAAGGTTGAGCGCACCGCCCTCGGGGCGCGTCTTGGTCGATATATTGCGTATGAGCTCGCGGTAGGTGGCAAGGCCCTGCCCCTGCCCGCCCTGCAGACGGCGCTCGGGGGACAAGTCTGCATCGGCGACGACGAATCCCTCGCCCATAGCATGCGTTCGGATGGTTTGGAGCAAAAAGCTCTTGCCGGCGCCGTAGCGACCGACCAGGAAGCGGAAACTCGCCCCACCGTCGGCGATGAGACTCAGATCGGTGAGCAGGGCGCGGATCTCGACCTCGCGCCCTACGGTAATGTAGGGAAGGCCGATGCGCGGGACCACGCCGCCCTTGAGCGAGTTGAGAATGACGGCAGCGACGCGCTTGGGCACGCGGGGTGCTGCGGATGTGGTATCACTCATGGTCTAGGTATCCTCTCACGTCTGCTTCGTAGTCCTCAATAATCTGCGGCCCTGCCGCGCTAAATTCAATTACGGTGTCGCCCACCAGGTCAAAGAGCGCCTCGTTGATGGTATCGACGAGCATGTCCTCGCTCTGCCCCGATTGCACTACCGCCGATTCCGCCTGTACTGCGTTTTGCTCGAACAGTGCGCGAAGGAAGGCATCTGCGGCAGGCGCGAGTTCGTTTGTGGCGTCAGCGGGCGCAGCAGCCGCGAACGCGGGCGTCGGCGCGAGAAGCGGTGCCACGACACCAAACTGTTCGGTGGATATGGTCGGCTCGTCGGCCTCGTCCTGCCGAATGGGTGCCGCGACCGCCTCGACCGTCGCGTCGGCTACGGGCTCGGCTTCCGGTTGCTCTGAGTCCGCTGCCTCAGCTTCTGCGGACGCGCCGTCCTCGCGTTCCTCATCGATCAAAAGCGCTTCGCGCGTTTGCGCAGCGGCGTTCCGAATGTGCCCCAGCTGACTCAGATCGATATCGATTTTGACGGGCTGGTGTGCGGCGTCCCACGAAAGCCATGCCACAATCTCGTCATCGATAATCTTGGCCAGATATTTGGGGACCTTTTCTTCCTTAAGGGGATGGGCGGGGTCCAGCGCCAGGCGCAGGCGTTGGTCGCAGGCGCGCATCATTTCACCGAGCTTGCTGCTCTTTTGCCTACTACCGTGGATACGCATGCATTCCCAAAAGCCGTTTTGGCAACGGTAGATATGGATAGGATCCAGGCGGTATTCGCAGTCCTCGTGGCGCTCGGGCGCAAAGAATACGGCCGAGGCAAACATGGTGTAGGGCATGGCCGTCTCCTCCCCAAATAAACTCGCCACGATGCCGGTTTTTCGGTGCGTGTCATAGTAGCGCGCCATGCGGACATACACGGCGCATGCCACGTGGCGCAGATCGCGGTGGTGGCTGCGGTCGAGCCGCGAGTTACTTAGGTTGTACGTGGAGAGGGCGTTGATGGCGGCCATGAGTCGCTCCTCGCGCACCTCATCGGGCGGAAGGGGGAGCGTGGGCTCGGAGGTTTTGCGACGCTTGGGGGTCTGGCCGGACGGTGCCGGTGCTGGTACAAGGTCTCGTGCCGCGCGCCGCAGCTCGATAAGGGCGTTGTCGAACATGACGGTTTTAGAATCACGAAGCAGCTTGGGGTCGAGCCCGTGGAACACGGCGTAGTCCTGCAACCACACGCGTGCAAACCGGTCGATGCCGGGCTCAAAGGCGCGGTAGGCATCCCAAAAGGCCTTGATCTTGTTAAAACCATCGAGTGGATTATCTACGCCGATGCCGCAAATCAGCTCATAGAGATACAGAAAGGCAAAGGACGTAGACGTTTCCTCGACGGTCCCGCGGCGCACTTGGGCGCGCCAGGTAAAGTAGCCGCGCAGCTGCCGGTCGCTCATGGCGTTGTAGGTGGGAAAGTACGACTTAAAGGTGCCGTTGTAGGGATAGTCATCCTCAAAGTCGGCCATCAGCAGGCCCTGGCGGTAAAAAAGCTCGGCTTCCGAAAGCCAGCGGCCCGCACCGCCCTTGGGGTCATCCTGCCAGCGCGATATCTCGCGCATTTTACGGTACTGGTCGGGGAGGAAATTCTGCATCTGTCGGCCGGTTTTGAGAATCGGCTCGTCTGCGTAGATTTCGTTTGAGAAGCGGGCGGACTGATGGGTCCGGGCCTCGGCCATAATGCGCTCGATGAGCATCTTGATGTCCTGGTCGGCCACCGCTCCTCCTCTCGAACGCAGCTACGGTGACCTCATATCATAGCACAGCATCAAACAGATGTTCGAGATACCGCTGCGTTGATAGATTTAGAACAGGAGGGCGTAGATGACGGCGATGACGACGGAGGGAAGCATATTGGCCGTGCGGAAGGTCTGAGGACGGATGAGGTTGACGCCGACGCAGAAGATGAGCATGGAGCCTACGAGCGAAAGGCTGTCGAGGGCTGCCGTGGTCATGATGGGGGAGAGCGCGCCGGCAAACAACGTGATCGTCCCCTGGAACACGGCGACGGGCAGGGCGGAGAAAATGCAGCCGCGGCCAAGCGACGCCGTCATGGTGCAGACGATGATGCAGTCCAATGCGCCCTTGAGGGCAAGCGTGGACCAGTCGCCGAGCAGGCCGTCCTGGATCGATCCCACAATGGCCATGGCGCCGATACACACGGTGAGTGAAGTCGAGACAAAAGCGTTGGTGAACTCGTTATCGCCCTCGCTGCCGGTTTTGCGCTTGAGCCATTCGCCAAGGTTCTCAATGGCGGCCTCCAAGTTGATGGCCTCGCCGATGAGCGAGCCGAGGGCGAACGAGACAATGAGCATGGTGGTACCAGTGGTCGCCAGCGCCTTCCCATCGATAAGGAGCATCTTTTGCATGGTGCCGCCAAGGCCGATAAACAGGACGCACAGCCCCGATGCTTTCATGAGCGTGTCTTGGATGCGCGGTGTAATGAAGCGGCCGCCCGCTAATCCCAAAAGACCGCCCGCAACTAAAAGCACAACGTTGATGATTGTTCCCAAGCCCGGCATGAGCCCTCCTGTATTGATGCCAACGTGGCAATCGTAGCAGAACGAAATGCGAGGCACATCGCGACTCATCTAATACGTTATATAAGTGGTGTTAGGAATGATGCACAGCATTTAAGCCTCAGGTGGTTGTCGGGACATAGGGATAGTAATCAAAGCGCAGTGTCATAAGCCGCTGTGGGGATTCAATAGCCGCGGCGATGATATTGGCATCGCGGGCACGATCAAACCCTTCGAGTTCGATCTGATACGAGACGTCTTGCATAATGTCCAGACGTCGCCAGACTAGGAGTGTGTCACCATCGAATTCCAAGGTCTTGCCTCCGTCTGGAGCAACGGCGTATAAACGCAGCTTGGCGGTGGTTGCAGGGTCTACAACCGTGACCTTTTTAATTTCATTTCGTGTATTCTTGGCGCCCAACAAGGTGAGCAGTGTTGGGGCCACGACCTCGCCCGATGGCAAAAAGACGACTTCGATGGATTCAGGAAATGCGATGATGGCTGACTTGCGGACGGGCTGATTGGCGGCGGCAACTTCGATGTTCGCAGCGTCGATGACCTCTGTGTGGTCGAGCGCGGCAAGCACGCAGCAGTTACCTTCATCTATCTCTTGAGGATCAGCAAGCCCCAGACTGTCCGAGAGCTCGGTATCGTTTGGATCGGTAGCGGGCTCATTCGGTGCTTCGAAAGAAGCTGGGACGCTGTTTGTCGGCGGCGGCGTGTCGCCCGCATCTGCTTCTTTGTCCGCGCCCTCTTCTTGTATGGTTGCGTTAATGGGTTCGTCGTTTGAGGGGAGCGTCTTGGCGTCAAACGCGGAGGGGAGAATTCCGATGGCTCCGGATCCGTTCCACTCCATTTCGAGAAGCGCCGGGTCGGCAAGAATGCGTTGCCTGCTTTGCGCGTGGGCATCGATTTCAATAGGGCCTGCCTCTATCCCTCGTGTAAGGCTGAGTGATCCGGCTGGCTTCTCGAAATGAGCGTCTGTGTCTTTGGCGCTGACGGTGTAGAACAGCAGGGACGCTTCTCCCGCCGCGATGGCATCGGTACCGGCTTTGGTCAGCCGCAACGATGCCGTGAATGAGAGGGTGGGCTGCGTGTCGTCTGCATTCGCGGCGGCGCAGCCCAGACATATACCGCCTCCTTTCTCAAAAAACGTACCGTCGAAGGCGACCTTCGCTCCGTTCGCCGAGTCATCGACCGAAGCGATGTCGATGCGCAGCTCTAAATTGCATGGATCGCCATCCGCATCGAGCACAACCGAGCGCCACGTGCAGACGGCACACCCCGCCTGGGAGCCGTTTGCCTTGTTCGAACGCTTGATATCCACGACTATCGAGCCGTCCGTATTACGACGAAGGCATCCCGAGGTTGAGATCGCGGCCTGTGCGATCGAAAAACGCTTGCACGCAATGGCGCTCGACGGATTTGGTGCGGAACTTAGGGCTGCTGGTAAGGAGTCTGCCATGGCGGGAGTCGCCCAAGCGGCGACAGGCGTTCCGGTTGCGAGCGCGCCGCAGAGTGCGACGACGGGCAAAAGGTTCTTCGATGCCATGGGGTCTCCTTAGCTAATTTAGTGCGGTCTGTCCGTGTTTTGTTTCTGGCTGCGTTTGATGTGCAGACCGAGGCCGGCGGTTCCCGCGCCTGCTGCTGTGGCGCCTGCTGCCAAGAGCCATCGTCTGTCGCCTGTCTGCGCCAACGGTTCCTCGCGGTCGCCGCGGTCGAGCTCCGAGAGGTCGACCGTCACTTGCGTGGCGGCCTGAGCCTGTTCTTGCTGGGCAAAGGCCATGGCTGGCCCAAACGCTAGGATGCTGACGGCGGCGGCCAGGGCGACGGCCTTATGCCGTGTGCGCACCGGGCTCGACCGTCCAGGTGATCGTTGCAACCTGATCGCCTTCGCCGGTTACGCGGAAGATGTCGCGTGTGACGCGGGCGACGTTTCCGCTTGTCTTGAGCTTAATTTTGTCCGTGCCGCCGGCAATGCCCTGGTAGCCCATGTCGAAGGCTGCATTCTTGGAAAGATCGAGGCCCATCCCTTGCATTGCGGCGCTGGCGTTCTGGAGTGCGCCGTCGGGGCCGACCTTAAAGTCGATGGAGTTCTGTGCGGTTCCGGCCTTGGCGTCGGCGGCAATGGCCCAGGTGTTCATGGCGTCGATCTTCATGTTGGTGACATGGATGCCGTAGGCCGAATGATTGTCGATGGTGGTCGCGTCTTCAGAGGGGCCCTGAAGCGTGCCGTCGGCCTTGGCGACGAAGGGAATAACCGTCGGAACTTTGAACTCAACGTTGTCGATCTCGGTCCTGACCATTACTTTCGTGGTTCCAACGCGCCCGGCTGCCATAGCTGGCGTCGGGGCGGCGCCCATTGCGAGCGCGAGCGCGAGCCCTGCGCCCACGACGAACGCTCTGGCTCCGTTCATGTTCCTGGTGATGTCCATGGTCGTTCCTTTCTATTCGCCGCGGGCCGTCCCCGCGATGATTGGACGAATGCTGGTGAATTGCGTGCGGTGCCGCGTCGGCCGGAAGGCTAGTTCTCGGCTTGCTCAACCCGCACCTTGACACGTGTCGGATTGCCGTGGCTGTCGAGGGTCTTGGCATCGAGTGCTTGGATCTCGATGTACGCCTCGCCTTCTTTGATGTCGCCGGCGGGGCACGTCTCGATTGTCTTGCCGGTCTCGACCACACCGGATTCGTACATGGTCTCGTCGTTTTGGATGACGCGGAATCGCTGGGGAAATTTATTGTCTTGGACGTTTTGCACGTTGACGCGCAGCTTGCCGTCCTCCTGCAGCTGAGCGACCGGTGCGACCGAAATCGTCATCATGTTGTCGCGGACGATGGCGTCGAGCTCATCTTGGATTTCCTGACGCGTTTTGCCCTCGGCCGTCGTAACCGAAGCGCCCGCCTCGGGTACGGGCTGCGACTGCCAAGCGTATAGTCCTACGGCGACAAGGGCGCAGACGATGGCCAGGCAGGCAACGATGAGCTTCTTGCGATGTCCCAGGCCTGCAAAGTGGGGTGGCTTCTTCGCGCTCATGCGGCATCCTTGGCGGTATAGATGCGCGCAAAGGTGGACGGGTCCGCTCCAAAGAGCATGTGAAGCATCAGGCGGCGCGAGTAGACGAGTTCTTCGAAGTCGGGAGGGAGCTCGATGTCGTGGATATGCGCGATGTGGTGGGCGAGCGCCGAGAACGACTCGGGGTCGCAGATCACATCGGTGGTAACGTGGTAGACCGTCGTATCGGGGAATGCCTCTTCGTCGAAAGGCAGGAGATGGGGATCGTCGTCGACTTCGATGGCGATGCCGTACTGGGGCCAGTAATATGCCATGGGAACCTCCCTGCTTCTGGGCCAAAACTTCTATCGGTTTTGGCTGTCGACGCCGACCGTATCAGCCGCTACTTGACCAATTTCTGACCAAATGCTTGACGGATTGGCGTCTCCGCAGGTAAAAGGCGGCAAAAAATACTCCAACTTTTTTCGAGCGACAATCGCGCGGTCGGCGACGGCGGGGCCATATGTGTCAAAAGCATCGTCTGCCGAGGAAATCAAGCCGCTCGCCGAATTGCACGAACGTAAAAATCGCCAATTATGGAGACGGTCTCGAACACGTCGACGAAACGATGCGGTAACATCTCCCTGCAAACACTGTAGTTAGCTAAAGGGGGAGTTCGCGTGTCTGCAACCATCAAACCCTTCACCGACGAGTTCGAAGAGTATGGTCGCGATGAGTCTCGCGCATCGGGCGAGGCCTCGAGCATCTCGTTTCCGACAACGGAAGACGAGGTCCGTGCCATTTTGGAAAAGCTCCATGCCGAGCGTGTCCCGGTAACGGTTCAGGGCGCCCGAACCGGCCTTGCCGCCGGTGCCGTGCCCCACGGCGGGCATATCCTCAATACTTCCCGTATGAATCGCTACTTGGGCCTTCGCCGCGATAAACAAGGCCAATTTCTGCTGCGCGTGGAGCCGGGCGTTGTGCTCTCGGAGCTGCGCAAGCAGCTGAGCAAGAAGGTGCTGCCGACCGCTGGTTGGGACCAGGCATCGCTTGAGGCCTACGAGGAGTTCCAAGAGGCTCCCGAGCAGTTTTTTCCCACCGATCCCACCGAGGCGTCTGCCTGTCTGGGCGGCATGGCGGCATGTAACGCCTCCGGTGCCCGCAGCTACGCCTACGGTCCCATGCGCCCACATATCACGGGACTCCACGTCGCGCTGGCTGATGGCGATTTGCTTGAGCTTCAGCGCGGCGAGGCTTTTGCCCAGGGCCGCCACCTGTCGCTCGCGACGGCAGCGGGCCGTACGCTCGAGCTCGATCTTCCCGGCTATACCATGCCCAAGACCAAAAATGCTTCGGGCTATTTTGTTGCGGACGATATGGACGCCATCGATCTCTTTATCGGCGCATGTGGCACGCTCGGCGTTATCACCGAGCTCGAGATCGCCCTGCAGCCTGCTCCCGCGGTTGTGTGGGGCGTGAGCTGCTTTTTCGACAGCGAGGACAAGGCCGTTGCCTTTACCGATTCCGTGCGCCCGGTCCTGTCCCATGCGGCTGCTATCGAGTATTTCGATGCCGGCGCCCTGGATATCCTTCGCCGCCAGCGCGAACAGTCAACGGCGTTTGCCTCGCTGCCGGCACTCGATGATGAGGCAAAGGTCTGCGTCTACGTGGAGCTCGACTGCGACGACGAGGCGCAGGCGACCGAGGAGCTGTACCACCTGGGATGGGTTTTGGAGCTTGCGGGTGGCCGCGACGACGCGACCTGGGTTGCGCGCACCGAGGTCGATCGCGAATGCCAGCGGTTCTTCCGCCACGCCGTCCCCGAGAGCGTCAACATGCTCATCGACGAGCGTCGCCGCACGGACCCCACCATTACCAAGCTGGGTTCGGATATGTCGGTGCCCAACGCGCGCCTGGCCGATGTCGTTGCCCTCTATCGCCGCACGCTGGCCGATAGCGGGCTTGAGTCTGCCGCCTGGGGGCATATCGGCAACAACCATCTGCATGTGAACATCTTGCCGCGCGACGCGCAGGATTATCGCGCCGGCGGCGAGCTCTTTGCCCAGTGGGCGGCCGAGGTCACGGCCATGGGTGGCGCCGTCTCTGCCGAGCATGGCGTCGGCAAGATCAAGGCGGGCTTCTTGGAGGCGATGTACGGTCACGAGGCCATGGTCGAGTCGGCGCGGCTCAAGCTCCAGCTCGATCCCGACGGGCAGCTGGGCCGCGGCAACCTGTTTGCGGAGAAGCTCTTGGATGAGCTCGTCCAGAAAAGGGGCGTGTGAAGATGAGCGATTTCCATATGGTGGTGTGCGTCAAGGCCGTGCCGGGCAGCACCGAGGTCAAGATGGACCCCAAGACCAATACCATCGTGCGCGATGGCAAGCAGGCGGTCATTAATCCCTTTGATGCGAGCGCTTTGGAATGCGCGCTGGCGCTGAAAGACGACTTTATCGGCTTTGGCATGGACGTGCGCGTAACGGTGGTGTCGATGGGCATCCCCGCGACCGAGTCGCTGCTGCGCGACTGCATCGCTCGAGGTGCCGACGACGCGCTGCTGCTGACCGATCGCGCCTTTGCAGGTGCCGATACCCTGGCAACCACCTATGCCCTCAAGTGCGGCATCGAGGCGCTCGACGAGGACTTCGACCTGCTCATCTGCGGCAAGATGGCGGTGGATGGCGATACGGCCCAGATTGGTCCCGAGCTTGCCGGAGCCTTTGAGATTCCCTGCGTGACCGACGTGAGCTGCGTGCAGAGCGCAGGTTTTACGACGTGCGGTGCGCTTTCGCTCGTTCACGGTTGCGATGCCGGCGAGGAGACGGTCTATCTTGAGATGCCGTGCGCGATGACGACTGCCAAGGAGATTGGCCAGTTGCGTATGCCGAGTATTGCCGGTATTCGCGCGGCGGAGGAGGCGGACGTGCGCGTGGTCTGTCTCTTATACACATCTCCGAGCCCACGAGACTCCTGAGCATCTCGTA
>URKV01000029.1 GCA_900548565.1 uncultured Collinsella sp.
AACAAATCCAAGTTAGACCATTTCAAATGGTTCGATGTCTGCCCGGATGCGACACATCTGGTGTGTCCATCCTCGCAGTATCCGGTTCTCAAGGTGCACGCCCCGCGGCTCATCCGGTCCGACCGGGCCGCGCGGCAAGGAGATATATTGCCAGACTGCGAAGCGATGTGGGACGTCAATTCCACTCTTCACAAGTCCTACACAACATATCGCTTCCTATATAAGTAATAGAAAGGCTGATGCAGAAATACTGCACGTATCAGATGATGACCCTTCGGTTAAGAGATATATAAAGATCGGTCACCTTTAAGTGTCTATCTACCCGCGCTTTTGCTATATAAACCAGCGCTTCAGATAAAAAGAGGGAGCGCCGCGCACAACGCGACACTCCCCTAGCGATTCAAGAGAATCTATTAGGCCTCGAGAGCCTTCTTGGCGATGGTAGCCAGCTCGTTGAAGGACTCGATGTCCTCGTAAGCCATCTGAGCCAGGACCTTGCGGTCGAGCTCGATGCCGGCAACCTTCAGGCCGTGCATGAACTGAGAGTAAGAGATGTCGTTCAGACGAGCAGCAGCGTTGATACGAGTGATCCAGAGAGAACGGATCTCGCGCTTCTTGTTGCGGCGATCACGATACTGATACTGCAGAGAGTGCTGGACCTGCTCTTTAGCATGCTTGTAAGTACGCGAAGCGGCACCGTAGTAACCCTTCGCACGGTGCATAACGGTACGGCGCTTCTTCTTGGCGGCAACAGCGCGCTTAATACGTGCCATGTTCTATCAACTCCTAGACGGTAAAACGAAAAACGGGAACGCGAACTTAGGCGAGACGCGACTTGATGACCTTGCGGTCGGCAGCGGCGATCTCGGTCTCCTGACGGAAGCCACGCTTACGCTTGGTGGACTTCTTGCTCAGGATGTGGCTCTTGAAAGCCTTGGCGCGCATAAGCTTGCCGGTACCAGTCTTGCGGAAACGCTTCTTGGTGCCGCTGTGGGACTTCATCTTAGGCATGAAATACTCCTTAATCGGTTACAGAACACTAGTTACTTGGTATCGCTTGCCGCTTTATCCTCATCGAAGGCGCCCTTAATCGGGGCGAGCAGCATAAGCATGTTACGGCCTTCCATCTTAGGCTTGGACTCGACCGTAGCGTAAGGCTTGAGATCCTCGGCGAGACGCTCGAGAACGTTAAGGCCCTGCTCCGGGTGAGCCATCTCACGGCCGCGGAACATGATGGTGATCTTAACGCGTGCGCCCTTCTTGAGGAAACGCAGAACGTGGCCCTTCTTGGTCTCGTAGTCGCCAACGTCGATCTTGGGTCGGAACTTCATTTCCTTGACCTCGACCTTGGACTGGTTCTTACGAGCAGCCTTGGCCTTCATGGCCTGCTGGTACTTGAACTTACCGTAGTCCATGACCTTGCAGACCGGCGGCTCCGCGTTGGGAGCGATCTCGACCAGGTCGAGACCCTGATCGTCGGCGACACGCTGGGCATCGCGGATGGCGAACAGGCCGAGCTGAGAGCCATCGACGCCAATCAAACGGCACGAAGATGCAGTAATCTCGTCGTTGATGCGGGTGTCATCAGACTTAGCTATTTTCCCTACCTCCATTCATAAAAAAATAACCCGGCGCTTCTTTGCAACCAGGTCGTACGCATAGACATCCTCGGTATGAGGAAGGTAATCTAAGTTGTATGACCAGTCAGCTGCTCATTGGCGCCAAAAGGTGGGAACCCTCGGGTTCCTCTTTAGGGCATTGCGGGAACAATGCCTTGCGAATAATAACACGTACAGCGCGTTATCACATTACGTACACGAAAAAGGGGGCCGCAACCCCCTCGAACGCTCACTTGCATGTATGGTGCCCGAGGCGAGACTCAAAGGGCCTTCGCTTCGCGAAGCCCCGGGCTTCGGGCGCGTGGCGCCCTCGCCACGCTCCGCTACAAACAGGCCACAGGCCTGTTTGCTTAACGCTTCGCGCGCTCACGCGAGTTCGGCACGAAAAAGGGGGCCGCAACCCCCTTGAACGCTCGCTTGCATGTATGGTGCCCGAGGCGAGACTCGAACTCGCACGTTGTTGCCAACGGTGGATTTTGAGTCCACTGCGTCTGCCAATTCCGCCACTCGGGCACGTAATGCGTGAGTTAGTTTATCACAGCTTTCTACCGATTAGTCCGAAAATGGAACTTCGAGCATTTCGATGAGTTCGACCGTGCGTAGCATCTCGCGCTGACGGCATCCGCGACCGTCGACCGAAGCCTCACCCATCTGGTTATCGTAAGGGTCCTCGCGCATGCCGTCGAAAGAGGGCTCAAACTCTGCCTGGAATCGATTGTTGGCCACCATACGCCATGGGTCGAGATTGCCAAAGTAGTGACGGCGGCGCCACTCCTCCCCCATCCTGCGAGCAGAAGATCCAAATGACACGTCGGCGTTGAGCCAACCGGTCTGCGGCGTATAGAACTCTGCCCAGTCGTGCGACCCCACCGAATCGGGCGCAACGTAGAGGCCGCTCTGCCAACGGGCAAGCACGCCCGCGATACGGCACATGGTGATAAACGTGAGCGCCATAACGCCGCAATCGCCGCGGAGCGAATGCGCGCAGTCATCGGCAATAGATCCCAAAAGCAAGTACGGCGGCTGATAGCGATAGTCGATATACTGCGTCAGGTAATCATAGATAGCACGGGCGCGATCGAGCGGATCCTCGAGTCCGCCAACAACGCTGGCCGTCAGCTGCTGCAGATACGGCGTAAATGCAATGTGCGGACGGTCCTCGGAAATATCCTCGGGCAGAGGCGCGTCCATACGCGGATGAACCGGAAGTGTGCCACCGTAGACATCACAATAAGCAGCATCGATGTGATAACGATAAGTCACCGAGAATGAGCGCTCACTCGAAGAAGACCACGAGGCGGTACGCGCCGAAGCGTTCGCGGGAGCAACAGCACCCTCCGGCGTCATGTCGAGAATCTCGACCTGAGACTGTTGGCGGCAGGTGGCGGCAACGGGTAGCCAAGCGCGAACGGTCTCCCCCTCTAGAGCGCCGGGGACAGACAAGGACGCCTTAAGCGTAATAACGCGAGTCAATCCGTTTTGTGACTCCATCTCCTTGAGCATCTCGTTGCGCAGTGCAATTCCGTCCGTAGGATCGGGACGCATGCCGGGAACCTCTTTGGGATATACGCGAAGCGAATCGAGGAAGTTGTCGAGAACGAACAGCTCGCCATCGATAAAGCGCCAGTCAATACGCTTACGGTCAATCAGATCGTCAAACTGCTCCTCGGTAAACTCAGGCCACTCCTCGCGAATCATCGCAATAGCTCGATCGCGCGACACCGAAAAATGAAGCGGCGTCTCAAGCATGCGATACCGCTCGGCACGAACGCAAGCGGCCAACGAGGGATCGGGATTTTGGGCAAGTAGACGGTCGCAGGCCTCAATAGCCTGCGAAAGATACCCCGCGTCCTTTAAACGCAGAATCTCGGGTGGCAAGCCAATATCTAGAAAACGGAAGTCATCATTGCAAACATCAACAGAGCAACCAACAGGACCCTCGTCAATAACCTTCCCATCCGAAGGCAGCACATTAATAACAGCCATACCAAACTCCAAGTCATTAGAACTCTCGAAGCCCATTGTAGCGAGATAAAAAAGAAAGCCCCAACAAGGGAGCCATCAACACCGCCGAGCGGTAGTCAAAAAATGAATTCAGCCCAGTAACCCTGTAGCGAGTTAACGAAGGAGGCCCCGTTTCCCCGGAGCTGATTCCGTCGCGCGACTTCTGGCAAAGCCAGTAGCCATCTTAATTCAGACTCGTAACCCTGCGACGTTAAACGAAGGAAGCCCCGTCCCCCGGAACTGTTTCCTTGGCGCGACTTCTGGCGAAGCCAGGTGAGCGCAAAGGAAACAGTGTAGGGGGACGGGGCTTCCGACGGGAAGTTTAGCGACGCTTACGCCTTGTTGACGGAGCCAAACTCCTCCATGAGCTCCTTGGTGCGGGCAACGATGTTGTCGCGACCAGGCTTGAGGAGCTTGCGGGGGTCAAAGCCCTTGCCCTGCTGATCCTTGCCGGCCTCGATGTACTCGCGAACACCCTTGGCGAAGACGAGCTGCAGATCGGTGTTGACGTTGATCTTGGAGATACCCAGGGAGATGGCCTTCTTGATCTGATCCTCGGGGATGCCGGTGCCACCGTGCAGGACGAGGGGCAGGTCGCCGGTCTGAGCCTTGATCTCGCCCAGGCGCTCGAAGGAAAGGCCAGCCCAGTCGGCAGGGTACACGCCGTGGATGTTGCCGATACCGCAGGCGAGGAAGTCGACGCCCAGGTCAGCAATCTGCTTGCACTCAGCAGGATCAGCGAGCTCGCCGCTGGAGGTCACGCCGTCCTCGGTGCCGCCGATGCCGCCGACCTCGGCCTCGATGGACATGCCCTTGGAGTGGGCAAGCTCAACGAGCTCCTTGGTGCGGTCGAGGTTAAGCTGGAAGGTCTCCTCGTGAGAGCCGTCATACATGATGGACGTGAAGCCGGCCTCGATGCACTTGAAGCAGTCCTCGTAAGAACCGTGATCGAGGTGAAGGGCGACGGGAACGGTAACGCCCGTGGCCTCGACGGCAGCCTTGACCATGTCGGCGCAGACCTTGAAACCGCCCATCCACTTAGCGGCACCAGCGGTGCACTGAAGGATCAGCGGAGACTTGGCCTCCTCGGCGGCCTGGAGAATAGCCAGGGTCCACTCGAGGTTGTTGGTGTTGAAGGCACCGAGACCGTACTTGCCGGCCTCGGCCTTCTTGAGCATGTCTGCTGCGTTGACGAGCATAAAAGAAACCTCCTGTAAGGTTGCTCCGATAACGCCTGAGATTTTACCACGACATACCCGAGCATAAACGTTCGTTTGTTCACGAATACCATCCGATTGGACAAATTTTGACCGTTTGCCCCACAGAATCGACCCACTGGGGAAAATAGCTTGACGATTGAGCGGTCTTCGTGGTTCGAAAGACGGCTTCGAGCCTACATCTGCATAAACGGGTTCTGCATAAGTTCGCGCGCCATCGTGGTCGAATCGCCATGGCCCGTCAAGCAAACGGTATCGGGCGGAAGCATCTTGGCAAGTTTGGAGAGCGAGCGCATAATCGCCGCCTCGTCACCGCCGGAAAGATCGGTACGACCGTGGCTGCCCGGGAAAAGCGTGTCGCCCACAAAGGCGATGTTCCCCTGCTCGGTCGCGGCGAACAGGACGATGCCGCCCGGCGTATGCCCCGGCGCCTCGATCACCTGCAGGCAGACGTCGCCCACCTCGATTGTATCGCCCTCGGCAAGCAAACGCGTCGGCTCACCCGGATCGGGTGTCTCGATACCCCACATGGCGCGCTGCTCCTCGATATTTGCGCGAGGTACCGTCACGTCCTTAGCGCACAACTCATATAGCGCGCTGTCGCCAACGACAGCTCGAACCCCGGCAACCCCGCCAACATGGTCGGCATGACCGTGCGTGCAGACAGAGCCGAGTACGCGCACCTCGGGATGCGCGGTGCGGATATGCTCCACAAGACGCTCGCCCTCCCACGCCGGATCGACGATTAAGCACTCGTCATTCGAAATCACGGCGTAGCTGTTGGTCTGAATCGGGCCGTTGACGAGCGCCTCAATCGAAGCCGTGCCTCGGGGTGTCAGGTCCAAAGTCATATCGTCCATGCGCATACCCTCCTTCTAAAATACGCTCGAGGCACCAAACGATGCCTCGAGCGCAACCAATATCTATGATGCTGAGAGGCTCTCGCACCTACACACGGCGCTTGAGTTGCGCTCCGCCCTCGCCGGGCATAAGACGGCGAGCGTCGTAGACCGAATCGACACTGCTGATGGAAGCCAGCAGCGGATCCAGGCCGCTCGCATCCGAAATCTCGACCATAAAGCGCAGGGTCGCAATACCCTCGCGGTTGGTCGAGGTGGCGGCGGAAAGGATATTGCCGCCTGCATCGCCAATGGCAATGGTGACGTCCTTGAGCAGGCCCATGCGGTCCAGGCACTCGACCACGATCTCGACCTGGAAGAGGGTGTCGGCAGCGCCGTCCCACTCCACATCGATCATGCGCTCGGGATGTTCCATAAGACCCTTGACGTTGGGGCAGTTGGCGCGATGCACTGAGACACCTCGGCCACGCGTGATGAAGCCGACGATATCGTCGCCCGTCACGGGGTTGCAGCAATGAGCCAGACGGACCAGCAGGCCACTGTTGCTCTCGCCCTTAACGATAATGCCGTTACTTGCGCTCTTGCCACGCTTTTGCGGCTTGCGGTTGGAGCCGCGGGCCGGCTGTTTCACGACCTCGGCGATAGCCTCGGCCTTGGTGAGCTGTTCCTCGGGCTTGGGGTCCAAGATTTGCTCGACCTTATTGCCCACAGCGCGCGGGGCAACCTTGCCGGCACCGACGGCGGCAAACAGGTCCTCGAGCTGCTTGAAGTTAAACTGCTCCGCCACGGCATTGAGCGCACGCGTGGAGCGCGGCGTGGAGATGCCATACCCGCGCTTGCGCAGGTCCTTGGCCAGCATATCGCGGCCGGCGGCAGCGTCGTCGTCCTTAGTCGCGGCGGCAAAGTAGCGACGGATCTTTGACTTGGCGGAAGGCGTCTTGACGATCTTGAGCCAATCACGCGACGGCTTGGAACTCTTGTTAGTCAGGATTTCAACGCGGTCGCCCGTCTTGATCTCGTGCGTGAGCGGAGCCACCGCACCGTTGATTTTGGCGCCGACGCAATGGTTTCCCACCTCGGTGTGAACGGCATAGGCAAAGTCGAGCGGCGTGGAGCCGGCACGAAGCGCCATGACCTCGCCTTTGGGCGTGAAGACGAAGATCTCCTGATCGAAGAGGTCGACCTTCAGCGAATGCAGGTATTCCTTGGCGTCGGTAATCTCATCAGACGCAGCCCAATCGAGTGAGTGCTTAAGCCAGTTAATCTGGTCGTCCAAACGTTGAGCGTCATTGGTCTTGGAAGCAGACGATCCGCCCGACTTCTTATATAGCCAGTGGGCGGCAATGCCGTACTCGGCCTGCTCATGCATCTCGTAGGTTCGAATCTGAATCTCGAGCGGACGAGCCGTAGGGCCGATGACCGTCGTGTGGAGCGACTGGTAGTTATTGACCTTGGGCATGGCGATATAGTCTTTAAAGCGACCAGGCATGGGGTGCCACAGCGTATGCACCGCACCGAGCGTGGAGTAGCAATCGCGCACCGAATGGGTAATAACGCGCAGCGCCACCAGGTCGTAGATCTCGGAGAACTCCTTGCCCTTGCGCTTCATCTTTTGGTAGATGGACCAATAGTGCTTGGAACGGCCGTTGATCTGGAAGCCTTCCAGGCCAATGCGGTTGAGCTCGTCGGTGAGTGTCTTGATGGTCTCAGCCAGATAGCGCTCACGGACCTCGCGCGACTCCGCCACCATGCGCGCGATGCGCTGGTAGGCATCGGGCTCCAGGTAGAAGAAGGACAGGTCCTCGAGCTCCCACTTAATAGAGCTCATGCCCAGGCGGTCGGCCAAGGGCGCGTACACGTCCATGGTCTCGCGAGCCTTAAATAGGCGACGATCCTCGCGCAGGGCTGCCAGCGTTCGCATGTTGTGCAGACGGTCGGCAAGTTTAACGATGATGACGCGAATGTCCTTGGACATGGCAAGGAACATCTTGCGCAGCGTGAGCGCCTGCTTCTCGTCCATGCTGTCGACTTCGATGTTGGTGAGCTTGGTCACGCCATCGACGAGCTCGGCCACCGTATCGCCAAACAGGCCGGAAACATCGGCGAGCGAGGTCTCAGTATCCTCGACGGTATCGTGCAGCAGCGCGGCGCACACCACATCGCAGTCCATCTTGAGATCGGCCAGAATGATGGCCACCTCGACGGGATGGTTGATGTACATCTCACCCGAGCGCCGCTTTTGGTTGCAATGCTTCTCGGCAGCAAAGCAGTAGGCCTGCTCAACCTTAGAAAAGTCGTCCTCATTCATATATTTGAGGCACAGACGCTCCAGCTTGTCGTAGCTGTCTGCCATAATCTCGGGCGGCAGCTCATCGGCATGCTTATAGTGCTCCATCTCCGAAAACGGCTGGAGGGTGGAATCATGGGCGGTACGGGCTGCGGCATCCATCGAGGTCCCCTTCCCCTAGGCCCGCGGTACGATCGGGCGGTTAACTTTGGCTAGCATATCAGAAGCGCACGAATCGAGCGCCCAGCTCCGGAAAGCCGAAAACTCCATGCGCGAGCGCAAGCCCTCCAAATAGCGAATTGACCTGCTCAATTGCACGCGGCCGGGGTTTTCGGCCATCGCGATACGACGCGTATCGTCAAACCCCGAAACGCGACAGAAACCAAGCTCTTCGAAGATTCCTAGGCCGCTTTCCACCGAGCGCTCGTCGACCGGCGTGCGGGCATCGATGGCAAGGCACATCTGCGCGATGTCGATATCGCTTGCGCAGAATGAATCATCCCCGGTCTTGCCGCGGTTGGAGCGCCACATGGTCTGCAGCGCGCGATAGAGTGTGACGAGCTCGTCGCGCTCGGGTGCGTAGCAGTCGAGCAGGCGCTCGTTAATGCGGGCATCGCGCGACGAATAGAGCAGGTGGATCACGGCGGGCTGGCCATCGCGACCGGCACGGCCGCTCATCTGGTTAAACTCAATGCCGCCAAACGGCATGTGATAGAGCACGACATGGCGGATATCGGGCAGGTTGACGCCCTCGCCAAAGGCAGATGTCGAGACGATGCAGCTGAGGCTGCCGTCTCGGAATGCTTCCTCCACGCGACGGCGATCGGAACGCGCAAGCCCCGCGTTATAGAACGCGATATGGGTTGCGCAATCGGGCACACGCTTGCGCAACGTCTTGGCGAGCGCCACGGACTGGTCGCGCGAATTGACGTAAATGACGGTCTTCTCCCCCGTCGCCACGATCGACACCAAACGGTTCTCGCGGCTCGCAAGGTCGCGGTCGTCCTCGAGCTGCAGGTTCTCGCGCACCGTCTCGTCGACCACCGTGCGAGTGATCGGCAACATGCGGGCAAGCTCGGCCACGACCGGAGCCGTCGCGGTGGCCGTCGCAGCCATAACGACCGGGTCGCCCAGGGCTTTGAGGATATCGGGCATGTCAAGATAGGCGCTGCGGTCGCCGCCCTTGGCAAGGCCGGCGTGGTGCGCCTCATCGATAACGACAAAGCCGATGCGGCCCGAACGCGCGAAGCGGTCACGGTGGATAGACAGGAACTCGGGCGTCGTGAGCACGATACCGGTGCGGCCCGAAGCTAGACCGGCGAACACGTCATCGCGTGCGGCCTCCACGGTCTCGCCGGTCAGCACGCCAACGCCAATGCCAAGCGCTGCCATCGTCGACGAGAGGTGATAGGCCTGGTCGGCAACGAGCGCACGCAGCGGATAGACAAAGATGCTCGCACGCCCGCGAAGGACCGCCTCGCGCGCGGCATGCACATGGAAGATGAGCGACTTGCCGCGCCCCGTTCCCATAACGGCCAGAACACTTTGGTGATCGGCCAAGGCGTCGAGCGCCTCGACCTGCGCGCGGTGTGGCTGGTTCGAGCCGATAAAGCTATGGATAAGCGAGCGTGTCAGCTCGGTATAAGAAAGCTGGGCGAGCGTCTCGCGCTTGCGCGACTCCAGGCGCAGGCCGGAATCCGCCGGCTGCACGCCACGACGAAGCTCGCATGCCGGATCGTCGACGCTGGGCAGCGTGGTATCGCGGACCAGAACATCCTTGACCATGAGCTTGGGTTTCACACGACCCTGCCAATGCTCGGCAACAGCCTCGAACACCAAGTCGACGGCGCTGTCGCAATTGATAAGCTTGTCGATCTGCGGCACACGAAACATGATGGCCGGCACACTCGCGGCGCCATCCGTCGCCACGAAGCGCATGTGCTCGCCGGTCTTACCCACCACGGCGCGATCACACATCGTCACGCCCTCGGCAGCCAGCAGCGGCACCTTATTACCCTGGCCAAACGGCTCAAGGCGGGAAATCTGCTCGATGGTCTCGATATTCAATTCGGAAAGGTCGACCGTGGCGGCAACCTCGTCGGTGTCCTCAAAGTCCTCGGCGGGAAGCTCGGACAACACGGCGGAAAGGCGACGGCGGAACTCATCGAGCTTGGATGCCTCGATGGTCACACCCACCGCGCCGGCATGTCCGCCGCGACGAATCATCAGGTCGGAACAGCGCTCGATGGCGTCAAACAGGTTAACTTTGCCCACCGAGCGACCAGAGCCGCGCGCGATACCGTCCTCGATCGAGAACAGCAGCGCCGGCACGTGGTAGCGGTTGGTCAGACGGCTTGCCACGATGCCCTTGACGCCCTCGTGCCAGCCTTCGCCGCCCACGACGATCGCGCGTCCGCCGTCATAGGTCTCCTCGACCTTTGCCATGGCATCGCGCGTGAGCTCCGCCTCGATCTCACGGCGCTGGCGGTTGATTTCCTCGAGCTCAGCCGCCAGTGCGCTTGCTTCGATGGGATCGCGGGCAAGCAGCAGGTCGAGCGCCAGCTTGGGATCAGCCATGCGACCGGCAGCGTTTAAGCGGGGAATGAGCGAGAATGACAGGCCATCCGCCGTAATGCTCGAAAGGTCCGCCTTGGCGAGCGCGGCAAGCGCGATATAGCCGGGGCGAGCGGTTACGCGCATCTGCTGGATGCCCTCGGCAACCAGCGCGCGGTTCTCGGGCGTGAGCGGCATCATGTCGGACACGGTGCCCAGCGCCGCGACCTCGATTAGCGAACGCCAATACGACGGCTTGCCCAGGCGCTCACCCAGGACTTGCACCAGCTTGAGCGCCACACCAGCACCGGCAAGCTCACGCGAGGGGCCCTCGTCCTCGAGCTTGGGGTCAGTCAGGGGCACACCCTGCGGCACCTGGTCGGAGGGCTCGTGATGGTCCGTGACCACCAAATCGATCCCCAGGCTCTCCAGGTAGGAAACCTCTTCCTTGGCGGCAATGCCGTTATCGACGGTCACGATCAGCTGGGGGCGAGCGAGCTCGTTAACGCGGTCGAGCGCCGCGCGCGAAAGACCGTAGCCCTCATCAAAGCGATGCGGAATAAACGGCGTGACATCGGCGCCAAACGTGCGCAGCGCCTCGGTCAACAGGCAGGTCGACGTAATACCGTCAACGTCAAAATCGCCAAAGACTGCAATGTGCTCGTGGTTGCGAATAGCACGCTCGACGCGGTCGGCAACGACCGACATGCCCGGGATAATGAGTGGGTCGGCCCAGTCGCGATCGAGCGAAGGCGTCAAAAACAATTGGCCCTCTTTGATGGAGCCAATGCCGTGCGCGACCATAATGCGCGCCACCAGCCCGGGAATGCCCAGACCAGCCGAAAGCTCCTTTTCGAGCTCGGGATTTTGCTGAGCGACCGCCCAGCGATGCGTCGTCTTAAGCGATGACATAGGCACCCACCCCCGATAGGGGCAGGTCGCCGCGATACCTCTCACGGTTCATAGCGATGAGTCCTCTGTGTATGCCCGCTTCGGCAGGCAGATCTGTTGAACGGATTTATTATACCGTGCGGCGCGGACGCAAATCGCCGCAGCACGCCGCGGTTTCGGTAAACGATGCCGGTAATACCCTCGAAATAATCGAGCGTTTCTGACGCACGGACACATGCAAGCGTCTAGCATATCCATTCAAAACGGATTCACGAGCAAAGGGAGTCACAAGAGCATATGAAGCAATGGGTTGGACTGGGCAAGTTTCTCGCGGGGCACATGCAAATCATCGTTCCGATTTGCGTCGCGCTCGGCGTGCTCTTTCCTCAGCAGATCGGCGTTCTCAAGCCCATCGTTCCCACCCTGTTTGCCTTTATGACGTTCCAAGGCGCGCTCAGCAACACCTTCCACCAGGTAGCTGAGGTGTTCCGCCGTCCCCTGCATCTGATTTTGGCGTTATTTGTCTCGGCTGTGATCATCCCCATCGCGGCGTATGCCATGGGCTCACTGTTCTTTGGCTCCAACCCCAACCTTGTCTGCGGCATCGTGCTCGAGTACAGCGTACCCGTGGCAGTCACTGCCTTTATGTGGATTAGCATGTTCGGCGGCAACGGCCCGCTCGCGCTCACCATCATCCTGACGTCCTCGGTTATATCGCCCGTAACGATTCCGCTCACGCTCAAGCTCCTGTTGGGCGCCACCGTCGCAATCGATGTTCCGAGCATGATGCAGAACATGGCCTTTATGATTGCCATCCCCGCCGTGCTCGGCATCGTGATCAACGAGCTCACGCACGGCTGGGGACACGAGAAACTCTCCCCCGCGCTCTCGCCCGCCTGCAAGTTCATGATGATGGGCGTTATCGCCTCCAACTCCACCGCCACGAGCGAGTACATGCTGCACATGAACGCGGTGCGCTTGGAAGTAGCCCTCTTTATTTTGGTCTTCGCCATCAGCGGCTTTGTCGTCGGCATTCTGGTCGCCCGCGCGCTGCATCTGCCATATAGCGAAACGACCACCATGTGCTTTACCTGCGGCATGCGCAATATCTCTTCGGGCGCCGTCATCGCCACGCAATACTTTCCGGGCGAAGTCGTGTTTCCCGTCATGTGCGGAACGCTGTTTCAGCAGGTGCTCGCCTCGTTTATCGGGCACCTCTTTGAGCGTCTGACCGGCGAGGAGCGCGCCGCCCAGCGCAAGCGAGTCGAGGCCGGCCGCGACGCCATGGGGCGCTAGACTGTCCGCATTACGCGGGTGTTAGTCTTGCTATACGAGCGTTTCCAGATGCGCACGCAGGCGCTCAGCATCGACATCGAGCGTGGTCTCAGCATTGACCTGGGCCAAACGATAGCCGACAAAGTAGGGCGAAACCACCCAACGCGGCAGCGCCTTGGCAATGGTCCGACCGCCCAGGTGATAGAAGAACAGGTTGTACGACTCTGCGCGACCACCGTGGTGCTCGTTCAGGATATAGCGCAGAGCTACCTGGATCGCATCGGCGAAGAGATCCGCCTCGGCTTGGTCTCGCATGCCATCGCTGGCGGCGATTCCCTGCGGGGCTGAAACGTTGACCTCAAAGAACCCCATAATCGGTTCGATTGAGATGTTGACCGAGATTCTCCCCTGTTGCCAGACATTGATGCCTTCGAAATTGGCGGAAGTCAGCGAAGCATAGCCGTCTTCCTGCTCCAAACCCACAATCTGCATGTGCGGATGAACGAGGCTGCCGCCCGAGAGCGGACCCTTGTTCTTGTACATGAGCACGCTTCGATACTGCTGTGAATCGATCATCTGCTGCCAGCAACCCAGGGCAAACCGCATCACATGGTGGAGTTCATCCGGCTCATAGGTCACCAGGTCGGCATCGTGATCGGCCGACTCGATTAGCACGGTTTGATGGGTGGCGCGCAGGGTTTTGAACTTATTCTCGAGCCAGATGCAGTCACCGTCGCGCCGGATGATGTTGGTGAGCCCCTCCGTGTTGCAAAAGGGACACGCGGTACCGGGGCGACGGTTGTCGTCGGGCTTGCCACTCGCCTGCTGAACATCGAATACAAGCGCCACGGGCTACACCTCCAGCGGTACGATCCTTGTGCCATGGAGCTCGGAGACGCCCAGTGCCGCCGCCACGGTATCGCGGTTGGCCGTGGAAATGCCGCCGCCGGGAAGGATGGTCAAGCGGTCGCCCGCATACTCGATCAAGTGGGCCAGGTTTTCGAAGTTGTCCTCGATCGGCGTACCGGCAGCGCCGCCATGCGTCAAGATGCGTGTGATGCCGCAGTCGACGAGTATGTCAATCGCGTCGAGCTGAGCCTCGGGCGAGAGCTGATCAAACGCCATGTGGAAGGTGATGTCGATGGGCCCACGCTTGCACTCCTCGGTCGCGCAGCCCGCAGCCATCACGAGGGCACCGAGCGTGAGTTCGTCGAGCGCCCAGCCGCCGGCGCAGGGCTTGCAGCAGCCAAAGACCAAGCCGTCAACGCCGGCGCTCACGGCAAGGCCCAGGTCCATCTCCATCATACGCAGCTCGTCTTGGTTGTAATGAAAGTCGCCGCCACGCGGGCGAATCATGCACACCACTCGCGCGTCATGCTCGTGAGCATAGCTGACTGTAGCGCTGATAACACCGGCCGAGGGTGTAGTGCCACCGACGGCAAGGTTGTCGCACAGTTCAATACGCCTTGCACCGGCATCGATAGCCGCCGGCACCCGCTCAAAGTTCTCGGCACAAAACTCGTACAGCATAGATAGACCCCCAAAGACAGCAGATGTTTTCCGACGGGCATTGTCACACATCCCCATGAAGTTGCGGTGGAATAGGGACTGTTTTGGCCTCTTAGACTCCCATTTAGTCCCTATTCCACCGCAACTTAAAAAGGGGGCGCTGACCGGGTTGGTCAGCGCCCCCTTTGTTGAATGGATTAACCACCCAGGTAAGCTTTGCGGACGTTGTCGTCATGCAGGAGTTCTTGGCCCGTGCCGGTCATGGTGATCTTGCCGGTCTCGAGCACGTAGCCGCGCGTGGCGATGGAAAGAGCCATCTGTGCGTTTTGCTCGACCAGAAGCACCGTGGTGCCGGCCTTGTGCAGGTCCTCGACAATCTGGAAGATCTGCTCAATCAGAATCGGCGCCAGACCCATGGAAGGCTCGTCGAGCATAAGCAGTTTGGGGTTACTCATAAGGGCGCGCCCCATAACAAGCATCTGCTGCTCACCGCCCGAAAGGGTGCCGGCGACCTGGCGACGGCGTTCCTTCAGGCGCGGGAACTGCTCGTAGACGCGCTCGAGGCCCGGAGCCACCGTGGACTTGGGCTGCGTGTAGGCGCCCATCTCCAGGTTCTCCTCGACCGTCATCTGCAAAAAGGCGCGACGACCCTCGGGAACCTGAGCCAGGCCCTTACCAACCAGCTTGTCGGCGGGCGTATGGGTAATGTCCTCGCCCATAAACTTGATGGAGCCGGTCTTGGAGCGCAGCAGGCCCGAGATGGTCTTGAGCGTTGTGGACTTGCCGGCACCGTTGGCACCAATCAAGGCCACGATCTCGCCCTCGTTAACGTTAAAGGAGATGTCCTTGATGGCGTGGATGGCGCCGTACCAGACGTTGATGTTGTAGACGGAAAGCATCGGCTCTGCCATTTAGTTCTCCCCCTTATCCTGCTTACCCAGATACGCCTCGATAACGGCGTCGTTGTTCTGGATTTCCTCTGCCGTGCCCTTGGCGATAACCTTACCAAAGTTGAGCACGCAGATACCCTCGCAAATATTCATGACGAGCGACATATCATGCTCGATAAGCATGATGGCAATGCCAAAGGTGTCGCGAATCTTGACGATGTTCTCCATGAGCTCCGCGGTCTCGGACGGGTTCATGCCGGCGGCAGGCTCGTCGAGCAGCAGTAGCTTGGGGTTGGTGGCAAGCGCGCGGACGATCTCCAAACGACGCTGAGCGCCGTAAGGCAACGATCCGGCCTGCTCGTTTGCCAGATGCTCCATATCAAAGATGGACAGCAGCTCCATGGCGCGCTCGTGAGCAGCCTTCTCGTGCTTCCAATACGTCGGCAGGCGCAGCACGCCCTCAAAGCCGGAGTAGCGCTCCTGGTTGTGCAGGCCGACCTTAACGTTATCCTCCACCGTCATGGTGTTGAACAGACGAATGTTCTGGAAGGTACGGGCAATACCCATGCGGTTGACCTGATAGACCGACTTGCCCGAGGTGTCCTCACCGTCGAGCAGGATGGTGCCGTGCGTGGGCTGATACACCTTGGTGAGCAGGTTGAAGACCGTGGTCTTACCGGCACCGTTGGGGCCGATCAGACCGGCGATCTCGGTCTTGCCGATAGTCAGGCTAAAGTCGTCGACCGCCTTAAGGCCACCGAACTCAATGCCCAGGTGGATGCACTCGAGTGCCGGGCGCTCGCCCAGGTCGCGGTCGGGAACGATGGCGCCAGAAGGATACGGGACCATCTTGCCCTTGTTGAACTCAAATTTACTGGGCATCGGCTGCCACCTCCTTCTTGGAAGCAAAGCGATCCTTGACGCGACCGAAGAACGCCTTGAGCTGCGGGTTGTTGGTAAAGATCATGACCAAGATCAGCACGATGGCGTAGATGAGCATGCGGTAGTCCGAGAACTGACGGAGCAGCTCGGGAAGCACCGTGAGCAATGCCGCCGCGATGACGGAGCCGCGCATATTGCCCAGACCGCCCAGGACCACGAACACCAGGATGAGGATGGACGTGTTGAAGTCGAACTTGGTGGCGGAGAGCTGCGAGAAGTTACCGCCGAAGAGAGCTCCGGCAGCACCGGCGAGGGCAGCGGAAACCACGAAGGCGATCATGCGGTACTCGGTGACGGAGATGCCTACGGACTCGGCTGCAATCTTGTTATCGCGCACAGCCATAATGGCACGGCCGGTACGGCTACGAACCAGGTTGAGCACAATCACGAGTGCGACCATGACCAGGATGGCACCGGCGAGAAAGGTCGAGTACGTCGACACACCCGAGGCACCCTGGGCGCCCTTGATGATGGCGGTGCCGTCCTCGAGCAGGTGCAGGTCGTCGATCGTGGAGTTGCCCGTGATGTTAAAGATCACGTGCAGGCCGCGCGAGTCGACACCCACGATAAGGCAAGTGACGATCTCTTTGATGACTGTCTCTTATACACATCTCCGAGCCCACGAGA
>URKV01000030.1 GCA_900548565.1 uncultured Collinsella sp.
ATCTACACGCGTAAGATCGTCGGCAGCGTCAGATGTGTATAAGAGACAGGGGCACGGGCGTCCGCGTTCGCGGAAACCCGTGCCGCATTTGCGTAACCGAGAAGACCGGGTAGAATCTATCTGAACGCTATTCCGCATTCCCGTACTTGCACTACGGATTTGGGAAAGCGCATGTCTCAGCCTCTACTCGACCACGGTCGCCTCGGTCGGGATGGCCCCCAGCACTGCCGCGTACTCGGTGGGGTAGAGGCGGCTGATAGTCTGGACGTCGCGGATGAGGACGTTGCGGTCGTCGGGCTCGGAGATGCCGTAGCCGAACGCCTCGAGCGTCTCGATCGCCTCGCGGATCTTCTGCTGGAACATGGGGCCGGGGTCCACCCTCAGGCCGAGGTAGCCGCGCCACAGGCTCGGCGACACGCGCAGCATGTTCTGGATCTTGGACATCGGCTCGATGTCGGCGTAGACGTTGAGCGTGACCATGGCGTCCTTGTGCCCGAGGATCGACTGCAGCGCCTTGATGTCGCCGCCGTGGCGGATCCACTGCGTCGCGAAGGTGTGGCGCAGTCCGTGAAAGGTGATCAGCTCGTCGTTGGTGCCCATGAGGCCGTTGGTCTCCGAGAACGTCTTGAACGCCCTGCGGATGTAGCTGGTGGTGGCGAAGGAGCCGTCCGGCCGCGACACGACGTAGCTGTCCGCGAGGTCGCGCAGGCCGAGGGTCGACGCCTCCCGGAGCCTCTGCGTATCGATCTCGTGGATCTCCTTCAGGAAGGGGAGCAGGCCTACCGGGTCGATGGGGATCGTCCTCAGGTCGTGGTTCTTGGTGTCCTTGATGAAGGAGCCCCTGTCCTTGACGTATGCCACGGAGTGCCTGACCGTGATGAGCCCCGACTCGAAGTCGACGTCGCACCAGCGCAGGCCGCAGACCTCGCCGATGCGCATCCCGGTGTGCAGGGCGAGCACGACCGCCCGCCTGAAGGTCGAGTCCGACATCATCGAGGTCACCGAGTTGAGCTTCGGAACGAGGTCGGAGCGCAGCGCGTTCCTGGGCCTGGCGATGACCCTGGGCGCGAGGGCGCCGTCGAACGGGTTCCTCCCGATCGTGTCGTTGCTCCTCTTCAGCAGGACGGCGTAGAGCCGCTTGCCGAGCTTGAAGGACTTGTTGAGCGTGTCGGGCGCCGTGCCCAGGGCGATCCTGCGCCTCGACCACGCGTTGACGTCGTCGGTCGTCACCTCGTTGACGGGGACGAGGCCGAGCTCGTCGCGCTCGATGTGCAGGGCGCTGTAGTGGTAGTCGTCGCGGGTCGTCGGGGTGATCCTGTTCATCTCCAGGCAGAAGTCGATGAACTTCTCGAGCGCCTCGGAGAGCGGCAGCGCGGCGTAGTCGTCCCGCTGTTCGGCGGGAAGCCCGGTGCCGACAGCGGTCCTCGTCTTCTCGGCCTCGGCGAGCTCCAGCTCGACCTCCGACCTGAATTCCGCGAGGACGCGCATCGCCGCCGCCTTTCCCCGCGTGCTCTGCTTCAGGCAGGGCACGCCGGTGTTCTTGGTCCTCTGGACCTTCTTCCCGGTCATCTCGTCGGCCACCGTCACGACGGCCTGCCATTTGCCTTTGTTCTTCCTCACGCCGCCGGCTCCGCATACGCGTAAGGTTTTATTGCTGCATTTCTCGTTTTGCATGTCTGCTCCTAAATCCGCAGCTGATTAAAACAGGCGGGCCCACCTGTGGGAACCCGGAACGGCGACGATTCGGGGCTCCTACCCCCGTTGATTAAATCACCGGCTGCACCGCGCTCCTCGAAGCCGATAATATGCTATCTGGACAGACCGCGCTGAGCTGGTAAAATTTACTTATGCGGAAATGCGCTACTTGCGCTATTTGAGCGTGTTTTAACAAAATAAGCACAGGTCAGGGTCATTCTGACCCCGCTGGGGGTCAAGGGGTCGCTGGTTCGAATCCAGTCGTCCCGACCAGAAGTTTGCAGGTCAGGCACCTAGTGCCTGACCTTTTTTGTTTTTAATCACTATGATTATTTTGCTCAAAGCAACAATGTTCCCGCTCGATGTAATCACCGAATCAAAACGTGTACATCAGCCACCAAAATCGACATTTTTCGACATGTTTGGACGCTGATGTACACGAATGCGAAATCCCCCGCCGCCTAAAAGCGCCCTCCACATGTCTGGACTCTCTATGCTTACGCTGGATAGACATCGCCGGAACGGGTATAGTATCGAAAGTTTTGTCGTTAACCAGCGGGGGAGTCCTGTGGGCATCAAAAAGAAGATCAAAAAGGAGCTTATCGGCACTTCCGATTACCCGTCGAATAAGATCTTTACGATCTCCAATTTCATCACCTTTACGCGCCTGATCCTCACCCTGGTATTTCTGTACCTGTTTGTGACGGATAACAACCGCGTCATCGCCATCGTTATCTACGCCGTTGCCGCCTCCACCGACTGGATGGACGGCCAGATTGCCCGCATGACTAAGACGGTCTCGTGGCTCGGCAAGGTCATGGATCCCATTTGCGACCGTGCACTGCTGTTCACCGGCGTGCTGGGGCTGGTGGTCCGCGGAGAGCTACCTATCTGGGTCTGCGTGCTCATTATTGGCCGCGACATCTATCTGGGTATCGGCACGCTTATCGTGCGTCATTATCATCGTCGCCCCATCGATGTCGTCTTTCCCGGAAAGATTGCCACTGCGCTGCTCATGACCGGCTTCTCGCTCATGCTGCTCGGTTTCCCCGTTATTGACGGCCTGCATCTTTTGCCTTCAACCCTCACGGCCTTCCCGGGCCTCAACGGAAGCTCGGTGCCCCTCGGCATCTTCTTTGTGTACGGCGGCGTGATCTTCTCCATGCTCACGGCTGTCATCTACTCCATTAAGGGCGGAGTGGCCATTAAACAGGCTCTCGCGCATCCCGAGGACGAGGACATCGACTTTCTGAACCCTGAAATCGAAGACTGATTCGTTGGGGTATGATTACGTACGGTTCATTATTTGCGGCACGTCCGCGATAAGTTAGGGGTTGTCATGGACAACATGGTTAACAATATGCCTCAGAATGATAAGACTGCTGACGCTACCTGCGTATTCCGCGTGCCTTCAAGCGACGTCACCGTTCCCGACCTCATGGCCAACGTGCGCATCACCGCCCCCGTTCTGTCCATCGTCAAGGGTCCGCAGACTGGTGCCGCCTTTGAGCTCGAGGACGACGTGACCACCATCGGCCGCGATCCTGCGAACGGCATCTTCCTCAACGACATGACCGTTTCGCGCAGCCATGCGCGCATTATTCGCGAGGGCCTCGGCGCTCGCATCGAGGACTTGGGTTCGCTCAATGGCACCTGGGTCGACGGTGCCATCGTCAATGCAGCCCCGCTGCACGACGGTTCTTCCGTCCAGATCGGTACGTTTACGCTCATCTACCACGAGAGCACGCCGGAGCGCATCGAAACCGGTGAGTAGGGCATGGCCGAACGCAACTATCTGAGTATCGGCCAAGTCGTCAACCTACTTCGAGGCGCATACCCCGATCTTTCGAACTCAAAAATTAGATTTCTAGAGGATGAGGGGCTCATTACCCCTCATCGTACGCCTAAGGGATACCGTCAGTACTCTAAGGAGGACGTTGATCGCCTGGAGGTCATTCTGCATTTGCAGAAGACTCGCTACATGCCGCTCAACGTGATTAAGCAGCGCTTGGAAAACGCCACGGACCTGTCAACGCTCGCCTACGAGGTGGGCTTGCTGTCCGATGTTCCGCTCAAGACGGAGCCCAAGGAGACTAAGCAAAAGCTGCATCCCATCGAGACCATTCCCGATATGCTGGGCGTCGAGATTTCGTTTATCCGCTCGCTCGCCGAGAACGACCTCATTCGCATCATCAAGAGTCCGCAGAATCGCGAGCTTGTCGATGGTCGCGATTTTCCGATCATCCGCTACTGCTCCGAGCTGTCGCGCTTCCATATCGAGCCGCGCAACCTGCGTCAGTACGTGTCTTCCTCCAACCGCGAGTCCTCGATGTTTGAGCAGGTGCTTGTGAGCATGCTCGGCATGGATACCTCCGATGACGAGCGCGACGCCAAGCTCGAGCGTGCGTTTAAGAAGCTTCACGACCTGACGGAGGGCGTGCACACCGCGCTGCTCAAGAACCGCGTTTTTGAGTCGCTCAACGCCGTGGTCGAGGACGCCGACATCGATGCACTCGATGAGGAAATCACTCGTTCCGAGTCCACCAAGGCCAAAAACGAAGAGATAGCTGCGCCGGCTCCACACGAGGATTCTCTCGTAAAGCCGCTCAAGGTTGTCGCCCCTTCGCACTCCGGAACCGCCACCGCGGGCAAATAACAGCTGCTGTAATTTCGGCAACCCATTGAAAGGTCATGCAATGTACGACTTCGAATCTCAAATCGTCGATATCCCCGACTATCCCGAGCCCGGAGTCATCTTTAAGGACATCACGCCGCTCTTTGGCAATCCCGAGGCGCTCAAAGCCATGACCGATGCCCTCGCCGAGCACTTTGCCGGCATGGGAATCACCAAGGTCGTGGGTCCCGAGGCTCGCGGCTTTATGGTTGGCGTACCGGTGGCTGTAGCCCTTGGCGCTGGCTTTGTTCCTGCACGTAAACCGGGCAAGCTACCGCGCGAGACTGTGAGCCAGAGCTACGAGCTCGAGTACGGAACGGATTCCATTGAGATCCATGCCGACGCTATCAGCTCTAAAGATACCGTGTTGATTCTGGACGACTTGGTCGCGACGGGCGGAACCGTCGAGGCAACAGGTAAACTGGTGCGAGATATGGGCGCAAAGCTTATCGGTTACGGTTGTATCCTTGAGCTTGCGTTTCTCAACCCGCGCGAGAAGCTCACGCCGTCTGATGACGATGTGGAGCTCTTTAGCCTGGTGACGGTGGACTAGCCGTTACCCTTAGTTACTGGAAAGGAAGCTACATGCGCACAGCAAACACGCACAAAAACATGGCACGCTGCGCTGCTACGGCAACCCTCGCTTGTGTTTTGGGCTTGGGCCTCGCGGCTCCTGCCTACGCCGATACCGCATCCGACCTTGCCGCTGCTCGTACAAAGCTCGAGCAGATCGGTACCCAAACTCAGCAGATTTACGATGAGCTCGCCACGCAGACGCAGGCGCTCGATCAGACTGCCGGCGAGATCACGCAAAAGCAGCAGGAGATCGCCGATGGTCAGGCTAAGCTCTCAACCTATGTCGCCGGCGAGTACAAAACCGGCGGTCTGAGCCTGCTTCAGGTTCTGACGGGTGTCGATGACCTGAGTGATATGCTCAACCGTCTGTTCTACTACGGCAAAGTCTCCGATAAGCAAGCTCAGACCATTCAAGAGGTCAAGGAGCTTAAGCAGCAGCTCACCGATAAGCAGTCCGAGCAGGAAAAGAACGTCGCAGCCACGCAAAAGAAGGTCGACGAGCTTAACGCCCAGCAGGCTGAAGCCCAGAACGTCGTAAACTCCCTGGATTCGCAGCTGCAGGCCGAACTAGCCGCCGAGGCCGAGGCCAACGCCGCGCTGCAGGCCGGCATCAACGCCAGCACCGCCGAGAAGGCCACGGTGAGCAACGAGACTGCCGGTACGACCGAGAACACCAACAACGGTGGCCAGACCAGCAATAACAACAACCAGGGCGGCAACACTCCGGCGCCCACGCCGACACCTGCTCCGACGCCGCAGCCCTCCACGCCTACTCCGGCTCCGACGCCTTCTGCTCCGAGCCAGTCCGTCGATGGCGGTTCTGTTGTCTCGCGTGCATACAGCAAGCTTGGTTGCGCCTATTCCTGGGGCGGAATTGGCCCGAACAGTTTCGACTGCTCTGGTTTTGTTAGCTATTGCCTCACTGGTCGCTATTGCCGCCTGGGCACCACGGGCACCTTTATGGGCTGGACGCGTGTGTCCGATCCGCAGCCCGGTGACGTTGTGGTCAACTCGTACCACACCGGCATTTACATCGGTGGTGGTCAGATGATTCATGCTTCCGACTACAACACGGGTGTTATCATCAGCTCCGTTGCCGCCGGCATGAACAATAACTATATCTTCGTGCGTTACTAAGTCATCTTACACAGCGTGTGAATGTGGACCTCGTGGCTTTAAGTCGCGAGGTCCATTCGTTTTTCTCTAATCTTGTACGGCTATCTAGTATTCAAAACTAGATAGCCGTACATTCAGTTTGCAAGATGGCTATAATTGTTGAGGAACAATTAGAAAGGACCCTCTATGAGCTGGGCACTTATCTCCGATTCAAGCTGTAACCTCCGCGATTGGCAACCGACCGCGCCCCATACCACCTTTGCATTTGCGCCCCTCAAAATTCGAGTGGGGGAGCGCGAATTCGTCGATGACCTTTCGCTCGATGTTCATGAGCTCAACTGCGCTGTTCAGGCGGAGACGAACGCTTCTTCGAGCGCTTGTCCCAGCGTAGGGGAGTGGGCCGAGCTCTTCAAATTGGCAGACAAGACCATCTGCATGCCGATCTCTGAGGGCGTGTCGGGCAGTTACAACGCGGCAGCCACGGCTCGCGATATGGTTCTTGCCGAGGAGCCCGACCGGCAGATTCATCTAGTCAATTCACGCGCAGCTGGCGGCAAAATGGACCTCATTTTCTTGCTGTTCGACCGCTATCTTGCAAGCAATCCGAATGTCTCATTCGAGGATGCTTGCGCATACTTCGATAGCCTTGAACAGAACAGCAAAATCCTCTTCAGCTTGTGCAATTACGAAAACCTCGCCAAAGCCGGACGTATCCCTAAGGCAGCTGGCGTCATTGCCAACAAGCTCAATATCCGTATTTTGGGCACAGCGAGTGAGGCCGGTAAAATCGAACTCGTCGGGCACACGCGTGGCGAAAAGAAGATGCTCAACAAGATCATCGACACTATGGAAGCCGAGGGCTTTACGGGCGGTGAGGTCGTCATCGATCACGTTGAGAACGAAGCTGGAGCCCAGGCGCTTACTGACCGCATAGTCGAGCATTGGCCCGGCTCCAAGACCATCATTATGCCCTGCAACGGCCTGGATTCCTATTACGCCGAGATGCACGGCCTGATCATCGGCTACGGCATGGGCGTAGCTTCGGGCAAATAAAGTCCAACCAAGCAAAATAACGGGCGGGACAAAGCGACAGATGGTTCTTTGTCCCGCCCGTTTTATACGTCGGCTAGCTATTAAACCCGTTGAACTTGAGATAGCTCATCAAGTAAGCCTTCGAAACAAAGGATGAAACCGCGCTGCGCACAAGCAGCGACTCACGCGTTACCTGATGCGCCGTATCGGGAACCGGCGTCTGCTCGACAGAAAACGCCGAACGAATCGATGCCTCGAGCTGATCGACCACATAGTCGAAGGCCGTCGGGGCATCGTAGCTCAAACGCTGAATGTTAAAGAGCGCCTGCACCGCAGCAATAGGTAGCACCTGCTTAAAGATGCAGATAGCGATCAGGCGGGCAATCTGCTCGCGGCCATATTGCTTTTTGACCGGAGCAGGCACCAGGCCGACCTTTACGTAGTTATTGACCATCGATGGCGTAATGATAGGCTGCTCAACGCAAAGGGACAGCGGCTCCATCCACAGCGCAACATACTCAATAACCTGGTCGCGGTAGAGCGTCACATTGGGCAACTGGTTATAGCGCGGCAGACTCAACGTATTGAGTTTGCGCACGATATCGGACTGAATAAATGCATCGGGAAGCACAGTGGGCTGAATATCCTCAGGCTTAATGCTGACCGACGAATCAGACATCGGAATAACGTGTTTAACGTGATTCATAAAGGTCCTCCGTTCATTTTCTATATTGTATTCTAGGTTATCTAGTTTTGCATACCATATAGCCGGAAAGTAAAAGTGGTTGGACGGCACATTGATGCACAGTCCAACCACTTAGTTTAAAGATAGTAACCTTACATAAGATATATTATCGTACTTATCTACGGAGAAATGCGTATGCGCTGGTTGCCGCTATGGCTCCGTCAGAAACCGCGGTCACAACCTGACGTAAACGCTTGGAACGGATATCGCCAGCGGCAAATAGACCTGGCGTGCGGGTCGCCATGGATTCATCAGTCAGAATGCCGCCATCAGGCGCCAGATCGACTAGATGCTCGACAAGCTCGGTATGGGGTTGAGTTCCGGTAAAGACAAAGATGCCAAACGAGCCAGGCTCAAAGGTCTCGGCATGCATCTTACCGCTTGCATTGTCCTTGAACGTAATTGTCGTGGGCATCGCTTCACCAGAAAGCTCAATAATACTAGTTTGGTACCTAACTGTAATATTGTCCTTTTCGAGTACTTTCTGAACAATACCATCGGGTGCACGGAACTGATCGCGACGCAGCACGATGGTCACGCTGCTGGCAATATCGGACAGGAACAGCGCCTCTTCGCATGCCGAATTGCCACCACCGATTACAAAGACCTGTTTGCCACGGAAGAACATGCCGTCACATGTTGCGCAATACGAAACGCCACGACCGCGATACGTATCCTCGCCAGCGAAACCAGCAGATCGCGGCGTGGCACCCATGCAAGCGATAACGCTCGAGGCCAGCGTATCGCCCATATCGTGATGCACCGTAAACAGCGCTGCATCGGCATCGTAATCGATATCCGTAACCATGCTCCATGCGACCTGTGCTCCCAGGCCCTCTGCATGCTGCTGAAAACGCTCGCCGAGTTCGGCGCCACTCAAGAGCGGAATGCCCGGATAGTTCTCGACTTCATTGGTCGTGGCGATCTGTCCGCCCGACATGCCCTGCTCAATCACAGTCGTCGTCAGGTTGGCACGCGCAGCGTAAATGGCGGCAGCATAGCCCGCGGGGCCTCCACCGATAATCGCAACATCAATCGGCTGATCGGTAGTCATGGAATATCCTCTCGTCGATACATTGACGTTCTTTGCGCTCATACCCAAATTTACGTGAACATGACACTCATGCACTACAATGTTAAATCGCGTAACAAAGCTGAAGGGGAGTTATCGATGGATCAAATGCAGACGAGCAATAGCGCTCCCCTGCCCATGCAAGCTACTCCCCAACCGGAGCAAATGACCGTTTCACCTGCACAAAAACCCCTAGTAACCATCATGCACGCATCGGTTGGATCGGGCCACAAAGCCGCCGCCAACGCGATTGCACAAGCATTTGACCTTATCCGCGGCACCAAGGGAATCCCTGAGGATATTGAGATCGAAGTCCTAGATATCCTCGATTATGGACGCATTAGGTTCGATGGTAATAAAACAGCAGCGTCGTTTACCGGCGCCACGCGTCCCATTTACGACCTGACCTGGCGATATACGCTTACAGGACATTTGCTCTGGGGCGGCGGCACAGCATGGTCACGAATTATGTTCCCCGCCTTCAACGAATACGTCCGGACCCGCAGGCCCATAGCCGTGGTCGCAACACACATTACGGCGGCCAACGTCGCTGTGGGCGCCCGCGTCATCACGGGTATCGATTACCCGGTCATCTGCGTGCCGACCGATTACGAAGTCGAAGGCTTTTGGCCCCACAAGGACACCGACCTATTCTGCGTAGCCAACGAGTTTATGGCCGAAACGCTGCGCCCGCGCAAGGTTCCCGAGTCAAAGATCCGCATAACGGGCATCCCCATCCGAACCGGTTTCGATTCAGATTACAAACGCGAAGATGAGCTCAACAAGTTCAATCTCCCCATAGACAAAACCGTCGTATTGGTGATGGCCGGCGCCAGTTTGCCCCAACCATACGTGCGTTTCCGTGCCGCGATGGACCACACGCTCCCCTTCTTACGCAGCTTTGAGGATATGCACTTTGTCTTTTTACCGGGCAAGGATAAAGAATACGCTACCCGACTCAAGACGCTCTTCGACGCCATGAAGCTCGAAAACGTCACGGTACTGGACTACGTGGACGACATGGCGGCCCTCATGCACGGCTGCGACCTGGCAATCCTCAAATCAGGCGGACTCACCGTCACCGAGTGCCTGTGCGCGTATCTGCCGATGATCCTACTGGGCAAATCATACGGCCAGGAAAAGGCCAACACCACGATGCTCACCGGCATGGGCGCCAGCATGCACGTCACCACCGCACGAGAACTCATCGTGACGCTTCGTCACCTGCACGACCACCCTGAGTCGCTCAAAGCCCTACTCATCAACGGCGAAGTCCTGCGCCGTCCACGCGCAGCGGAGGACATCGCCATCGCAACCATGGAGCTCGTAGGCAAACCCCAAAAACGCAAACGAGCCTTCTGCCGCTTCTACTGGGGCGGAAAACCCGCGCACATCCGCTAGTCGAATGTCCGCCGCTCTGTCGGAGCCGCCCTTATATCATTCCATGCTCAAACATTCTCGCTTCGCTGCGAAACTGCGCGTGGAACGATATAAGGGCGGCTCCGACAGAGCGGCTGCGTTTACTTACTAGCAGCTACTTCGGTATCCCCTCCATTAGAACCTGCAAAGGTAAAACAGGAAAATATAAATGCAGTAAGCCGATGCGACAAAGGAACAGTTCCGTTGTCGCATCGGCTTACTAGAAAGATTTTTTAATCTCAAGCATGTAGTCCTTTCGCCTGAGCCCCATACATATCGTCCCGCGCGCAGTTTCGCAGCGCAGCGAGAATGTTTGAGCACGGGATGATATGTATGGGGCTCAGGCGAAAGCGGGATACGAGCGCCCCTAGGCGACGCCGCTGGAGCCGAAGCCTCCGTTGCCTCGGTCGGTTTCGTCTAGTTCTTCTACTTCTACGAGGTTGACCGTGGGGACTTCTTGGATGACAAGTTGGGCTATGCGGTCGCCTTTGTTGATTTGGATGTTGTTGGAGGGGTCCAGGTTGATGAGGATAACCTTGAGTTCTCCTCGGTAGTGGGCGTCGATGAGGCCCGGCGTATTGACTATAGACAGGCCCTGCTTGATGGCCAAGCCGCTTCGGGGCTGGACGAAGCCGGCGTAGCCATCGGGCAAGGCGATGGCCAGACCAGTAGACACCAGACGGCGTTCGAAGGACTTCAGAACGCAGTCCTCGTTGGAGCGCAAATCCAAGCCGGCATCGGTGGGATGGGCGTATTTGGGAAGCTCGACGGTGGGATCGAGACGCTTTATGTTGAGGGTAATGTTGGACATGGGATCACCTTAGCTTGTCGAGCTCTTGCAGAAACTCATCGACGTCTTTGAAATCGCGGTAGACCGAGGCAAAACGGATGTACGCCACCTTGTCGATCTTGGCCAAGCGTTTGAGCACCATGTCACCCAACTCATGCGACGTGACGGCCGTCAGCGTGCGAGAGCGCAGCTCGACCTCGATGTCGTCGATAATCTCATTGAGCTTCTTAGTGTCGATATCACGCTTGATGGTGGCGCGCATCAAGCCGACGAGCAGCTTATTGCGATCGAACCGCTGCTTGGTTCCGTCTGACTTAATGACCTCGATTGGGTCTTCGCATCGCTCAAACGTTGTAAAGCGATAGTTACACGAGCAACATTCGCGACGGCGCTTAATGGTGTTATTTGACTCCTGCATACGGGAATCAACGACGCGGGTATGTGCCTTGCCACATTTGGGACAGCGCATGGTACCTCCTCTTAAACGATAACAAGGGTACCATGCGCAGCGCGATAATGATTACGAACGAGCAGGAACCTTAAGATGCGCACCGGCGGCGAGCGAACCATGCTCCAGATGATTGACGTTACGGATCATGTCGGAAGTCTCTTGCGTGGAAAGGCCTTCGATAGGATATTCCTCGGCAAGCGACCAAAGAGAATCACCAGGCTGAACGCGAATAGTCTCGTAGGTAACGTTGGAAACGGACTCGGCATACGCGGCGTGACGAGCGCTAAAGACCGACGTAGCAAGGACAAAGAAGAGCGTAAGCGCAACGGCAACGGCGACAATCGTCGGAACCTTCAGGGCAACGCGGGCCGGCGCAACTACAGCCTGCTGATTGCGAGCAGGCTTTACGGTCAAAGGCTGAAAACCGGAGCGGCCACCCTGAACAACCGTAAAAGTGGGTTCTGCAGGCGTCTCGAGTTTAAGGGCAAGGTTTCCCTGGACCATATCCGTTGCGTTCATCATGTTCTCCTCTCGCGTGTTTTGCTGAGAACAGTTTTATCAAGCCGCGCGGACAAAAATGTCTAGCGCGAGAACGAATGTTCGGTTATTATTATCTTCGAACAGTTGTTCCTGTCAAGCAAAATTCGAACATTTGTTTGACATGGGTAGAGAGGATGCCCTGATGGCTCGCAAAATCACCAAGCGTCAGCAGCAAATTTACGACTTCATCAAGGAATATCAGCAGGAGAAGGGTTATCCGCCCAGCGTGCGCGAGATGGCTTCTGCCGTGGGTCTTTCCTCCCCCAGCACCGTGCACGCCCATCTCTCTGCCCTGGAGGCGCGCGGGCTACTCAAGCGCGATGCTACCAAACCGCGCGCCCTGGAACTCTTTAACGAGGACGGTTCCTCGGTCTCAATTTCTAAATCTGACGAGCCCACCGCACCTCGCGGAACGGTCTCGCTGCCGCTCGTTGGTCGCGTCGCAGCTGGGATTCCCATTCTGGCCGAGCAGAATATCGAAGACACTTTTACTATCCCGACCGAAATCGCCACTGATCAGGGTTCCTTTATCCTTGAGGTACATGGGAGCTCAATGATCAATGTCGGCATCTTCAATGGCGATTACATCATCGTCCGCGAGCAAAAGAGTGCCATGAACGGCGAAATTGTCGTGGCCATGATTGATGGTTCAGCGACCGTCAAGACGTTCTACAAGGAGCAGGGACGTGTACGCCTGCAGCCTGAGAATGACACCATGGAGCCTATCTATGCAACGAATCCCGTTATCTTGGGCAAAGTCGTCGGCTTAATGCGCCGGTTCTCGTAATGCAAAAACGCATCACCATCTTTGATACCGTCCGCGGGTTTACGATGATTTCAATGGCAGGTTTTCACGCTTGCTACGATCTCGCCTACCTGTACGACTGGGATATGCCCTGGTTTACCCAGACCGTCTTTCAAGACATCTGGCGCGCCAGCATCAGCTGGGTATTTTTGTTTATCGCGGGTTGGATGTGCACCCTTTCGCGCAACAATATCAAACGTGCCGCCAAATACGCCTTAGCAGCACTCGTCGTCTGGCTGGCAACAACACTTGTCTCAGTCGACGATTCGGTTAATTTTGGCATCATCTACTGCATGGCCTCATGTACCGGCATCGTAGCGTTGACCGATCCCGTCCTTAAGAAGATTTCGGCGAGATGGGGCATGTCTCTATGCCTTGTGTTGTTCGCCCTCACCTGGAGCATCCCCAAAACGACCTACCCTGTCCCCTACCTGGCGTGGCTGGGATTTCCGAGCCCTGGGTTTGTCTCAGGTGATTACTACCCCATCATCCCGTTTATCTTTATGTATCTTGCAGGATACTTCGCCGCACACATAGCGCAGGGAATCGGTAAGAACGCCCCAAGATGGGCCTACGCCAACCCCCTGCCGGCGCTCGCCAGCCTTGGACGTCATGCACTCCCCTTTTATCTGCTGCATCAGCCCATCATTCTGGGCATTTTGGAGCTCGTCTACTCGGTGCGATAACGCTCGAGCCGCGGCGCGATACGGGCCGGCAGCTTCGCCACAATACGAACGCCGTCCTCAAGATATTCCTCGTGCAAAAGGGTTCCCTGCTCATGCACCAGCGTGATGAGGGCGCCCTCGCGATACGGAATATCAGCAGAGAGCAACACATCGGTAGCAGCCGCCTCACGAGCAATACGGTCGACGAGATCGTCGAGTCCCTCGCCCGTCTGGGCCGAGAACAGCACGGCCTCGGGATAGCGACGACGGAAGCTCAGTCGATCAACGCTATCGAGAAGATCGATTTTATTGAATACGGTCAGAGTTAAACGCTCTCCAGCGCCGATCTCATCAAGCACGCGATCGACTGCCTCGAGCTGGCGCTCGTAGTCCTCGTCAGAGGCATCCACAACTTTAAGGATCAGATCGGCACCAAGAACCTCAGACAGCGTGGACTTAAAGGCATCAACGAGACCATGCGGTAGCTTTTGAATAAAGCCAACGGTATCGGTAATCGTCATGCCACGACCGCCGGGCAGGCGATACGAACGCGTCGTCGGGTCGAGCGTAGCAAACAGCTTGTCCTGCGAAAGTACCGTAGAGCCGGTCAGACGATTGAGCAACGTCGATTTTCCGGCATTGGTATAACCGGCTAACGCGACGCGAAACGCCGGTGACTCAATGCGACTCTTGGATTGAACATCGCGACGCTGTTCAACCTGCTTAAGCTCACGACGAAGCGCAGCGATCTTATTGCGAATGAGGCGACGGTCAACCTCGAGCTGACTTTCACCCTGACCAAAGCGTGAGCCGATGCCGCCGCGCGTCTGTTCCTTGGCAAGATGACTCCACATACCGCGCAAACGGGGCAACAGATACTGCAACTGTGCCAACTGCACCTGCAGACGACCCTCACGGGTCTGAGCGTGCAAGCCAAAGATATCGAGAATCAACGCCGTACGGTCGATAATCTTAACCGGTTCGCCCACGGCTTTCTCAAGATAAGACTGCTGCGAGGGCGTCAGGTCGTCGTCAAAAATAACGACATCGGCATCCATGCGATGCACCAGGCCGCACAGCTCTTCAACCTTACCGGAACCGATAAACGATTTAGGATACGGCTTAACCAGACGCTGTGACAAACGCGCCACGCACTGGGCGCCAGCCGTATGGGCCAGGCGCTCAAGCTCGTCAAGCGAACGATCGAGCGGCCACGCATTGTCGCGCCACTCAACACCAACTAATATGGCACGCTCGGGCTCGGGTGCCGTGGGAACAAGGGGGAAGCGGGCCATTAGGCAGCCTCAATACAATGCAGGATGTCCTCAACGACCTCATCGATCGTAAACTCGTCCATATCAAACCACACGATACGGTCATCGCGCTTAAACCACGAAAGCTGACGTTTGGCATAGCGACGCGAACGCATCTTGATGAGTTCGCGAGCCTCATCCATAGAAATCACGCCATTGAAAGCATCAATGATCTCTTTATAGCCAATTGCCTGCATCGAAGTCAGGGCATCACCCAGCCCCTGGTCCATAAGACCGCGAACCTCATCGACAAGACCCTGCTCAAACATCAGATCGACGCGCAGGTTAATGCGCTCGTAGAGCACCTCGCGATTACGCGTCAGACCAAACCATAGAGCATGATAATGCTCGCGCGGAAAACTAAACTGACTTTTTTGCTGTGCATAGGAGATACCATCATCATGCATCTCGAGCGCACGAATCACACGGCGCACATTATGGGGATGAATAACAGCAGCCGATTCTGGGTCGCGCTCGGCAAGCAGGGCATGCAGCTCTTCCTCGCCAATACGCTCGGCAAGCTCCTGATAGCCCATACGACGATCGTCCTCAAGTTCACCCGAAGGAAAGTCCATTTCATCGAGGGCGGCCTTGAGATACAGCCCCGTACCTCCGCAAAAAACCGGCAGGCAACCCGAACCAAGGAGACGTTCAACATGCGCGCGAGCGTCAGCCTGATAAAGCGCAGCAGAATATGCCACACCCGGCTCTACAATGTCGACGAGACGCAGCGGCACCGTACACTCATCGGGCGCCATCTTTGCGGTACCGATGTCCATGCCGCGATAGATTTGCATCGCATCGCACGACAGCACTTCAGACGAAAGATGAGCTGCCAAACGGTCGGCAACATCACTCTTACCAACCGCCGTCGGACCGACGATCGCAACGGCGGAAAGTCCTGCCCTGGGAGAAACCATTAGCGCGGCTCGCCCACAACGGAGCCGGACAAATACCAGGTCTTGGCAACGTCAACGTCAACATCAACGATCTTGCCAACAAGCTGATCGATGCTGTAACCCTCGGGGATAGGCGCATGCACGGTCTGATTCTTGGGACTCTTGCCCAGCAGGACCGCGTCGTTCTTTTTACTCGTTCCCTCAATGAGCGCCGGCACCACAGTATGAAGCTCACCCTGGTTATACTCGTGAGCCGTAGTCTCGATAACCTTAACCAGGCGGTTGAAACGCTCGAGAATAACCTCATGCGGCGTGGGATCGTCAATCTCTGCGGCCGGAGTACCGGCACGCTTGGAATAGATGAAGGTATAGGCCTGAGCATAGCGGACCGTCTCGGCAAGTGAGAGCGTCTGCTCAAAGTCTTCTTCAGTCTCGCCCGGGAATCCAACGATAATATCGGTCGAGAGCGCGATATCGGGCATGCGGTTGCGAATGCGATCGACCAGGCCCAGATAGTCCTCGCGTGTATAACGGCGATTCATCTCTTTGAGGATACGCGTGGAG
>URKV01000031.1 GCA_900548565.1 uncultured Collinsella sp.
TACGAGCTGCTCAGGAGTCTCGTGGGCTCGGAGATGTGTATAAGAGACAGGGATACTTGTCGAGCACCTGACTGATGGACAAGCGCGCTGCCACATCTTGCACGCGGGTCGAGATCTCTGCAGAGTTTGTGCGGGCGATGGTGAGCGGCAGGGCGATGTTCTCGCGTGCCGTGAGCGTATCGAGCAGGTTGGAGTCCTGGAAGATAAAGCCGAGCTCCTCGCGGCGGAACTGCGAAAGCTTAGCCTGCTTCATGCGCGTAACGTCCTGCCCGTTGATGCGGATGGTGCCGCTCGTGGCGCTATCGATGGTCGAAACGCAGCTGAGCAACGTCGACTTGCCCGAGCCCGAAGCGCCCATGATGCCAACAAATTCGCCGCGGTTGACGGTAAAGCTGACGTCGTTGAGCGCGCGGGTCACGTTGCCCAGCGCTCCATATACCTTTTCGAGATGCGCGACCTCCAGTACCGGGGTCGCCATGTGCGTGGTTTGCATACCGAGTCCTTTCTTGCGATTAGTCTACGGCATCTATAGTCGCAAGAAGACGAGTCGGCTACCATCGATATGGCTTACGCTTGCCTTACCGTTGTGTAAGGTAGGGGTAGTCTTTTTGGGACGGGGCTTTTTTAGCTACCCCATCTGAAACCTTCGAAGCATGAGGCGGCATTTGACATAGGGCAGCTAAAAAAGCCCCGTCCCAAAAAGACTACCCTGCCACTTGTTGATGTTGAGGGAGGACTCCTGTTGAAGACTGTTCATGTTGCCGCTGGGATCATTCGCAAGGAAGGATCCGATGAGCTGCTTGCCGTGCAGCGCGGCTATGGCGACATGCAGGGACTTTGGGAGTTCCCCGGTGGCAAGCTCATGCGCGGCGAGACGCCCGAGGACGCTGTACGCCGCGAGCTCATGGAAGAGCTACGGGTCAAAGTCACCAACCTGCGCGATTTTTACACCGTTGAGTACGACTACCCCGATTTCCATCTCTCCATGGAGTGCTACTACTGCTCGCTCGCCGATGAATCCAATGAGCCGCAGAAGCACGACCGCCAACTCGATATCCGCTGGATTCCGCGCACCTCGCTTGCCACGGTGGAATGGATGCCCGCCGACAAGGGGCTCATTGATGCCCTGATTGAGCTGAAGGAAGACCGGCTTGAGGCCAACGCCGCCAACCGCACCGAGTCCACCACAGCCGACGAGCCCGTTACCAAACCCAAGCGCAAAGCCAAGCGCCGCAGCAAAAAGCGTCCCAAGCCCGGTCTGCTCGACGGCATCGATACCTCGGACCTCTCCGCTGACGAGCGCGAACTGGTACGCCGTCGCGCCGCCATCAAAAAGTCCATGAAGGGCAACAAGCGTGCGAACACCAAGCCCGAGCTACTCGTACGTCAGCGCCTGCGCGCAGCAGGCCTTACGGGCTATCGTTTGGAATGGAAGGTTCCCGGCAAGCCCGACATCGCCTTCCCCGGCCGCAAGATCGCCATCTTCGTCAACGGCTGTTTTTGGCACCGCTGTCCCAAATGCAACCCTAGCAAGCCCAAGCGCAACGTTGAGTTTTGGGAGGCAAAGTTTCGCCGCAACGTCGAGCGCGACCGCACTGCCGTGGCAGCACTCACTCAAATGGGCTGGACACCCATAACCATCTGGGAATGCGAGCTCAAGAAAGACCGCATCGATGCCACCATGGAAAAGGTCATCGAGCAGGTACGGGCCGCAGAGGCGCAGCGCTAACAGCGAGCATTCACACGCCCCACACAGGCGAGCCACATCCGCGCCACAAACCTTAGAAAGCCCTTAAGCTCAAAACCTTTCAAGAGTGTTACTCGATGGCTTTGACCTGCGGTTTCATCGTTACATCAAACCTGTTTAAGCCTTTCTTTAGCGCTTCTTTGCAACAGCCGCGGCATAATACTGCCAACGCACGGGACCTAGCAGCACACCCCGTGCGCAACCTTTTGGTGGACATCGAGGAGGCCGCATAAGCATGCATTCTTCCAATGACGCAGCACAGCAGCCATCCCTAAAACATGCAGACCTTTTCTCCTTCCCCCCGACACAGAGAAACGGCCTCCTCGACTCCCCCACCACAAAAGCCAAACGCTCAACCAACCAGAGCCACAACTTGCGAGCATCGTTCGAAAAGCTCCAAGCATCCCTAAACAAGTCATTCCCCAACCAAGCCCGGGCATACTAATCCCCCATCAGCAAAGCGCCCCTCGCACCCCATCCTTTCCGCCCCAACGCCACAAGGGCGATCGAGCAGGGCCGTCCGGAAACGGAAAAGGGCCTATCTCTCAGAACATTCCGCAGGACGGAGGAAGCCCCGCAGCGCGTAGCGCGCAGCGGGGCTTCCGACATGTCCGAGGACGTTCTGAGAGATAGGCCCTTTTCCGTTTCCGGACGGCCCGGTGGGATCAGAGTACCCTTGCTGTTACTCTGCTTTGCCCACAGAGTTGAGGTTGGTCATGCGGATCTTAACCAGCTCGGTGATCTCACGCATGCCCTCCTTGGCCGGCTTCTTGGGATCGAAGCAGGCGGGGTTCTCGGCCATGTAGGCCATGAAGCCCTTGGTGTAGGCCTGACGCAGCTCAGTGGCGTAGTTAACCTTGCAGATGCCGTTCTTCACAGCCTCGGCAACCTGCTCATCGGGCACACCGGAGGTGCCGTGCAGAACCAGCGGCACGTCGACGGCGTCGCGGATGGCCTTGACCACGGACTGCTCGATGTGCGGATCGCTCGTGTACACACCGTGGCTGGTGCCAACGCCAATTGCGAGGGAGGTGCAACCGGTACGCTCGACGAACTCCTTGGCCTCGGCCGGATCGGTGTAGGGGCTCTCGCCCTCAACCGCGGGACCGTCGTCCTCCTTGCCGCCAACCTTACCGAGCTCGGCCTCGACGGGCACGCCCATGGCGCGGCCAGCATCGGCGACGGACTTGGTCAGGGCGATGTTGTCCTCGAAGGACTCGTGCGAACCGTCGATCATGACAGAGGTGTAGCCAGTGCGGAAAGCCTGCATGCAGCGGTCATAGCCATCGCCGTGATCGAGGTGCAGGGCGACGGGCACGGAAGCGCGCTCGGCGGCAGCCTTGACCATGCCGTAGAAGTAGTCCAGACCAGCGGTCTTGATGGTGCCCGGGGTGGTCTGCATGATGACGGGGGACTTGGTCTCCTCGGCAGCGGCCAGAACGGCCATAACAAACTCGAGGTTCTCGACGTTGAATGCGCCGACGGCGTAGTGGCCGGCCTGAGCGTCCTTGAGCATCTTTTCGGTGGTAACAAGTGCCATGAGCGTTTGCTCCTCTCCCTCGCCCGCATCTGGACATCGGGCGTAGTTGTTCACAAGGCGTTTTACCTTGCGTTTTACTGCGTTCATTGTATGAAATTCAGCGGCTTTACACGCGCGAGATATTGAGCCCATGCAGGTCAATACAGTCATTTTTGAAAAGCAAACGGAAGGAATTTGAGCCGAGTGGACATGTTCGATATTGAATTTTGGGCGTTCAGCGTCTTTCTTTTATAGAAAAGATAAGTAATCGAAAGGCGTTTTCTTACTCAAAAAGAAAATGAACGAAAATAGAGTCAACACAATTCCTGCAAATTTAGCCGAGAATGGAGCAAGCATGGCCCATGCAACAACCCGAGCTTTTGCCGACGAACGCCGTACCGCCATTATGGAAATGCTCGATCATAACGCCTCAGTGCAGGTAGCAGAAATCGCCCAGACCTTTGGCGTGTCCTCCGTCACCGCCCGCGCCGACCTGGACGCGCTCGCCGAAGCAGGCAAGCTGCGCCGCACGCATGGTGGCGCCGTGTCGCTCCACAAACGTCTGACCGTCTCCACGCAGGATCGCCGCATCAATGTCAACGTCGCCGCCAAGCAGGCCATCGCACAAAGCGCCATCGAGCTCGTCAATGACGGCGACACGCTGCTCGTCGACTCGGGCACCACGGCGCTCGAGTTCGTCCGGCTCCTCGATCAGCGCGACGGTATCACCGTCATCACGGCAGACATTACCATTGCCGATTACATCGACGAGAGCATGCCCTCGGTCGATGTCGTCATGCTGGGCGGGGCGCTGCGCAAAGGCCATCGTTATTTGTACGGACCGCTCACTATGCAGGCGCTCCAAATGGTCCATGCCGATCTGGCCGTCATGTGCCCCGGCGCCTTTGTCTCCAGCCGCGGCTTTACGACCGACTTTCCCCAGATGGCCGAGACCAAAACGGCTATGATCGCCGCGGCCCATCAAAGCGTCGCCCTCATGGACGCCAGCAAGGTTAACGGACGCGGCATGTACCGCTTTGCCGAGCTGACCGATGTCGACGCCATCGTGATGGACCGTGACCCCGACCATGCCGTCGCCACCTCAATCGCCGAGATCGCCGACAGCGCACGTCCAGCCCTCATCATCGCCGGCGCTTAAACAAAAACCACCACAAAGGTGCCTGTCCCCTTTGTGGTGGTTGTGATGGTTGAGCGTCAAAAGTGAACGTGTCGCTACTTGGAGAGCTCGTCGGCGAGGGCCTCGATCTGGGCGCGCGAGGCGTCGTTGAGCGAGCCCAGCACAGTCACCTTGTTCTGCGTCAGGGTGATGTCCTTCATGCCCTCGAGCTCCTTGGTCATAATCTTGGCAGCTGCGGGCGCCCAGGAACCGGACTCGACAAGCGCCACGGTGCGGTTCTGGTAGGCATGCTCGGCGAGCGTGTGGATAAAGGTGCTCATGCACGGGAAGATCTCGCCCTGATAGGTAATGGAGGCGAGCACCAGACGGTCGTAGCGGAACGCATCCTCAACGGCCTCGGCCATGTCGTCGCGAGCCAGATCAAAGACGGAGACCTTCTGGCCGCGAGCCTCGAGCGCAGATGCGAGCTCCTCGACGGCAGCCTTCAGATGGCCATACACGCTCGCATAGGCGATCGTGATGCCCTCGTCTTCGGGCTGATAGCTCGACCAGGTGTTATAGGTGTCGAGGTAGTAGCCCAGGTTCTCGGTCAGCACGGGGCCGTGGAGCGGGCAGATAATCTGAATGTCCAGGTCGGCGGCCTTCTTGAGCACGGCCTGCACGAACTTGCCGAACTTACCGACGATGCCAAAGTAGTAGCGGCGAGCCTCGCAAGCCCACCCTTCCGGATCCTCGATGTCGTTGGCGCCAAACTTGCCAAAGCCGTCGGCACTAAAGAGCACCTTGTCGGTGGACTCGTAGGAGAAGATCACCTCGGGCCAGTGAACGTTGGGGGCGCCGATAAAGGTCAGGCTGTGGCCGCCCAGATCGAGCACGTCGCCCTCTTTGACGACCATCTTGCGCTCGGGGTAGTCGGTGCCAAAGTAGTTGACCATCATGCGGAAGGCACCCATGCTGGCCACAATCTGTGCCTGGGGATAGCGCTCCATAAAGGCAGCGATGCCGGCGGAGTGATCGGGCTCCATGTGATGGACGATCAGGTAGTCGGGCGTACGGCCATCGAGCACGGCCTCGAGGTTGCCGAGCCACTCATCGACAAAGCCAGCGTCGACCGAATCGGCGACAGCGATTTTATCGCCCAAGATAACATAGCTGTTGTATGCCATGCCGTTCTCGGACACGTCGTACTGGCCCTCGAACAGGTCAATGTCGTGATCGTCGACACCGATGTAGCGGATATCCTTGGTGATCTCCATCAGGCAAAGCCTCCTAGATAGACAAAAGAACCCGTCTATCATAACACTCGGCTGCATAGCCACGGCTATCCGCCAGCATCCTTATCGATTGTTATTGAGGCGGAATATACCGCCGTTGACCTGCACAAACTATGCGCGCAGTATCGCCGTGCTATGTCGAATAATGAGCTGGCCGGGAATACGAATGGCAACGGCTTTGCCCGCCGTACCCGCCTCGGGAACCGCATGCTCAAACACCTCGCGTCCGCGCTGATGTAGATCGAATCGCACGGTCGTGAGCTCGTTGTGTGCTACAAAATCATCGAGCGAATCATCGACACCCACCACGCTCACGTCCTCGGGCACGCGCAGACCGCTATCGCGCAGCGCTGCAATCGCGCCATTTGCCATCTGGTCGTTTGCCGCATAAATCGCCGTCATGGTGCGATCGTGCTCGGCCAGGTACCTGCCAGCCTCGTAACCGCTGTTGGCAGACCAGTCGCCCTCGAGCGGCTCTGCCGGCTCGATGTGTTTACGCTCGAGCGCATCCTGCCAACCGGCACGACGAAATTGCTCGTCGACCGAGAATGACGGGCCGCCAATATAGCGAATCTGCTCGTGCCCTAGCTCAAACAGGTGATCCATAAGCAAGAGCGAGCAGCCGTAATGGTCGGAATCGACCGTGGTCACCCGCGGGTGCGCATACATGGTAACGATGACCGTGCCAATGCCCGGCAGTGGATCAAACGTCTCAAAATCGGGCGCCATGCGACTCATGCCGATAATGATGCCGTCCACCGGCAATGCGGCCATACGACGCGTGGCCTCGGCAAGCGAGAATTCCTCGGTCTTGGACATCTCGACCAGCGTGATGGCGCAATTATGCTCGCGAGCAGCGCTGGCGATGCCGTCGATCATTGAGAGGTTGCCAAACTTGGTGACATCGTTGATGCATAGGCCTACCGAATGGTAACGGCCGTCGCGCAGCGAGCGACCGGCATAACTCGGACGAAAGCCGAGCTCTTGCATAGTGGCCTGCACGCGCTGGCGCGTCTGTTCGTTAACGTTGGGCAAGCCGTTGGCGACGCGCGAAACCGTCTGCTGCGAAACGCCGGCAGCGCGGGCGACGTCGGCCATGGAGACCGGACGCGAACTGGTATCGTTGGACGGGCGCCTTGCCACAGGATCACCTTCACCCTTGCGAGATCTGAATAGCGTGAATGCCGGCCCGGGCAGAAATACATCCCGCGCCGAGGCCCGCTATCGTCGGACGCATGTTAACGTACTCTACTTTTTCTATCTGCATCTCTTCTGCTTTATAAGTCCATACGGCAGTACCGTTCACGGCTGAATTTCTACCGATTACCAGATTCTCAAAAAGTGACAAGCGATGTGTTATGAGTACGTTAACATAGCCCGTAACGTGCGGTATCGTGAACACTTGGTTCATGCCGCTTTAAGTTGTTAACGTACTCATAACGACGCAAAACTCACCCGTGCGCGCCAAGGAAAGGACTCCCATGACCACTCCCGACGAAAAGACACTCGCCACGCTCACCAAGCTATTTGAGGAGGAGTTTGGCCCCATCGGCGACCGCCAGGTGCTCTACGTGCACGCGCCCGGCCGCTCCGAGATCAGCGGCAACCACACTGACCACGAGGGTGGCCACGTTATCGCCGGCTCGCTCGATGTCGCCGTCGACGGCATCGCCGTGGCAACCGATTCCAACAAGGTTCGCGTAGCCGACGAGGGCTATCCCACGTTTGAAATCGCGCTCGACACGCTAGACGTTCAGGAGTCCGAGAAGGGCACGTCCGCGAGCCTCGTCCGCGGCATGGCCCACGAAATCGCTGCTCTGGGCGTTGAGCCCCAGGGCTTCGACTTTGCCTTCACCTGCTCCGTCCCCTCGGGCGGCGGTCTTTCGAGCTCCGCTGCTGTCGAGGCGGCATACGGTCGCGCCATGGAGACGCTCTGGGACGCACCCGCCATCGAGCCCGTCGCGCTCGCCCAGATGAGCCAGCGCACCGAGAACAACTATTACGGCAAGCCCTGCGGTCTGATGGACCAGGCCGCCGTTTGCTTGGGCGGCCTCGCCTACATGGACTTTGAGGATCAGGCTCAGCCTAAAACCCAGAAGCTCGAGCTCAACTTTGAGGATCACGGTTATGCGCTCGTGCTCGTTAAGGTCGGTGCCGACCACGTGGCCGCCACCGACGACTACGCCGCCGTTCCGCGCGAGATGCAGGACGTCGCTGCCGAGTTTGGCAAGGCACGCCTGTGCGAGGTAAACGTGGCGGACTTTGACGCCAAGCTCCCCGAGCTGCGCGCCAAGCTGGGCGACCGCGCCTGCCTGCGCGCCGTTCACTACTGGTACGAAAACGGCCTGGTCGATAAGCGCTGGGCTGCCCTGAACGCCGGCGACATCGATCAGTTCCTGGTCCTGACGCGCGAGTCCGGCGCCAGCTCTGCCATGTACCTGCAGAATGTCGTTGCCAAGCTGGGCTCCGAGCAGCCTTCGATGTATGCCCTGGCACTGGCCGAGCACGTGCTCGACGGCCGTGGCGCCGTCCGTATCCACGGTGGCGGCTTTGGTGGCACCATCCAGGCCTTCGTGCCGCTCGACCTGGTCGACACCTTTATCACCAAGATGAACGGCTGGCTGGGCGAGGGCTCTGCCCGCCACTACGCAATTTCTGACAAGGGGGCTTACGCGGCATGGCTGTAATGACTGACGTGCGCGAGGCCGCGCAGAACCTGATCGAGTACGCTATCCACCGATCGATGATCGGCCAGGACGATCGCATCTGGGCGTATAACACCATTCTCGAGTGCATCGGTGCTACGGGCCCGGCGCTCGACATGGCCTGGGCGCTCCAGGTCGAGAAACTCTCGCTCTTGCACCCCGATACCCTGCCCAACTTTGACCTGGAGGGCACGCTTGCTGCGCTTGCCGAGGCTGCCGTTGCCAACGGCGCCGCCGAGGACACGGCATCGGGCCGCGACCGCATCGCCATGCGCATCATGGGCGCGCTGATGCCAAGGCCTTCGGTTGTAAACGAGGAGTTCAACGGACGCATGGGCGTCAACGAGCCCCGCGCCGCGACCGACTGGTTCTACGGTCTGTGCTGCGACGCCGGCTACGTGCGCCGTGCCGCCATCGCGCGCAACATCAAATGGAGCACCCCCACCAACTGGGGCGACCTCGAGATTACCATCAACCTGTCAAAGCCCGAAAAGGACCCGCGCGATATTGCCGCGGCCGGCGCCGCCAAAAACACGGGCGAGAAGTATCCCGCCTGCCAGCTCTGCATCGAAAACGAAGGCTATCCCGGACGCTCCGCTGCAGCCGACGGCGGCGCCCATCCCGCCCGCCAGAATCTGCGCGTTATCCCCATTAAGCTCGACGGCGAGCGCTGGGGCTTCCAGTACAGCCCGTACGCGTACTTTAACGAGCACTGCATTGCCATGAGCTCTGAGCATCGTCCGATGCACGTTGACCGCAAGGGTCTGACCTGCCTGCTCGACTTTGTGGACCTGTTCCCGCATTACTTTATTGGCTCCAACGCCGACCTGCCCATCGTGGGCGGTTCGATTCTGTCGCACGACCACTTCCAGGGCGGCGCGCACGAGTTCCCCATGATGCATGCCGCCGAGGTCTCGCAGTTTAGCGTGCCCGGCTTTGACCAGGTCAGCGGTACCGTGTTGCAGTGGCCGCTTTCGGTGCTGCGACTGCGCTCGCACGACCGCGCCCAGCTGCTCGACGCCGCCGAGAAGATCATCCTCGCCTGGCGCGAGTGGACCGATGAGTCGGTGGGCGTCATCGCGCACACAGCCGACGGCGTGGCGCACAACACCGTGACGCCCGTCATCCGCCGCGTCGACTCCCGCGGCAATGCCGGCGGCGAGATTTACGAGGCCTACCTGGCGCTTCGCTGCAACATCACGACCGACGAGCATCCGCTGGGCGTATTCCACCCGCATGCCGAGTACCACCACATCAAAAAGGAGAACATCGGCCTGATCGAGGTCATGGGCCTGGCCATTTTGCCGCCGCGCTTGGTTCCCGAGCTCGGCGCTGTCCGCGAGCACCTGCTGGCGGCCAAGGCAGATGCCAGCTACGACCTTGCCGGCGCGCTCGAGGGCGACGACCTTTGCCGCAGCCACGCCGCATGGGCCGAGGACGTCTTTGCCCGCCGCGCCGACGAGCTTACGGCCGACAACGCCATCGACATCCTGCACGAAGAGGTCGGCGTGGTGTTTGGCCACGTGCTCGACAACGCCGGCGTCTTTAAGTGGGACGAGGCAGGACGCGCCGCCCAACAGCGCTTTATCGACTCGCTATAGCATGCGAGCTCGAACGCACGCACTCAACAAATAGCGTCTACACGACAACGGCGCCCGCCGGCAACATCACCGACGGGCGCCGTTTTTGAGTGTAGTCATTGGGGTCATTCTTAAGGGGCGTTCTTAAACGACTAGTCATTAAAGAGCGTCCCCAATGACTATTTGCGACCAAGGCAACGCCGGTGTCTTGGCAACGACAGCGAAAACGCCCCTAAGCGAGCAAGGTGACGTGAAAGAGGAGGGCATTGACCTTTTGGTCATGCCCGACGATTGAACGTCAGATTGCCGCTTAGGGGCGTTTGCAGCGTCGCGCCGTTACGCGGTTTGGTAAAACCGCGTAACCCTACAGTTCAGTCACGACAACGCTGTTGTAGACCTCGTCCCAGCGATCCATGACCAGGTGACCGGTCTTAGGATCCATGGCGTTGAGCTTGCCACAGGCATTGGCGGTCTTGAGCACCGTGACATCGTCGGCACCAGCAGCAATGGCATGCGCAAAGCCGGCGATGGTCGAGTCGCCGGAACCCGTTGCGTTCACAGCCGCAATCGCGGGCGTCTTGGCGCGGAACGCGCGGCCCTCATGGAAACCCACCGAACCGGCAGCGCCCATCGAAACGACAACCCAGGGAATACCGGCAAAGCGTCCATCGGAGGCAAGCGCCTCGCGCAGGGCATCCACATCATCGGTCGTAAAGGACGTACCCAGCAGGCCGTTAATCTCGGTCAGGTTGGGCTTTACGAGTTCGGGCTTAGCGTCGGACTCCAGCGCGGCCTCCAGCGATGCACCCGAGGTGTCGAGCAGCACCTTGGCGCCCGCCTCCTCGGCGATCTTGACGAGCTCGGCATAGTAGCCGGCATCGACGCCACGCGGCAGCGAGCCCGAAAGCGTCACGACGTCCGCCTTCGCTGCAAGCTCGGCGAACTTGGCCGTAAAGGCCTCGAGCTCAGCCAGGGCGATCTGCGGGCCGCTCTCCAGCAGCTCGGTCTGATTACCCTCGTGCAGAATATTCAGGCAAATGCGCGTCTCACCGGCGATGGGCACAAAGTCGTTCTTGACGCCGTCGGCATCCATAAGCTCGGCCATATAGGCACCCATGTGGCCGCCGAGCAGGCCGGTCGCGAGCACGTCGTCACCCAGCTGCAGCAGCACGCGACTCACGTTGAGGCCCTTGCCGCCAGCGGTCTTTTCGGGTGTCACACGGTTAACATCGTCGATGATCAGCTTGTCGAGCTGATAGCGCGTATCAATCGACGGGTTCATGGTAACGGTCAGAATCATGTTGAACTCCTGTTTCCGGGACACGGCACGCGCGGCCCCAAACATACGATTGCTCGTTAAAGGATCTCGATCTCAAAGCCGCGAGTGACGGTCTCCCCCGGCTTGGCAACTAAGCAGCCACGCTTGTGCTCCAAGACATCGTCCTCGTCGGAGCAGGTGGACAGACCGCCCCACGGTTCCACGGCCACAAAGTCGCCCTCGGGCTTGTTCCACACAATCAGGTACGGCATATCGGGGAACGTCAGCCGCACGCCCTTGTCCTCGGTTTTCTTGGTCAGCGTAACCACGCGGCTCTCGAGCACGTCAAAGATGGTCTCGGCGAAGTCGAAGAGTTCGTGGGTAAGCGGCAGGTTTTGGCCGACCATGGGGTTCTTGCTGCGATGCTCAACATCAATCAGGCCCGTCGAGGGAACGGCAGTACAGAGCTCGGCGGCCTCGCGCTGATCAAAATGGAGCTCGTAGTCGTCATAGGACTCGCCCTCGTCAAGCGGGCACTTAAAGCCAGGGTGACCGCCCACAAAGAACGGCATGTCCTCGGTGCCCTCATTGGTCACCTCGTACGACACGGCCACCTTAGCCGCATCGATCGTGTAACGAGCAACGATCTTAAACGGATACGGGTACTGCTCGAGTAACTCGGCATGGTCGGTAGAGCTTAGGCTCAGCGCAACCATGTTGTCGCTCTGTTCCTCGAGCTTCCACTCCTGTTTGCGCGCAAAGCCGTGGCGGGCGAGCTTTACCTCGCGGCCGCCCATGGTCATTGCGTGACCGTCACGAAGGCCACCGCAGATCGGGAAGCAAATGGGTGCCTGGCCCGACCAGACCGCCGGGTCACCCTGCCACAGGTACTCACGGCCGTTGGCCGCAATAGAAGTGAACGACCCGCCCGCCGTGCTCAACGCCACACGAATCAAACCGTTATCAAGAACAAACTCCATAGGAGCCTTCCCTTTCTTACGACAGCCCGCCAAGTCAATAGGGCTGATAGAAAACCGGCCCGCGCCCCATCACAGAAACGCGAGCCGTCAACGGACTAGTTAATTACGCCGGATACCCGCTAATCATGGTATTCGCCGCGGTCCCACTTCTCTAGGAACTCGTCAAAGAAGTGCGGGTCGGCCTGAGCCTCGGCGTCGGCCTTGTTGCAGGCGTCGATCTTGGCAATCAGGGCATCATGCTCGGGAGTCTTGTCGTAGGGCTCTTCCAGGAAGGCAAGCATAATATCGGCCATCAGGAATTCGCCGGTGATCTTGCCGCCAAAGCCCACGATGTTGGCGTTGAGCTCGCGACGAGCATACAGGGCAGAGGTCATGTCGCGGACCAGCGCGCAGCGGGCGCCGGGAACCTTGTTGACGGCGTTGGTGATGCCGATGCCGGTGCCGCACAGGGCCACGCCAAAGTCGGCCTTGCCGCTGGCAACAGCCTCGCCCACGGCCTTACCGTAGATGGGATAGTGCGTACGGGTGTGGCTGTAGGTGCCGCAGTCGAGTACCTTGTAGCCAGCCTGCTCCAGGCGGTCGGCCAGATAGATCTTCTCGTCCGTAACGATATGGTCGCAACCGATTGCGATGGTCTTCTTCATCAGAACGTCCTTTCGTCTGAATTCACAAGTTGAGGTAGAAGTTCGAGTTCTCGGTGGCTCTCGTTAGGCCATCTTGTTGAGCATGTCGACACGGATCTGGTGACGGCCGCCGGCGTACTGGGCGCGCAGGAACTCGCGGGCGATCTTCTTGGCGACCTCGGTGCCCACAACGCCCGGGCCCATGGTGACCATGCGCGAGCCGTTGTGCTCGCGGGTCATGTAGGCGGAACGCTCGTCGGAAATGTTGGCGACGACCATGCCCTTGATCTTGACGGCGGCCATATAGGAGCCGACGCCGTACTTATCGAATGCGAAACCCTGGGAATCCTTGTGCTCCAGCAGGTCCTTGGCAACGGCGGTCGCGGAATCGACAAAGTCCGCGGCAGGGGTCTCGGAATAGTCGACGACCTCGTGACCGTCGGCGATGAGCATCTCCTTGATGGACTCCTTCATCGACATACCGTCGGCATCAGAAGCGATTACAACCCTCATGACATCCTCCTTGAGAGATACGCAGGTGCGTAGTTTCTGTTTGGAAGTGTTGAATCGCGTTCAGGTCCGGGCATCTGAATGTGCGGTTCTTCACTGTTCATGTTTATTTGAACACATTCAAACATTTACTGCAATAACTATTTGTTTATCTTTGTTCTTTTTTGAACAAATACCGTTCGCGGATGATTGGCGACCGTTTGGGCCGGGCGCGGACGTAGCGACCATGCATTCAACAAACAAAAGGGCGGCCGAGAACGCATCTCGGCCGCCCTTCGGCGGTATTCCCCGGTATATACAGCTGTTTTAGCTACTCGGACTGCCCACCCTTTTTGGCGTGCTTGGACGGAGCACTCAGAAAGCGGCCCGTCAAATAGTTCGCCGGGCCGGAAATATCGATCCCCAGCAGCACGTGTCCCAGCCACAGGAACGCCACGAGCACCAGCAGCGGGATAACGCACGAGGTCACGATCATCACGATGACGCCTTCAATCAGATCGGTCACCTGCCGCACAATCTCATCGGTCATCTGCTTGGCGCCGCTGGTCACCGATGCGACGAGACCCGAGGCGCCATCGGCGAGCTGCTCAAGCACGCTCTTGGACTCTGTGGACTCGGCCTTTTTCTTGCTTGTTTTGGAGCTATCGCTATCTGCCGCACTCGCAGCGTCGGCCGCCTTTTGCTCGGCCGCCTCGATGCTCACTCGATACGTTTCGTCGACCTTTTGCGACACCCATACGCTTGCAGGCACCAACACCATGCCAATTATGGCGACCACCAGCACACGCGTTGCCACGCGGCGCAGGACGGCGCTGGTGCTCCAGCGTCCGTGAATGCCGAGCGACGCTGCAAAGAGTACCAGCGCAAACGGAACCAGGATGCCCAGGCCAACCGACCACAAAATAGTCAACAGGTATTTCTCGAGATAGAGCACGGCAAGCACGATGCCCAAATTACCCGAAAGCTGTGCGAGCTGCTCGGCAACCGGCGTTCCCGTATCACCCGGCAGCGCGGTAATGCCCGCAGACAGCGCCACGCACGAGGTCGTGAGCGCCAAAACATTGCCCTTCTTTTGATCGATGACCTCGATGGTGGAGTCCCAAGTTTTGGTATCGGCGAAATGCGGACGAGCTACAAAGCCCGACAGCAGCGCCAGTACCACGAGCGCAACGATAAAGCCAATCTGCAGCTTTTTGTTTGCGCACACGACATCGGACAGGCTGGGCTGCAGCTCTGTTACCGTCGTGTGCTCGGTTATCTGGACAGAACGCCCATGAGCCATCTCGTGCGCGTCTCTTTTTTGTATTGACCCGTTATCCGGCATTTGGATACCTCCTCAGTCCGGCGTTTAATGCGAAAGAAAGTATACCCACCGAGCAAAAATCGAACGGGAAGACGAACGGAGCGCACCAAGACTGTCCCCAATGACTAGTCGTTTAAGAACGTCCCCAATGACTATCTCGGGATGAGTTGCGGGGAGGAGGACAGAAAAAGCCCTGTCGCGGGTGGCGGCAGGGCTTTTGGAAGGGGACTTGGTTGTGAGGGCTCGTTAGGCGAGCTTGGCCTCGAGCTCGGCGATGCGCTTGTAGGCATCGATGGTAAAGCGGGTCTGCTTCTCCAGGATCATAGTGGTCATGAGGGTGTCCTGAGCGTGAGCCATGATGAAGGTCATCTCCATCTCGCCGCCGCCGGCCTCCTGCGAAAGCAGCTTGGTCTGCGTGTCGTGGGCACCGATGAGCGCATCGCTGGCATCCTTGTGCAGCTGCTCGGCCTTCTCAAAGTCACCCTCGCGAGCAGCATCGAGCGCTGCAAGCAGATCGGTCTGGGCGTCACCTGCGTATGCGACGATCTCGAATCCAACCATCGAGATTTCTTCTTTGGTTGCCATATTGCGTTCCTTTCACATATGAACCAATGGAGAGCATCGCGTCCGGGCATACGCGCTGCGTTGTGTATGTCAGAAACAATAACATTCAAACAAAAAAGAACAGCGCAAAACGTAATTTCGAGCTATGAACGGTCACTTTTCGCCCGTGAACGGTTTTTAAACCAATCTGAACAATATCGAACACAATTAGCGGAAACCCAAACAGACCCGCGCTCTAGCGCCAATCGCGCACCGTATCGCCCTCGACGAGCACGCCCGGAAACAGCATGTGCTCCACACCGGGTTCAACGCCCTCGGCGCCGGCAATCTTGTCGACCGCCCACATGCCGACGCGCTTGTTGTCAAAGCGCACCGTGGTCAGGCGACGGTCGGGCACGATATCGCCCAGGCTGTCATCAACACCCGCCA
>URKV01000032.1 GCA_900548565.1 uncultured Collinsella sp.
GCTCAGGAGTCTCGTGGGCTCGGAGATGTGTATAAGAGACAGGTGCCCAGATCCCAGTGCGGCTTAAAGTCGAAGTCGAACTCGCGCGGGGTGCCCCAACGACGGCGCTCGATGTTCTCGTCCTCGTCCTTGCCGTACGGCGTGGCCTCGCAAGGAATGTTGGGCAGGTGAGCCATGAAGTCGTACTGCTCCTGCTCGAGGGCAGTACGACGCTCGGCCAGACCGTCAATCTTCTCGTTGACGGCGCGCACGGCCTCCTTGGCGGCCTCGGCCTCGTCCTTCTTGCCCTCCTTCATCAGGGCGCCGATCTTCTTGGACTCGGCATTGCGCGTAGCCTGGAGCTCCTCGACCTCGGTGATGACGGCACGACGCTCGTCGTCGAGCTCAAAGAACTTCTCGCGATCCCAAGACGTCTGGCGGTTAGCCATGGCGACATCGATGGCATCGGGGTTCTCGCGAACAAACTTGATATCAAGCATTAGATCCTCCGGCGATATACATTCCATTTAGGTTGCAACCTTGTACATGTATGGGCAAGTATATACTTATGAGCGTTTACGACCCAACTCAACTACGCAAGAAGGCACCCAATGGACGCAGTTTTTTCCTTTTTGTTTGGCACCCGCACCGGTTTTGCCATCCTTTTCGCCGGCGGCATCCTGTTATTTGCGATTCTTGCCTTTGTAATGGAGAAGCGTACCCATAAGATGTACGTCGACCGCGGACCCAAGTCCGAGGATGAGGAAGACAGCTTCTGGGACTAACCTGCCAAAAAGGGCCAGGTTTATTTTGGTCGGTTTTATCTGGGCAAACGCAAGCGCCCCGCAACCGGTAACGATCCGGTTGCGGGGCGCTTTTCGCACATACGACAAAACCGCAGGAAAAACCTGCCAAAATAAACCTGTCTTTTTTGGTCGGTTTTATTGGAGAGTTGCGTCAATTGCCTTGACCAGGGCACTGCGCATGCCGGCGTCCTCGAGCGCAACGACGCCCTTGATGGTGGCGCCACCGGGCGAGCATACGGCATCCTTCATCGCCGCAGGATGCTGACCAGTTGAAAGCTGCAGCTTTGCCGTACCCAGCACCATCTGGCTCACAATGCGATAGGCATCGGCACGCGGGATACCGTGCTTGACCGCCGCATCGCCCAGGGCCTCGATTGCCATAGCGACAAATGCCGGAGCGCAACCACCCACCGTGCCGCCCACAAACAGCAGGCTCGTATCGAGCTCGACCACCGCACCGAGCTTGCCAAGCAGATCAAGCACCACTGCGCTCTGCTCATCACTGAGCGTGGAAGCCTTCTCGCAAGCGATGACGCCCTCGCCCACCGAAACCGGTGTGTTGGGCACCGTCGAGATGTGCGCGACGCCCGGCAGGACCTGCTCCCACTTGGCACTGTCCCAGGTCCAGGCAACCGACAGAACGACCTTTTTGGCAAGAGCATCCTTGAGCGGGGCGAATACCTTCTCGATCATGTACGGTTTAACCGCAGCGACCACGATATCGGATGCGGCGACAACCTCGGCGGCATCGTGGCAAGCGGCCATCCCACGCGCCTCACAGCGCTCAACCAGTGCGTCGTAGCGACCCGCACAGGCGCACATGTCGCTCGCAGCTACACCGGCAGCGATCCAGCCATCGGCCATAGCGCTCGCCATATTGCCAAAACCGACAAATCCAATCTTCATATCTCATCGTCCTCTCAGACACGCTCTTCAAAACGAAGGCTATTGTCCCACGGCATTGTTTCGTATTGCCGACCTATTTGTGATACGGCTCACCACGGCTGATCTTGCAAGCGCGATAGATTTGCTCCAGCAGCACCACACGCGCCAAGTTATGCGGCAGGGTAATGCGTCCAAAGCTGAGCATCTCGTCGGCTCGTACGCGCACGTCATCGCTCACGCCGTCCGATCCGCCAATCACAAAGGCGATGTCGCTGTTACCACGCAGCATAAGATCATCGAGCCGCGCCGAAAACTCCTCGCTTGAGCGCTCTTTGCCCTCAATGGCCAGCAGGATCACATGCGCTCGAGACGGCAAGGCAGCAAGAATCGCCGCCCCCTCCTTGTCGCGCGCGGCATCCACGCCGCCCGCCTTAGCCGGGTCGATATCGGCCACCTCGCGGATATCAACCTTGGCATAGGCACCTAGGCGCTTGGTGTACTCAGCGCACGCGTCCTTCCAAAAGCGCTCCTTGAGCTTACCGACGCAAACGACGGTGTATTTCACGCGCGTCTACTCCTTCGAATCGTTTTGAACTTTGCTGGCGGTCAGCATCTGCTCGAACATCGAGGCCGACTGCGAAAAGTCGCTCGGCAGCACGACCGTCGAGGTTTTACCCGTGCGAGCGAACTCCGTCATCATCTCGGACCACTGCGTAAACATGAACAGTTGGTTGGCCTCGTCATTGCCGACACCCGTCTCCTGGATGATCTCGAGCGAATCCTTGATACCCAGCGCGATGGCCTTGCGCTGGTTGGCGATGCCCTCACCCGCCTTTTCCATTGCCTCGGCCTCGGCGGTCGCCTCGGTGACGCGCTTGATGCGGTCGGCCTCAGCGAGCTCCTGTGCCGCAGCGCGCTTGCGCTGGGCAGCGTTGATGTCGTTCATGGAGTTCTCAACCTCGGTCGGCAGTGCGATTTTGGTGATGAGCGTCGACACGAGGGTGAAGCCGTAGGCGGCCATCTGCTCGGAAACGGTAGCGTTGACATCCTTGGCGATGTCATCCTTCTTGGCAAAGACCTCATCGAGTGTGTAGACGGGGATCGAAGAGCGCAGGGCGTCGGTGATGAAGTCACGCATCTGGTCGACGGGCTCCTGCAGCATGTAGTAGCTCTTGTAGATACCCGAATCTGCCGGGCCGGCGCCCATGTCATAGCTCACGTGGTACTGAGCAGAGACCTCAAGGCCGATGGTCACGTTGTCCTGGGTCTTAACGTCGATACCAAAACCGTTTTTCATGGTGCGTAGACTCACCGTGGCGGCTTTGCGGTCGATTACGGGCACCTTCATGTGGAAGCCCGCGTTGACGATGCGGTTAAACTTGCCCAGGCGCTCGATGATTACGGCATGCTGCTGTTCAACGACATAGCAGGCGTTGGGGAGCAGCAGCAGCAAAATGATGATGGGAAGCAGAAGACTCGTAAGGGCGGCAATGATTCCGGACAACAGCATGGTCTCTCCTCTGATAGGCACACGTTGGCACTAGGATACCCGTCCAAGGAGATCGTGCATATCAAAAAAGCTCCCATTGCTGGGAGCTCTTCCATTTAATGGTGCGGGCGAAAGGACGTCCGCGTATCCGCTTCGCGGATCCGCACCGGCTTCGGCCGCCTGCCGGCGTCCTCGCCAGCTCGCTAAAAACGCTCCGCGTTTTCTTTACGCTCGCTCCTTCACAGGTTCAAGTCCCTGCGATGGGCCCATAACAAAAAAGCTCCCATTACTGGGAGCTCTTTCATTTAATGGTGCGGGCGAAAGGACTTGAACCTTCATGGGGTTGCCCCCATACGGACCTGAACCGTACGCGTCTGCCAATTCCGCCACGCCCGCGTGCAGGAATTAGAATAACGGAGCGCCACCACGAACGCAAGAACTATTTTTGAAAAAGTTTGCAGGCATTCTCCCAAGCGGCTTGCGCGATTGTTTCGGCGTCCTCACCAGTGCGATCGACACGGTCGTTAACCAGCGCGTTTGCCGTAATGGAGATCATTGCGGGTTCGCATTCAAGACCGCGGATGGGCTCCGGAGCCATATACGGGCAATCCGTCTCGAACAAAATTCGATCGAGTGGGGTTGCCGCAAATGCCTCGCGCACGTCGTCGTTGCGCTTAAAGGTGGCCGCACCACCATAGGCGATATAGCAGCCCAGCTCCACAAAGCGCTCCATCGTGGCGCGGTCCTCGCCAAAACAGTGCAGCACACAACCGGCCTGGGGCACACCCACCTCGCGCAGTACGTTGTACGCATCAACGTGCGAGGTGCGCTCCCCATCCGAGTCCTCGTGCCGCAGGTGTAGCTCCACCGGCACATTGCGGCGCACGGCAACTTCGAGCTGACGTGCCATACAGTCAATCTGCACGCTATGGGGCGCCGGCGCGACGTCATCGTCGTAATCCATGTGGTAGTCCAGACCGATCTCGCCGATACCGGCGCACAAAGGGTCATCGAGTGCGGCAACGACCTGTGCGTGAACGTCGTCGGTATAGTCCGGCGCGCCATACGGATGCACACCGGCAAGATACTTGATCTGCGGGATATCCTGCATCGGCAGAATTTCGCGCACGAGCCAGTCGCTATAGTCCGTCACGCTGCGTTTGTCAGCGATGGGGTCGAACATCGTCACCAGCAGGTCGACACCCGCAGCTTTGGCGCGCACGAGCGTCTCGGGCACATCCTTGCCCCAAAACGAAAGCAGATGTGCATGCGTGTCGGCAAGCGGCGCCAAGGGCACGGGACAAGCAACCGTCTTCTTTTTCTTGGTAAACGTCACGCGTTCGGCATTAGGCGTCATGGATTAGCTCCCGGGCCAGACGGACAAAGTCGGCAACATCGAGCGTCTCGGCGCGCGTGGTGGGTGCGATACCGCAAACCTCAAAAGCGGCATCGAGCACGTCCTTGGCAAAACCGTTGGCGCTCATGGAATTGCGGATGGTCTTGCGACGCTGAGCAAATGCAGCATCAATCACGCGGGCCACAAATTCGCGATCGAGCCCCTCGGGCACCACGCCGTCAACACGGTCGATACGCACGACGGCCGAGTCCACGTGCGGCGCCGGCATAAAGCAACGCGGCGGCACCTCAAAGCGACCCGTCACCTGCGCATACAGGCCGAGCTTTGCCGTATAGCCGCCATAGGTCTTGTTGCCCGGCACTGCGGCAATGCGATCGGCAACCTCCTTTTGCACCATGACGACGGCACGCTTGAGCGCGGGCATCGTCTGGAAGAACTGCAGGATGATCGTCGCCGCCACGTTATAGGGCAAGTTCGCGACAAATACCGTCGGCTCACCGCCGGCGGCCTGCTCAATCTGCTCCGGCGTCACCTTAAGCGCGTCGCCCATGATAAAGCGGAAGTTGGCGTAGTCGGCGGCGTGAGCATCGAGCACCGGCTCGAGCTCGGGATCGGCCTCGATCGACGTGACGCACGCCGCCTCCTGCAACAGCGCAAGCGTGAGCGTACCAACGCCCGGACCAACCTCGAGCACGCGCTCATCGCCTGCAAGCTCGGCAAGCTCGCAAATGCGCTCAATTACATGGTTGTCGATCAGGAAGTTCTGGCCCAGGCGATGCTTGGTCGCAAGGCCAAACTCCTCCAGCAGCTCCCTGGTGGCCGTGGGGTTTGCCAAAGGCGAAGTTGTCATGGTTGCCTCCTTAGCATGATGGCGGCGTCTTGAAACAAAAGGGCATGGACCGTGGCGGCCATGCCCTTACAGCTAAACAGCAAATTGCCGATATGGCGCTCGCGCGGTCTCTACGCCAGACGCGGGAACAGCGGATCGCCCTTCTCGACGGGCTGACCACCAGCAAGCAGGCCCCAAGCGCAAATGCCCTTGAGGTCGTCGCTCGCGGCCTCGTCCTCGCAGGACAGGCGGCGCAGAGCCTCGGCAGAAGTCTGGGGCATGAGCGGCATCAGCAGGTGAGCGGCAATGCGGATGGCCTCGAGCAGGTTGTAGATCACAAACGCCAGCTCGTCAGCCTTGGCCTCGTCCTTGGCAAGTGCCCAAGGCTCGGAGTCCTCGATGTAGTGGTTGGCGGCGTGGATGAGCTCCATGACCTCGTCCTTGGCTCCACCGTAATCGAGCACGTCCATCTTGGCCATGTAGCGCTCGACCAAACCGTCGGCAATCTTTGCCAGCGGGTTGTCGAACGCATCGAACGATGCGGGCTTGGCGGGCGCGCAACCATCAAAGTACTTGCCGCTCATGTTGAGCGAACGCGAGATAAGGTTGCCCCAGCTGTTGGCCAGGTCGGCGTTGTAGACCTGCTCCATGCGATCGAAGCTGATGGCACCGTCGGTGCCGGGGACGACGTCGGTCATAAAGTAGTAGCGATAGCCCTCGACGCCCAACATGTCGATAACGTCCTGCGGAGCGATGGCGTTGCCGCGGCTCTTGGACATCTTCTCGGCCTTGCCGGTCTCGGCATTGCGCACGGTCAGGAAGCCGTGGGCAAAGACGTGCTCGGGCAGGGCCTCGCCGATGGCCATGAGCATGGCGGGCCAAATGACGCAGTGGAAGCGGATGATGTCCTTGCCCACGATGTGGAACTGCGCGGGCCAGCGATAGGCCAGCTCGGCACGCGCCTCGTCGGTGTCGACACCGTAGCCGACGGCCGTCATATAGTTGAGCAGCGCATCGAACCACACGTAGGTCACGTGACCCTCGTCAAACGGGACCTGAATGCCCCAGTCAAAGCTCGTACGGCTCACGGAAAGGTCATTAAGGCCGCCCTCGACAAAGCTACGTACCTCGTTCATGCGGAACGCAGGCTCGACAAAGTCGGGGTGCTCGTCATAGAGCTTGAGCAGCTTGTCCTGGAAGGCGGAAAGCTTAAAGAAGTAGGACTCCTCCTGCACGCGCTCAAGCGGACGGTGGCAGTCGGGGCACAGGTGCTGGCCGACGCTGCCGTACTCCTCGTCGCCCTTCTGGACCTGCGTATCAGTGAAGTAGGTCTCGTCAGGCACGCAATACCAACCGTCGTAGCTGCCCTTATACAGGTAGCCGGACTCCTTCATGCGCTCCCACAGGTACTGCACGGCATGATGCTGGCGCGGCTCGGTGGTGCGGATGAAGTCGTCGTTGGAAATCTCGAGCTTGCTCCAAAGCTCCTTGAAGTGCGGAGCCTGGCTGTCGGTCCACTCCTGCGGCGTCATGTTGTGCTTGGCCGCGGCCTCGGCGACCTTCTCGCCGTGCTCGTCCATGCCGGTCAGGAACTTGACGTTATAGCCGGCGGAGCGGCGATAGCGAGCCTGAACGTCGGCGATGATGGTGGAATAAGCCGTGCCCAGGTGCGGATCGGCGTTGACGTAGTAGATGGGCGTCGTGATAAAGAACGAAGGCTTGCTTTGATCCATGGGGTTTGTCCTCCAGAAAAACGTTGCATACAGGGGATGATTCTAGCGCAAGGGCTGGATATCCTCCATCTATTGCATATCGAGCACCATGGCATAGACATCGCGCTTGCGGCGCGAATACTTCTGAGACAGGCGCTTGGCCACCGCAGAGGCGGGCTCCCCCTCCTCGAGCGCGGCGCGGATATCCTCGCGCAGGGCCTCGTCGGGATCCGCTGCCGCGGCGCCAACCGGCACGATACCGGCCTCCTCATCCTCGCTCGGCGGCGCGATGACCAGCGCAATCTCGCCCTTTACCTCGCCGCGAGCATGCAGCTCCTCGGCAAGCTGAGCAGCGGGCCCGCGCAAGACCTCCTCGTGCAGCTTGGTGAGTTCGCGGCAGACGGCAACCTCACGCTGGGGAAAGACCTCCGCCACGGCCTCGAGCGTCGCCACGATGCGATGTGGAGACTCGTAGAAGATGAGTGCGCCGGGCACCACGGCAAGGCGCTGTAAACGGCGCACGCGGTCGCCGTGCTTTCGGCCCAAAAAGCCCTCGAAGAAAAAATGCTCGCAGGGAATGCCGGACGAAACGAGCGCCGTGACGCAAGCAGAGGGCCCGGGAATAACTTCAACGGGCACATCGGCCTCACGCGCCGCCTCGACCAGCGCCTGTCCGGGATCGGACACACTCGGCATGCCGGCGTCCGAGGCAAAAGCGAGGGTCTCCCCCGCCAGCAGACGGTCGACCAGGCCGACGGCGCGGCTGGCGATCACATTCTCGTCGCAACGGACAAGCGGCTTGGAAATGCCCAGGTGCATCAGCAACTTTGACGTCACACGCGTGTCCTCGCAGCAGATGACATCGGCGGCGGCAAAGGCCTCGCCAACGCGCGGGGACAGGTCGCCCAAGTTGCCGATGGGCGTTCCGACCACATAGAGTTTGCCCGTATGGGCGCTGTTTTGCGTCATATCAACCTATTCAATCATGCCGCGCTCGAGCGTACCGAGCGCCACGCGGGCGTCCCATGCTGCAATGCGCTTCTCGGTCTTCCACGTTTGGAAGAACCAACCGGCAGCCGGCGCAAACGAAGCCAGCTGGTTGGCGATAAACACGCGCTCGTAGGCATTGCGGCCCTCGGGCGTAACCGACGAGTTGGCAAAGATCGCCGCGCCCGACCATTCGCCCACCAGCACGGGGAACCCAGTTGAAATCGCTTCTTTAAGCTCGCGCTTGTTACGCGAAATCGCCGTCGTCAGCCCGCGGGGGCTCGTGATGTCGAGCGCATGCTCGTCGCGGTAATGGTACAGGTGAAGGTCCATGTAGACGTTCTTGTACTTGGCGCCGCGCATAAAATGCTTCCACTCGCCGGGATGCCCCGAAGACGAGAAGACGACGATCTTATCCTCGGGCATATACGAACGGACGAGCTCATAGGCATCGCGATAGAAGTTGCGCAGGTAGTGCGCCGGAATGCCATCCGTCATGGAAAAGAGACTCTTGCGGACACTCATCTGCGGCGTATCCAGCAGCTCAATGCCCAGCAGGCTCTCGGCCTCGCCGTAGCGATCGGCCAAGCGCTCGAGCACGTCGAGTGCGACATGACGACCGTTGGTGGACGAATGCCACTCGGCAACAGCCTCTGGCGTGGCGGGCGAATCGTTGGAATCGCCCTGGCCACCGGGCACCGTCGCCAGATCAAGCAGCACGCGGATGTCGTACTTGGCAGCCCACTCAATTGCACGGTCGATGTAGTCGACAACCGAGATGTAGGACGCATCGGACTCCTGCGAGCCAAAGGCATACCAGGGTACCGGCAGACGCACGGCATTGAGGCCAATCTGCGCCATGCGGCGGAAATCGTCCTCGCTCACAAACGTCTCGTAATGACGGCGCATGCGCTCGTTATAGGCGGCGGTGCCCATGGCCTCCTGCAGCTCGGCCGCGTTGGATGCACCGGTCGCCGCGTACAGCGACGGGGTCACCCAAGGCTCGGGAATAAACCAGCCAGAGAGATTAACGCCGAGTATCCTCTCCATCACTGCCCCCTTCGGATCGTGCAGGCCGAGCCTGCATCGTATTGCATAGGAAAAGTATCGTTTTGAGTATACCCGCGCGTGCGGACAGACGACCGAACGGTCTGTAAAGTGGCACAAAAGCGGGAGGAATGTCTGAGCGGGCGGGCCCGAGATGGCGCGATGAGGCGTGTACGCGCGCCGGAGGCAGGCACCGGAAAGCACGTCCCGTTTTTCGCAAAAGACTGGGATGCATTTTCCGTTCGAGGCCTCAACCGGAAAATGCATCCCGTTCTGAGCGCGGGATCTGGGACGCAGTTTCCGCCAAAGACCGCAAAAGGAAAGCACATCCCATTCTGACGCCGGATTCCGGGTCGCGCTTTCCCAAGCGGCCTCAAAGCGGAAAACGCACCCCACTCTGAAGCCAAATTCCGGGACGCAATTTCCGCAGAGCCCTCGATAAAAGAAAAAGGACCCCTTTGCAGAGGTCCTTGTCAATTCAAGGTGGCGGGGAAGGGAATCGCGTCCGCGCGCTGCGCGGACGGACCGCTGCGGCGCTTACGCGCCTTGCGAGCTGCGCTGGCAAACGCTTACGCGTTTACTCAGCTCCGCGCCCTCACGGGGTTCGATTCCATGTGGGGGCTGTATAAAAGAAAAGGACCCCTTTGCAGAGGTCCTAGTCAATTCAAGGTGGCGGGGAAGGGAATCGAACCCCTGACACGAGGATTTTCAGTCCTCTGCTCTACCAACTGAGCTACCCAGCCATTTGAGGTGTGCCTTGTTTCAAGGCTTGATTAGTATAACCAAGGACGCGTTCCGGTCAACCGAGAATTTTAAAAAAGTTTTTGAGCACAGCCTCGGTTCTATAAATCGGCACGTCAGAGGCATCAGCCGGCAGCAAGAAGTTTTTCGCTCAGAGCCGCACGGGCAAACTCACTTGGCGTCATCCCCTCGGCAGCCGCCCGTCGACGAATGGCCTCCTTCATTCCCAGAGGAATCTTGACCGACAGCGTTGCCGTCCCCTCACCTGAGAGCGGGGGCCGTCCATGCACGATCCCACCAACGGTGTGTTCGCCATCCGGAAACTCTCCGCGCTCGTACGACTCGCACCACGCGTCAATCATTTCATCCGTTACAACCTGACCATTAGCGGCCGTATACGTCTTGCTCATCATCGACCCCTCTGCCGAGCTCGCTCGATCTCTTGCCAGAATTTCTTCTGAACCGGAGACAGGGCATGAATAATGAGCCATCCACGAATTAGTTCGACCGCAACAAGTTCCACACTTCGACCATCTGGAAGCCATCCAATGGCAAGCCATCTCGGCGGCTCGTCCTCCGACTCGCGGCGAATGCACTCAGTAACCACGAACCAGGCACCTAGTACCTGCTTTTCCGTCAAGCGTTTTTTGGCGTTCGGATGGATCTCAACATCCATGCACCTTCTCCTCCATCTTACCCAATTTCGTATGACGAAAGTCCGCTGTCGCCAATCTCTTACGCCGGCACTTGTTGGAGGGCGGGAGGTGTAGCGAGGATTGAAGGGCGTTCCAATACCGCCCAGGCGCCGGGGCAGGAGCACATACACCAGGGACATACGTTTTCGTAGCGCGCGAGGATATTGCCGCGTGCATCGATGAAGGCGATGTCGATGGGATAGGCCATAAAACACGTATGGACCGAAGAGCAGCGTGGAAACGCCATGACGAGCGGCAGGCCGTTGGCGGCAACCGGACGCCGTCCCAGCATGCCGCGCAGGCGCACGGCAAACGACTCCGCCACCACAAACTCGGCCGGCGTCCAACCCAGCCTATTGAGTGCCCGCGCGTAGGCGATGTAGGACGAGACCGCGGTCACATGACCACCCCCGGACGCCATGGATCGACCGTCACCACACGCTCGTGCGACAACGTTGTCGGCGCCCCCAGCGGAACGCCAGCGATGCTGAGAGAAGTCGGCCACGGCTCATAGTGCATGGTGCAGGTGTAGGTCCTAAACGTACCGGATAGGGAGAGCAGGCCACCATCCGATGCCTCCGCGCCTTGCTCGCTCGACACTTCGATCTGCAAGTCATAGCCTTCCATGGCATTCAGAATTTGAGTCTGAACCGTCGCCGAGGCATCGGCAGAGCTCTCGTCACCCTCCCCGCCCGGCGCCACAGCGTGCGCCAGCACGATGTCGGGCACCACGCGGTCGAAGCGCGCGACAGCGCCGGCAAAGATCATGACGTTGTACACGATGAGTGCCAGCACCAGCAAAACGGGCGTAACCACTGCCATCTCCACCGTCGCTTGGGCGCGCTCCTCACGCAGACGCATGCGAATACTCATTACGACCCACCGCCCAGAGCGCCAACCAGTGTCGCGACATCGACGGTGAGTGGGATGGAGCCGCCGCCGGGCAGAGGAATCTCCGCAAGCGTGAACACCGTACCGCTAATGGTGCGTTCGACTTGATATTCCAACGCCTCGCAAAGCGCCTTGGGATCGGTCACGCCCAACGGAATACTTCGCAGTTTGTCTTGCGCTTGAGAGAGACCAGCAATGTCAGACCCCGGACTCTTAATGACGTTGGCGGAATCGGTCAGCACCGGCTTTCGCAGGCGCAAGTCGCACGGTTCCAAACCCAGCGCCGCCACGGACGCCGAAACGGTATCGCCGAGCCACGATGCAATGGAGCCCAACGCACCGCTGCCCCCTCCTAGGTCTTTAATCATCTCGTCCATAAGTTCGTCGGCCGAACCTTGGATATCACCGTATCCCACGAGCAGCCGTCCCCAAACATCCATGACGCCGTCGAGCACGCCGGCAACGCCGCCCGAGCGTTCCTTCAATGTCGAGAAAAATCGCGAAAGCACGTTGTTTTGCGCCGTCGCCTCATCGGGCGCCAGCACCGCGGCAGAGATAGCACCGCGATCGCCAAGCCTGACTGCCGTGTTAAACGAGGAGTTAAGTTGATCGGGGCTGGTAATGTCACCCGAAACTGCAAATGCGACCACGCCGTTGCGTCCAGGTGGGGCGATACGCGGGCGCTCGCCGGAAAGCGCTTTAATGGCCTGGTCAAACGCATTGCCCGCACGGTCGGCCTCATCCTCGGTCTGACGCTCAAGTTCGAGTTCTTTGTTGCGGCATTCGACGTAGTCTTCCAGAGCCTCTTTGAATTCATTGAAGTGGTATTCGAAGCCATTTCTGATGGACGAAGGCGGCATAAGGGCGCTTCCAAGCGCAACCACGCCGAAGCCGCACGCTTCGCATGTATCACGACCATCATAATCAGCAACAGATGCCAGCCCACTCGGAGTCCCTTTCTGATAGACGGGGCATTCGGCTCCATAATGCAGGTATGTTCTGCCGTCATTGTTGCTTACAGGCCATGCAGCATCGGTGTAAAGCTCGGTCGGCCGCACCTCGTTTGGGACACGCGGCAATAGTGGGATATAGGCAGAAAACCGTTCACCATCATCTTTTATGTATGCTCGATCGACCTCTTCAATCGCATAGGCATAGAACGCTTTTCGAGCGGCTGACTGCGCTTTCATCTCGACGCTCGATCCCTGAGGTTTTTCATTCGCCAAGCGCTGTCGGTAATAGGTTTTCGCGCGATCGAGCGCTATTTGCGGCTCCCATGTGATGCTCGACTTTTCATGACGGTTCTGGCTGTCAGATAGTTCTGCTAGTTTTTTCGCACGCTCCCACATACACGAGTACTTGCCAATCGAACTCTCGTCCGACCCACCACAATCCGCCAGCCAAGCGCGCTCTTTAGCCTTCGCCGTGTCCTCAGAAGCCTTCCGCAGCTCCTCGGCTGCACGCTCTAAATCATCTGATGTGTCTTTAATGGCATCGGTCGAGATCTCTGACCCTTTGAGCGCAGCGAAGTCCGACTCGGATGTCCTGGGCACGGCAAGTGCCGTACCGGTATAGGCCACACTATCGGTATCCTGCGCCGACACCGCCTGCGTGGCACGCGCGGCAATCAGATACGGCAGAGCCGTCTCGATTTTCTGTAAGCCTTCCGATGCGCTTTTGGCAAACTTGTTGCGCGTTTTAATAATCTCAATCCCGGTGTCGACCATATTGCCGGCAACTGGTTCGGCACCCGGGATGAGGATGGCGACCAGACCCGTCCCGATCGTGGCAAACCCCGCCAGCCCCAGACTCAAGATGCTCGCATCAACCACCGTGGCAGCCGTGTGATAGGACGACACTACGTTGGCACCCGCCAGCGCGCCGCTATCGGCCGCCACCTGGGTATCCCCGGCACGCGACATGCTCCATATCGCCGCGGTCGACGAAAACAACAACGTGAGCACCACTAGGATGACCACGGCAGAAGAAAGCGTGGTGTAGGCACCGTCTTCGATAAACAGGTCGATACCGGCGCGGCCCATAAAGCCGCCTCGCTTGCGATGGCAGCTCGGACGGCGCGTCAAAACGCATCTAGACCAGAAACGCTTAATCCCATGCAGCAATCCACGAATCATAATCTCCCTCCAGCCATTCGGGACGCGATTGATACGAGACATCGACCTTGAGCTCAACGTAGCCGCCCTCGGCGGTACCACCCATAGCCCGCGCAAACGCACCGATCACAGGCAACGGCTTGACCTCGCCAGAAACGGACACGGCCGAGACGCCACCCGCACCGGCCCGGCCAAGCTCGATATCCCACGACAACGGCCCGCCGGCATGAAAGATCGAAACGTTGGGCACTGCGGCAAGCCGGCGGCGGGTGAACTCCTTAAGATCGTCGTCCTCCGCCGTCGTCGTGGTCATGAGCCGCGCGGTCTCGGCGGCGGCAGACTCCATGACCGCGCGCGTATAAAGCAGGCACACCGGTTGCAGTGCGAGAAGGATGAGCGTCAGAAACGTCGGCAGCAAAAAAGCGGCCTCGACCGTAGACTGCGCCCGGTCCTCGCGCGCAACATCAATACAGCACGATGTCCTTAGCGCCCGCAGCGGCGTCGATAACCGACGTCGAGGCAACGCCATGGGATGCCGCCCGCTCAACCAGCGCCGCCAAGCGCCCATCGGTGCCAGCACGCCAAAGCCCCGCGATCGCCAGCACGATCGATAACAGCGCCACCGTGACGATGGCGTATTCCACAGTCGCTTGGGCAACCTCTTCACGCAGAACGCCATGCATTTCACGATCCCTCCTTTGAGCTTATTGTTTGCGGGGCCAGGCGCACCGCGCGCAGACGACACGAAGCATCGCCAGTATCCGCGGCAACCGTCACCATATCGACCCAGCCGCGCCCATCGCGCACAATGGCGCCCCATACGTTACCCTTAATATCGAGATAGCCGCTCAGGGCGAGCTGGGCCGTTGACACCTCGCGGTAGGCGCGTAACATATCCGCCGCTGCCTCGGTCATCGGTCGGTCCTCGGACCATGCAAGCCGGACCGCAATCGCGTTGTCCTCAGGCGAATCCGTCGCAGTGCCAGACCGCTTGTCGAGCATCCGCAGAAAGGTTTGCGCCGTGACAGCGACATCCGAATCGTCCGCATCTCGCATCTCATCTTTTTGAGACGCCACCGCCGAATCTGAGCCCGAATCGAAGGCGGCCCCAGGACGCTGCTGCCGCGCGGCGTTTAGCCCCCAAACCGCCACTGCCACCGCCACAACCACACAGGCAAACACCAGCAGTGCGCCGACAGGCCGCCTACCCTCTACAGGCTGTTGATGCCCTCGCTGATAGCGTTCCATAGATCTTGGACCTTGCCCTTAAATGCGACAATGGCAATGATGGCGATCACCACGAGCACGCCGACCAAGATGGCGTACTCGGTGGTACCCTGTGCACTCTCCTCCTGCAGTAGCTCCTTGGCACGTTGACGAACATGTGCCGCCCGGCAAAACGCCCAGCTCCAGACCTTGCCAGCAACGTCAGTCATCGTGTTCATGTATTCCTCCCTACATCATCTGTCTCTTATACACATCTGACGCTGCCGACGATCTTACGCGTGTAGAT
>URKV01000033.1 GCA_900548565.1 uncultured Collinsella sp.
AGGAGTCTCGTGGGCTCGGAGATGTGTATAAGAGACAGTCGCGGCCTTTCGTGGGGCGTCACCAAGGCCGAGAAAGATGAGTACGTTGAGCTACTCAAGCGCCTGGACCTTGGTCTGGACACGCGTCTCAACGCCAAGGTCGGTCTGCTCTCGGGCGGCCAGCGCCAGGCACTCACCCTGTTGATGGCCACGCTCACCAGGCCGCGCCTGCTGCTGCTCGACGAGCACACGGCGGCCCTCGACCCCAAGACGGCCTCTAAGGTGCTCAACCTGACCGAGGAGATCGTCGACGAGAACCACCTGACCACGCTCATGGTCACGCATAACATGAACGACGCCATCCGTCTGGGCAACCGTCTGATCATGATGCACGAAGGCCACGTGATCTACGACGTGGCGGGCGATGAGAAGAAGTCGCTCACCGTAGCCGACCTGCTGCAGAAGTTCGAGGAGGTCTCGGGCGGCGAGCTCGCCAACGACCGCATGCTGCTGAGCTAAACCTACCAAAAAGGGACAGGTTTATTTTGGCAGGTTTTATCTGCGCAAACGTCAAAACCGCCGCTAAGGGACAGGCGCCCTTGCGGCGGTTTTCGCATATTATGTCGATAATCCGATATTCAACCAGACATTCTGGCTAAGGACTAAGGAAACTGCCATGAAAAGACTCCCCCGCCTTGCGTTAGCCACCGCGTTGTTTGCCGGCGCGCTCGCAGGCATCCCAAGCCTCGCTTTCGCGGGGAACCTGCCCGCCGCTATTGACGGCTCCGTGGCCGTCATGCACACCAACGACATCCACGGCAGCTACAAGTACAGCTACAACGCAAGCAAGGGCACCGGCACTGTGGGCTTTGATGGGCTGGCGGTTCTCTATAGCGCCCAAAACAGCGCCCCCGATCTTTTGCTCGATGCGGGCGACACCTTCCACGGGCAGTCCTTCGCCACCATGAGCGAGGGCAAGAGCATCGCCGAGCTCATGGACACCTTCTATGTAGACGGCTACGACGCGACCACGCCGGGCAACCACGACTGGAGCTACGGCGCGAACAAACTCCGCACCATGACCGGCTACAGCACCACCGGCACGCCCTTCGCCATGCTCTGCGCGAACGCGAAGTCTACGAGCGGCGTATGGAGCTCGAGCATCACGAAGACGCTCGATCGCACCTGGGAGGATAGCGAGGATCACTCCACATTCGACTACAAAATCAAGGTCGGCGTCGTGGGTGCCATGGATGAGTCGCTGGGATCCTCGCTGCGCGCGGACCTGGTCGCGGGTACGTCGTTCTCGAGTGCCGCGAACGCCATCAATGCCGAGGCAGAGCAGCTGCGCAAGGAGGGCTGCGATGTTGTTGTGTGTATCGCGCACACGCTCGACGCCAAGACCTTTGCCACGCGACTCCGTGGCGTCGATGCCCTTATCGCAGGCCACGAGCACATCAACCTTAACGAGAAGGTGACGGGAGCCGACGGCAAGACAATCCACGTTGTCGAGGCGGGCAGTGCCTTTGCCGAGGTGGGACTGCTTTCCATTCCGTACAAATACGACACGAATGGCACCGAGACGACCGACGACGACACGGTCACGGTCCCTGCAGACGACAGCAACGAGAAGCTCTACACCGCCAAGAACGTCAACGACCTTTTGGCAGACCCCGACAAGGGCTCCGACTACCAAAGCCGCCTTGAAGCCGTCCGCAACAAGATCAAGCCGCTCGACGAGGACTTTGAAAACGAATCGAACAAGGTGCTCGGCACATCCACCACCAACTATTTCTACGGCGAGGACGCCGCAGGCACGCATGGTTGGGAAATGGTGCGCACCACCGATTTCCGTCCCAGCAAGGAGGGCGACACCACCAAGGCCCAGACCATCGGCCACGTGATTTGCAGCTCCTATCTTGACCTGACGGGCGCGGACCTCGCTATCGAAAACGCTGGCGGCATCCGCGGCGGCATCGCGGCGGGCAACGTGACCGCCGGCAACGTCATCGCCATCTCGCCCTACGGCAACACCGTGGAGACCTGGACCATGACCGGCGCGGACTTCCTCGCAGCGCTCGAGCACTCGCTACAAATCAGCGACGATTGCAACGACAGCTACGAGCTTCAGCAGGCTTATGTGGCGGCCGGTCACACCGAGCAGGAGGCGCAAGACAAGTACAAGTGGCGCGATGACTCTGGCAGCGTTCTCTCCTTTGGCGGCATCAACGTGACGATTGATTGGACGCAGCCCGAAGGCAAGCGCATTGTGAGTGCCACACTCACCAAAGACGGCAGCACGCTCGACCCCGCCAAGACCTATACCGTCGCCACCAACAACTACATCATTACCAACACGACCGATTTTCCCACCTTTGCACACGCCACCAAGTACACCGAGTGGGGCACGTGCGAGGCGGCGCTGAGGGCACTGATCGGGCAGGACAGCTGGGAGAGCAAGATGGCCTCGCTCGCGGGCACCATCAGCTTTGGCTCCGCTGCCGTGGACCCCACGCCCACACCGGCCCCGACGCCTAAGCCCTCGCCTAAGACGGACACGACGGCCACGAAGGTCATCACCAAGAAGACGACCGGTAAGCTTGCCACAACGGGAGACCGCACGCTGGCAGTAGTTGGCGCGTGCCTTATCGGCGGCATCATCGTCATCATGCTCGGCATTATCTGGAAGCGTCGACGCTAAGCTACACCGCCGGGCCTTACAGCCCCGCCGCGTAAACCTTATATCGAGCACAGAAGCCCGTCCGAATTTGATCGGACGGGCTTCTTGGTGGGTATCATGGTTGGACGATCATAAGGAGGTTTTCCCTACATGGAATTGTTTGAGCCGATTCTTCATTTCTTTGAGCAACGGTGGGTCCACAACATCATCTGGGCCGTCATCTTGGCGATAGGCACCGCCGTCGCCACCAAGGTCGTATCCAAGACCCTGCGTCACCTGCTCAATCGCGACGACAACCCGCTTCCGGCATCGAGCATCTTCATCAACATCGCACGCGCCGTCATCTGGATGATCGGCGGCAGCTTTATCCTCGACAACTGCTTTGGCATTAACGCAAACGCGCTCGTCGCCGCTCTTGGCGTCGGCGGCATCGCCATCTCGCTCGGCTTTCAGGACACGCTGTCAAACCTTATTGGCGGCATGCAGGTTACGTTTATGGGCATCATCAAGCCTGGCGACAATATCGAAGTCGGCGGCGTGTCGGGCGTGGTCCAGGACATCACCTGGCGCCACACGACCATCGAAGATGCCTGCGGGCAGACCATCATCGTCCCCAACTCCAACATCTCCAAGAACACGCTCGTGCATTTGATGCCCTTTGGGCGCGTGGCTGTGCCCGTTGCCGTAAAGGACACGTCCAAGTGGGCCTCGCTCGACGCGCTGGCAGACGAGCTGACCAGCGCCACCAAGGCCGCCGTGCTTCCCATCTCGGGCTTTGACAAGGAGCCGTATGTGCTCTTTAGCGAGATCGGCGACTTTGGCATTAAGGGCAAGATCATCTTTATCGTCAGCGACGACAGCACCACTTTCACCGCTGCCGACGCCTGCATCCGCGCCATCGCCCCCATCATTGCCTAAACCACCACAAAGGGGACAGGCACCTTTGTTGTGGTTTTCATTCGTGGTACCATGGTTCATATAGTTGTTTAAACGACTAAGGGAGCAACATCATGGAAGAGGCCTACCGTCAAGCACGCAAGCGCGGCGAGCAAGGACGTCGACGCGCCATTAGTCAAAGCGAGTATCCGTACCTCACGGACCTCGATAGCTTGGTTGCCCAGCTCCCCTTAGGCCAGCGAGAGAATGTCGGCCTGAGAGACATTCCGCTCGAAATGGTCGTCGGTACGGTTACCAAGGGCCGTCAGTCCGCCTTTTCATGCAACTTTATGCCCCTGCTGCCGTTTGGCACCGAGTTCGCCCGCAAGTGGTCCAACCTCTACGACATCCAGGTAACCGAGGGTTATCGCGACCCCATCATCGTCACCGAGTTTATGCATCGGTTCTATGTCCAGGAAGGCAACAAACGCGTCAGTGTCCTCAAATTCCTAGACGCCCCGACGGTTTCGGCCAAGGTCACCCGTCTCTACCCCGGCACATGGGATTCCGTCGAAAGCCGCCTGTACGGTGAATTCTGCGCGTTTTGGCGCGTCTGCCCCCTATACGAGATCGAGTTCTCGCGTGAGGGAAGCTACGTAACGCTCGCCAAGATGCTCGGTCAGAACCTTATCGAAAAATGGCCGCAGAAAAAGGTCGACTACCTGCGCCACACTTTCCTGCTCTTTAAGCGTGCCTACCTTCGCGCAGGCGGCGACCACCTGGACATTACGCCTGCCGACGCCATGCTCGTGTACCTCAATGTGTACAACCAGGACCGCCTGCTGGATACGCCGACGGATATCGTTGTAAACCGCCTGTGCAAGATTTGGCGCGAGCTGGTCATTGCCGGCAAAAATGACGAGGACAAGGTCGATCTTGTCGAAGCACCGAGCGTCGACGAGGAAGAGTCGCCCGCCAAGTCCACCTCCGGTGTGCTCAACTTCTTTATGGGCAAGACCGTCTACTCGGTGGCCAACCCCCTGCGCATCGCCTTTATCCATGAGTTCCCCTGTGCGACGTCGAGCTGGGACAGCCTGCACGACCAAGGGCGCCAGTATCTCGATGAGCACTTTGGCGGTATCGTGCGCACTGAGGCGTTCGAGGACTGTCACGATCCGGATGTGTTCTACGCCGCCGTGGAAACGGCTGTCAAACATGGAGCAAACGTCATCTTCTCGACCTCGCACCGCCTGATGGAATACACGCTCAGGGCTGCCGTTGAGTATCCCCGGGTTCGGTTCCTCAACTGCTCTATCGGCCTTCCCCATCAAAGCGTCCGTTCGTACTTTGGCAAGATGTACGAGGCCAAGTTTCTGCTGGGCGCCCTTGCGGCCAGCATGGCGGACAACCACCGCATCGGTTACCACGCGTCGGTCTTCGCCTCGGGCGCACTCAGCGAGATCAACGCCTTTGCGATTGGCGCCTCGCTGCTCGACCCGCGCGCGCAGGTCATCCTCACCTGGGGCGATGTTCCCGCCGGTGGTCTTGCCGAAGCCATGTGCCGCGAAGGCGTAAGCGTCATGACCGGCGCTGACATGTCAAAGTCGCTCGAAGATCCCACTGCCTACGGGCTTCACCGCTTAGTCGATGGCAAGGTTACCGGCATCGCCATGCCCGTCTGGAACTGGGGGCGCTACTACGAACTTATCGTGAAAAGTCTGCTGCACGGCACATGGGACGAAACCGCCGATGAGCAGCAAGTGCGCGCCGTCAACTACTGGTACGGCATGAGCTCAGGCGTTATCGACATTCGCTACGCTCCGGGTCTGCCTTATCAGACGCGCAAGCTTGTTCAGCTCCTCCGCAATGGCATTGTTGAGGGATCCATCAACCCCTTTGGCGGCGAGCTCCACAGCCAGAACGGCGTGGTACAGATCGAAGGCTTCCCTCCGCTGCCGAGCACGCAGATTGTCGAGATGAATTGGCTGGCGGACAACGTGGTAGGCACCATTCCGCAGCTCTACGATGAGCCGAAAGTCCCTGCCCTATGAAAATCCTTGCCATAGCCGATACCGAAGAACGATGCCTTTGGGAGTGCTTTCGCAAGGAACGCTTTGAGGGAGTCGACCTGATTTTGTCCGCCGGCGATCTGGACCCGGACTATCTTGAGTTTTTGGTTACGGTCATCAACAAACCGCTCATCTACGTGCGCGGCAATCACGATGACCGCTACGCACGTCATGCACCGGGCGGATGTATCTGCGTAGAAGACAGCGTGTACACGTACCGAGGGATTCGCATTGCAGGCCTTGGCGGGTCCATGCGTTATCGCGACGGCGCCAACATGTACACCGAACGCGAGATGTCCAAGCGCATGCGTAAGTTGTCGCGTAAGGTTAGGATGGTCGGCGGGTGCGACATTCTGCTTACCCATGCACCCGCCGCCGGTATGGGTGATCTGGACGATCTGCCGCATCGAGGGTTTGAGTGCTTTAACACGGCGCTTGAGTCCTGGGGGCCCGACTATATGGTGCATGGGCATGTACACCAAAGCTACGGTTACGATTTTCAGCGCAGGCGGCAGCATGTGTGTGGAACGACGATCATCAACGCCTGCGGCTATACTCAGTTTGAGCTCGACCAGACGCGCTACCCCATCCGTGGCTGGCAGGCAGCCTGGCTCAACTCGCAAACCATGCGCCGCGAGCTCAAACGCCACGATGCTATCGAGTCCTCAACAGCCAGAACACCCTGGTAACCACCTCAAAGGGGACGCTGACCCCTTTGAGGTGGTTTTGGCACGCGATAGCAAGAAACCCGGTCCCACACGAGGCGGAACCGGGTTTCTTTAGCAATGCTTGCTTTGCTCAGGCAGTAACTAGCAGTTACTCAGCCAGGAAGTCACGCTGGACAGCGGGATCGACCTTGACGCCAGGGCCCATGGTGGAAGACACGGAGATGGACTTGACGTACTTGCCCTTAGCAGAAGAGGGCTTGACGCGCAGGATCTCGGTGTACAGGGCAGCGTAGTTCTCGACGAGCTGCTGCTCAGAGAAGGACTTCTTGCCCAGGGGCACGTGGCAGATGCCGTAACGGTCGGCGCGGTACTCAACGCGGCCGGCCTTGAGCTCGGAGACCATCTTGGCGACGTCCATGGTCACGGTGCCGAGCTTGGGGTTCGGCATGAGGCCACGGGGACCAAGGATCTTACCGATGCGGCCAACCTTGGCCATCATGTTCGGCGTAGCGATAGCGGCGTCGAAGTTGATCTCGCCCTTCTGGATCTGGGCGACGAGCTCATCGGAACCGATGATGTCGGCGCCGGCAGCCTCAGCCTCGCGGGCCTTCTCGCCCTCGGCGAAGACGGCAACACGAACGGTCTTGCCGGTGCCGTGGGGCAGGGAGATGGAACCACGGATGTTCTGGTCAGCCTTACGAGTATCGATACCCAGACGGAAGTGGGCCTCGACGGTCTCGTCGAACTTGGCGGTGTCGAGCTCCTTGAGGAGCTTGGCAGCCTGAAGGGGGGTGTAGAGCGTGGCGCGGTCGATCTTCTCGGCAGCGGCGTTATAGCTCTTACCATGCTTAGCCATGTGCATTACCTCCTGTGGTTAAACGGGCGTGAGCCCTCCCACATCGTATCGTGTGCCCTATTGCACACATATAACGGGCGCCCCGGTCGGAGCACCCGTCATTACCTAAAGAAATCGCTACTCAGCGATGGTGACGCCCATGGAACGGGCGGTACCGGCGATGATCTTCTTGGCGGCGTCAATGTCGTTGGCATTGAGGTCCGGCATCTTGATCTCTGCGATCTTGGTGAGCTGCTCCTGGGAGAGCTGACCAACCTTGTCAGCCTGGGGCTTAGCGGAACCAGACTTGAGGTTCAGCTCCTTCTTGATAAGGTGAGCCGCCGGCGGGGTCTTGGTGATGAAGGAGAAGGACTTATCCTCGTAGACAGAGATCTCAACGGGGATAATGTCGCCCTTCTTGTCCTGCGTCTCGGCGTTAAAGGCCTGGCAGAACTGCATGATGTTCACACCAGCAGCGCCCAGAGCGGGGCCGACGGGAGGAGCGGGGTTAGCTGCACCAGCAGGAATCTGGAGCTTAATGACGTTGGCAACCTTCTTCTCAGCCATGGTCATTCCTTTCGAATCACGAGTGTGAAGTACTTGCTATATCGTAAGCACGCACGTGTTAGAAGCACTCCTGAGATGAGCAGTCACAGAAGAAGCACGCTCGCGCGAACGGACGAAAACTTAAGCGATGACAGCGACCTGGTTAAAGTCGAGCTCGACCGGCGTCTCGCGGCCAAAGATCATCAGCGTGACCTTGAGCTTGCCAGCCTCGGTGTTAACCTCGGAGACCTTGCCATCAAAGTCGGTAAGCGGGCCATCGGTGACGCGGACGGACGTGCCGACCTCAATATCAACCGAGGTGCGCTTGGGCGAATCGCCCTTACCGGGACGACGAGTCATCTTATTGTACTCATCGCGGGAAAGCGGTGCGGGCTTACCGTTGCCGCCCAGGAAACCGGTGACGCCGGGCGTGTTGCGAACACACGTCCAAGCATCGTCATCCATCTCCATGCGGACCAAGACATAACCCGGGAAGATCTTGGAATCCTTGGTCTCGCGCTTGCCACCCTCTTTGATCTCGGTGACGCGCTCCATAGGAATCTCGATATCAAAGATACGGTCCTGCATGCCCATGGTCTCGATACGATGCTCGAGATCGGACTTTACGCGGTTCTCGTATCCGGAATAAGTGTGAACGACGTACCAACGCTTAGACATGGTTTAGCCCCTCAATCCAGAGAACAGAGCAAGAGCCTCGCCAAAGCCAGCATCGAGCAGAGCGATGACGACGCCGACGACGACCAGAGAAGCGCAAACGACGACCGAGTAGTTCACGAGTTCCTTCTTATCGGGCCACGTGACACGCTTCATCTCGGACTTGACCGAAGCGAAATACTTCTTGGTGCGGGCGAAGAAACCAGGCTTCTCGTTCTTCTTGGACTTCGCAGCCTTCTCGTTCTTCTTGGCAACGGCCTTCTTGGCCTCAACCTTGGAGTTGGCGGCAGCGCTGTTGGCAGGTGCCGGCTGCTGTGCCTTCTTCTTGTTCTTCTTGTTGGCCATTTGGGTTACCTCCGCGCAATGCGCTTATACATGAGTAAACCGTAAGCCCCCAAATGGGAGCTTACGGAATAATGACTGGCACGCCAGGAAGGACTCGAACCCTCAACACTCGGTTTTGGAGACCGATGCTCTACCAATTGAACTACTGGCGTATGTGACTAGAGACTAGCGGGTCTCTTTGTGCAGCGTGTGGTGACGGCACCAGGGGCAATACTTCTTAATCTCCATACGATCAGGCATGGTCGACTTGTTCTTGGTGGTCGTATAGTTGCGGCGCTTGCACTCAGTGCACGCAAGAGTAACTAGAGTACGCATGTATCCTGAACCTTTCATTTCCGCCCCGTACGGGCACGAGTTGATACTTTATCAGCTCTACGTAAGTGCTGTCAACGAAAACCTCGAATCAATTGGTTCTCGGTGAACCCATTCATATTTGGAACACATCAATGGAGCCAACGAGATCTAATCGACGGTGCACCCAGGACCATTATCGATCCTCTCGACACCAGCAACGGCTCAATATCCATTGCAGAAAAGAACCCGGCACCCATATAAGTGCCGGGTTCTCTAAGTCAGCTATATCAAAGAGCTAATTTACTCAATGATCGTGGAGACGATGCCCGAACCGACGGTGTGGCCACCCTCGCGAATAGCGAAGCGCAGGCCCTCCTCCATGGCGATCGGGTGGATGAGGTCGCCCTCGATGGTGATGTGGTCACCAGGCATAGCCATCTCGGTGCCCTCGGGGAGCTTGACCGTACCGGTAACGTCGGTGGTACGGAAGTAGAACTGAGGACGATAACCATCGAAGAACGGGGTGTGACGGCCGCCCTCCTCCTTGGTCAGAACGTAGATCTCGCCGGTGAACTTGGTGTGCGGGGTAACCGAACCGGGCTTGCAGAGAACCTGGCCGCGCTCGATGTCCTCACGCTTGATGCCGCGGAGCAGCAGACCGACGTTGTCGCCAGCCTCGCAGAAGTCCATGGACTTACGGAACATCTCGATACCGGTAACGACGGTGTTCTGGGTATCCTTGATGCCGACGATCTCGACGGGCTCGTTGAGCTTGAGCTCACCGCGCTCGACACGGCCGGTAGCAACGGTACCACGGCCGGAGATGGTCATAACGTCCTCAACGGCCATCAGGAAGGGGAGGTCGTTGTTACGAGCAGGCGTCGGGATGTACTCGTCGACGGCCTTCATGAGCTCGCGAATGGCGTCCATCCACTTGGCGTCGCCCTCGAGAGCGCCCAGAGCGGAACCACGGATGACGGGGATGTCGTCGCCGGGGAAATCGTACTCGGAGAGGAGCTCACGGGTCTCCATCTCGACGAGGTCGATGAGCTCGTCATCGTCGACCATGTCGCACTTGTTCAGGAAGACGACGATGTAGGGAACGCCGACCTGACGGGCGAGCAGGATGTGCTCGCGGGTCTGAGCCATGGGGCCGTCGGTAGCGGCGATGACCAGGATAGCGCCGTCCATCTGAGCAGCACCGGAGATCATGTTCTTGACGTAGTCAGCGTGGCCCGGGCAGTCAACGTGAGCGTAGTGACGGGCAGCGGTCTCGTACTCGACGTGGGAGACGGAAATCGTAATGCCGCGCTCGCGCTCCTCGGGAGCCTTGTCGATGTTCTCGAACGCAGTGAAGTCAGCCTTGCAGCCCTCGGTCTCGGAGAGAACCTTGGTGATGGCAGCGGTCAGCGTGGTCTTGCCGTGGTCGACGTGACCAATGGTGCCGATGTTAACATGCGGCTTAGTGCGCTCAAACTTCTCTTTGGCCATAAAGCCCTCCTCTAAACAGGTCGTCCCCGGACGGGACTTTGCCTTTATACCATAGTGGCCTCTCAACATACTATTGAGAAGCCACCGTGTTACCTATGGTAGCGGTGACTGGATTCGAACCAGTGACGCCACGGGTATGAACCGTGTGCTCTAACCAACTGAGCTACACCGCCGGATGGAGCCTGCAACCAGACTTGAACTGGTGACCTCTTCGTTACCAACGAAGTGCTCTACCGACTGAGCTATACAGGCACTTGACGGGTGGGAGCTATAGGATTCGAACCTATGTAGGCAGAGCCAACGGGTTTACAGCCCGTCCCCATTAACCACTCGGGCAAACTCCCAATCGTTCAAGTATTCGCAGGTCCTTTGGTCTTTTGGACCGCCGCCCCCGCGAACGAAGAAGATAATACGATGCCACCTTGGGGGCTGTCAACGAAAACCTATAGATACACGGTGCCGGGCGTATCTATATACCTTTGACCTGCGGTTTTGCTGAGTTTGGATATGAAGGACGGTGAATTTGCATATAGCGGTGACATTTCCCGAGGGAACACTTTGGCGTAGTGGAGTGAGCCTGCAGAATATTACTTCGATAACGACTCATTTGCACCTATATATAGGTCGAGATCGGGCTTCCCAAACAGAATCGAGCGTGGATAATCTCCCGTTTGAAATCGAGCGTGGATAATCTCCCACTTTTGGCGTGCCACTGGGCCCAAAGTGGGAGATTATCCACGCTCATTCACTAAGCGGGAGATTATCCACGCTCGTATGTCCGATAAGCCACGCTCGACCAGGATGACTGGGACCAGTCCGGCCTTTGTCTCATTCTGTAACAGCTAGAACGGTTTTCAGCCTCTTCGTGTTACAGATTGAGACAAACCGAAAACGGAATGGGCGCTGACCCAATGGCACACCACCTAAAAAGAAACGGGCCCTGTCCCACAAGGAACAGAGCCCGAAACTCTCATGGAGCCAGTGACAGGAATCGAACCTGCAACCCACTGATTACAAATCAGTTGCGCTACCGTTGCGCCACACTGGCACACTTGGCGCTTTCGCGCGAAGCTTGTTAAGAATAATGGAATTGCGGACGGGGCGCAACAGGCCGCACGGCGTTATACAAATATGCAAAATCCAGCAACAACAGGTACCAGGTCCGTTCATTTCTGTCGGTTCGCCCTCGATCTTAAAACCATTCGTCAGAACGAATAGTTTTAATTACAATTGGCTATATAAAACTATTCGTTTTAGCGAAGGGTTTCGCGATGTTGACTACCAAGGAAGCAGCCGAGCTGCTCGGCATCACTCCGCGCAGGGTGCAGGAGCTCATAAAAAACGGAGCACTTGAGGCCCGCAAGGCTTCTGGTGTATGGCTCATCGACAAAGACAGCGTCGACACACGACTCCGTTCCGTGACCAAAACGGGGGGACGTCCCCGCCGCGGCCACGGTAAGAACGAGATCGCGTTCACCCTCATGAATCGCACGCACGAGGTCGCTCAGCTGGTCTACAGCACATCGCGAAAAGACTTTACCCACATCGGTGCCGACATCGATTACGCCCACGCCCCTATTGGAGTATTTGGCCCTAATAGCCCCATATCGCTCGACTCCTTCCGCATCTGGTGGCGCGGCCGCGGTATCCCGCTCGCACGCATTGGGCTTGCCTCCCTGCTTGCAGAAGCCGCAGTCGATGTTCCCGATGAACTCGTACAGCGAAATCTTGGCCTCTCCTTATCCGACCAGTATTGGATTAGGCCCCAAGACTCCGGCCTCGCGTGGGAAGATATCAATTTCTTCAATAATGCCTTTGATGACGTCTCGCTAACCATTGCACCCTTCGCCCCAGAGGGAAAAGTGGCTGCCGCAAAGCCCGACAACACCTCGGACGGCAATCTTCAAAAGTACTGGACATGCGAGGGCGGGCGTCGAATTCTGCATAAGGCAGGAGCGCACCTGAACCAGGAACCTTATAACGAGCTGGTGGCGACCGCGCTCCACCGTCGAATCCTAAACGCCTGCGATTATGTGCCTTACTCGCTCGAGGGCACGGGCACTTCCGCCCTGAGCATATGCGATGTCTTCTTAACTGATGAAGAAGAGTATGTCCCTGCGTTCTATGTAAACCAGCATGCAAATGCAGACGAGCGACTAACCGATTACGAACGGTATGTAGCAAACTGCGAGGAGCTTGGAGCGACAGATATAAAAGACGCCCTTGACCGCATGATCGTATGCGACGACATCATCGCCAATTATGACCGTCATTGGCGTAACTTTGGCCTTGTGCGAAACGTCAACACGCTAACCTGCAGACCAGCCCCCATCTTCGATTCGGGCTCATCGCTCTGGTGCAACATTTCTCTTGAGGAGCTTAGGGCGGGAGAGCACAGTTTTACCAGCGCACAATTTCATTCAAGCCCCGCCAAACAAATGTTGCTCGTCGAGGACATGGGCTGGTTTGACGGCGACAAACTCGAAGGCTTCGTTGACGAGGCGATCGAGATTCTGTCTAAAAACGATGCCCTAGCAGCGAGACTGCCTTATCTAAAAGAGGCGCTAACGTGGCGCCTCGAAAGAATGATCGACATCGCTGAATGGAGTTAGCGAGGCAGCATTGCCCGTCAGCTCCCCTATCTCCCACGCAACGCCTTGAGCTTGGCCAGGGCCTCGGGGCTCAGGCGGCTGCCCAGGGTCATCTTGATCTGGGGTGCTTCCTCGGCCTCATGCACGTCGTTGTCGATCTGTTTGATCTCGTCCACCAGCATGCGGCTCGAGATGCGCGTGACGCCCTTGCCCATGACGACGGCCTGGATCGTACCGTCGCTCGACACCACGGAGCACGCGCGGCCTTCCTCGCGCGCCTCGATGCAGAGCTTCTGCACCACGGTGTCGGCCGATACGCCCGTCGGCGAGAACTCGATGCGCACGCCGCGAGCTGGCAGGTTGGGGCGCTCGCTGGAGATATTACCCGCACCGTCAAACACGATCACGGCCTCGTAACGGCCCTGGGCAAACGCGGCAACGTCGTTGATGAGAGCGGTGCGCGCCATATCGTGAACGTCGCTGGAATACGGATCGTCGGAATGGTCGTAGACGAGCTTTTCGTAGCGCGGCGTGCAGTGAATCACGTTGTAACCGTCGACCACCAGCAGCTCGGGCTTGTTGGAGTGCACCGTCGAGACTGGGTCGGCGATAGCCTGCGCAAACGCATTGCCGCCCACGCCGTAGGTCGCGGCCGAAACAATCGGCTTGGCCGAGCCCTCGCCAAAGCGCTTGGCCTTGGACTTGGCACGGTTCTTTTTGGACATGCTCTACTCCTCCCCCATGAGCTCGCCGGCGTTGCGGCGCAGCCACTCAAAGCACAACGCCGTGGTCGCCTGGGCAACATTGAGGCTCTCGGTCATGCCGCGCTGGGGAAGCTTGGTCAAAAAGTCGCATTTCTCGAGTACCAGGCGCGAGATGCCGTCGCCCTCGGAGCCCATGACGAGCGCCACGCGACCTTCGAAGGGAGCATCCCAGCAACTGCCCTCGGCGTGCTCGGAAGCACCACCCACCCAAAAACCAGCGGCCTTGAGGTCATCGAGTGCACGGGCAATATTGGGAACCTGCGCGATAGGCAGATGCATGACAGCACCGGCCGAGGTCTTGTAGCTGCCCACGGTCACGCCGGCGGCACGCTTATTGGCAATGATGACGCCGGCCGCGCCCACAACCTCGGCAGAGCGCACGATGGCGCCGAAGTTACCGTCGTCGGTCACGTGGTCGAGCACCACGACAAGCGCCGGACCGTCGCCCGCGCGGTCGAGAATATCGGCAACATCGGCATAGGGGAAGTTGCCTACCTCGAGTGCGATGCCCTGGTGAGCGCCATGGCTCGACAGCGCATCGAGCTGTGCACGCGGCACGTACTTAATGCGGACACCCGAAGCGTTGAGGTCATCGACCAAACGCGACAGGGCAGCATCGCGCTCCCCGCCCTCGGCGATGAGCGCGCACTTGATGGGAAAACCGGTGCGTAGCGCCTCGGCGGCAGCACGACGGCCTTCGATAAACTCGCCCTTGGGAGCCTGAACGTTGTCGCGGCCACGCTCGCGCTGCGGACGCGCTGCTTGGGTGCGCTCGCGCTGCCCCTTGGAAGCGGCAGCGCGGTCGTTACGGCGAATCGGACGCGAGCCAGAAGCAGCCTGCTTGCCTCCACGCGGTGCACGCTTGCGATTGTCGGCCATAAAGCGACCTCCTAAATACAACTATCAAACGAAACAAAATAAACGACCGCCCATGAATATTAATTCGGGCGGTCGGTACGGGTTTTCCAAGTGTCCGAGATAGCCGTGAAAGAGGAGCGACGCGTACTTGAGTACGCGAGCGACGGTTTGAACGGCAAGGTCGGGCGCTTGGGAAACCCGAAGGGATTAGAGCTGTCTCTTATACACATCTCCGAGCCCACGAGACTCCTGAGCATCTCG
>URKV01000034.1 GCA_900548565.1 uncultured Collinsella sp.
GTCTTCAATTGGCGGGTCCTGTGCCAGAGAGCGATCTCGATGCACTTCTTAAGCTCAGCGGCGACATCGACGGCGTGCGCAAGGTGCGCGTTTATGGCCGTATCGGCCAGATGGCGCTCGAATATGACGAGCGGTGTCGTGCGGACGTGTTCGACGCCTTGGGTGCGCTCGATGCCCAGGCCATTGCCGACGCAAAGACGGGTTACGTGATGCAGCTCGAGCCGCGCAAGCACAAACTCGTTATGGATCTTGCCACACTTATCGGTGCCCACTACGCGCGCCGCTGGTTCCTGCCTACGCCGCTGCGTGCGGTGTTTGTCGTGGCCGGTTACATGGCATTTTTGCGCGCTGCCTTTCATGAGCTGGCGCAGCCACGCCTGACCGTTCCCGTGCTTGACGCTTCGGCCATCGGCATTTCGTTCGTCAAACGTGATGTCGACACCGCGGGCCAGACGATGTTTCTGCTCAATGTGGGCGAACTGCTCGAGGACTACACGCGCGCCATGAGCGAAAACGAGCTCATCAACTCGCTGCTCGACGTGCCCGATAAGGCACAAAAAGTGGTCGGCGACATCGAGGTGAGCGTTGCCGCCACCGAGCTTGAGCCCGGCGATCTGGTCGCCGTGCGCACCGGCATGTCCATTTGTATCGACGGTGTTGTCGAGCAGGGGAGCGCTATGGTCAACCAAGCGACCCTGACCGGCGAGCCGCTGGCCGTCGAGCGCAGCGTGGGCGACGACGTTTTCGCCGGCACCGTCGTGGAAGACGGCAGCATCTTGGTGCGTGTGCGCGCCAATACGGCGCAGACCAAGCTGCGCTCGATCGTCTCGCTCGTGCAGGCGGCCGACTCGCTCAAGTCCGAGGGTCAGTCGCACATGGAGGACCTCGCCAACAAGATCGTCCCGTGGAACTTCCTGCTTGCGGGCCTGGTCGCGCTCACCACGCGCAGCCTTATCAAGACCTCGGCGGCGTTGATGGTCGACTACTCGTGCGCGCTCAAGCTCACGGGTTCCGTTGCCGTCATGACCGCTATGAGCGATGCCGCCAAGATGGGCGTGATGGTCAAGGGCGCCAAGTACTTTGAGTCGTTTGCCAAGGCCGATACCATCGTGTTTGATAAGACCGGCACGCTCACCGAGGCGCAGCCGCGTCTTGCCTGCGTGCTCACCACCGATGGCTGGAGCGAGGATGAGATTCTGCGCCTTTCCGCTTGCTTGGAGGAGCATTTCCCGCATCCGGTGGCACGCGCCGTGGTCAATGCGGCACGCGAGCGCGAGCTCGAGCACCGCGAGCGCCATGCCGCCGTCGAGTACATCGTGGCGCACGGCATCGCTTCGTCCATTGAAGGGCGTCGCGCCATCATCGGTTCCGCACACTTTGTATTTGAGGACGAGGGTGCGCAGCTTGAGTCCGACATCAAGGAGCAAATCGAGCTCCAGATGCAGGGCCTGTCGCCGCTGTATCTGGCGGTCGATGGCAAGGTCGTCGGCGTGCTCGGTATCGAGGATCCGCTCAAGCCCGGGGTCCGTGAGGCCATCGCCGACCTGCATGCGCTGGGCGTCAAGCATGTCGTTATGCTCACGGGCGATTCCGAGCGCACGGCCGAGCGCATCGCGCGCGAGGCGGGGGTCGACGAGTTTAAGGCCGAGCTGCTGCCCGAGGACAAGTACGCCTATGTGGAGCGCATTAAGAGCGAGGGGCGCCACGTTGCCATGGTGGGCGACGGCGTCAACGATTCGCCGGCGCTCGGTTTGGCCGACGTGGGCCTGGCGATGGGTGGCGGAAGCGACATCGCCAAGGAGGTCGCCGATATCATCCTGACCGATACGGACCTTGCCGCGATCGTGCGCCTGCGCCGCATGAGCCAGGGCCTCGTTGATCGTCTGACGAGCTCCTACTCTAAGGTGATGCTCACCAACTCAGCACTCTTGGCACTGGGCATTACCGGTACGATTACCCCGCAGGCGTCGTCGCTGTTGCACAACGGTTCGACGATTGCCTACAGCCTGAGCAACGCGAAAGCGTATCTTCGTTAGGGTTTTCGATTGAGCTTATGGCCTGCATTCGGGCGGTACCGCAACCGCCAGGGTGCAGGCCTTTTTAGGCAAGTGCAGCTTTGATGGCGGGGACTTCGGTGAGCTGCTCAGCTGCCTTTTCGTCGGAGCTGTCGAGTGCTGCCAGACTGCGGTAGACCCACTCGTTGACCCGGGTGTTCTTGACGCCTGCGGTCTGCATAAGGGCGCCTACCTCGCGGATTGCTGCGAACAGATCGGCTTTGGGACCCGCGAGCTCGACCTCGATGCCGTGGTAGGCGGACACGCCGCGGTTCTCACTCACGTGGTCGATAAAGCCCTCGACGGTCTCAAGCTGCTGGGCGAGAGCTGCATCATCGTCAGCGTCCAGCGCGACGAGCGCGTTCGATACCGTGAGGGCGGGATGTCCGCAGGGAACAAAGCCTTCGATGACATCCATAGCTTCGGTAATGGTTGAGCCCAGGCCTGCGAGGGCATTGACGAGTTGCTGCTTGGTATCCATAACGGTCCTTTCGACGGGTCAATTGTGCTTGGCGAAAATATACGTGACGTGATCGGTGGCAAAAGTGTGAAGTGCAGCGCACATTGGGGTCTTCACAGCTCGTGCATAGAACAGCTGTCCGCTTTCAGAACGTGGTAAGATAACACTCCGCAAGCGGGGCTCGCCCCGTATGTTCTTTGAAAAGTCGACGGGTGTTGGGTGCCCGTGCCCAATACCATCCAGACTTTCCCGACATTCGGGGGCGACTGGTTTCGACACGATAGCTCTGAGAGAGGAAGCAAGCCGAGGTCTCCTCGCCTCGTTAAACAGGGGTACCGTCAAATTGAATTGACAACAACTCTTCTTTTGAGCCTATGGCTCTCGCTGCTTAGTTTATAGCGGCGCGTCAACCCGGTGATTTCCCCGACACCGGCGCGACGTCATTTTAGGGGAATGCTCCTGCGCACGTAATCGGTATGGCGCAGGCTAAGACCGAACCGATTAGGACGCCGCGAGCGTGTCGCTGCGCGCAAAGCGTCCGAGACAAAACCAGCGACTGAGCTTGGAGATGCCAATCAGGGGGCTTTCGTGGACCGGAGTTCGATTCTCCGCGCCTCCACCAACAGTTACAGGCAGGTAGAGAAGTGTTTCTACCTGCTTTTTTATTACATATAGATACCGCGGAGAATCGAACTCTATGCAGGGCGCGGGCGTAAAGAAAACGCGTCAGCGTTTTTAGCCCGCGGGCGAGGACGCCGGCAGGCGGCCGAAGCCGGTGCGTATTTGCGAAGCAAATACGCGGATTCTCCGCGCAAAGCCTCGACCACATATAGATACGATGCCGATTGAGCTCCGGCTGCCCATGCCCCACTTCAACGCAAGCCCCGTACCGCGGAGAATCGAACTCTGTGCAGGGCGCGAGCGTTAGGAAAACGCTACGGCAACGCAGGGTGGGACGCGCTTCCCAATGGTGGCCCAGGCGGAAAGCGCGTCCCGGAATCCGCACTCAGACTGGGACGTAGTTTCCGGATGACACATCAAGCGGAAACTGCGTCCCGGAATTCTCATTCGGAATGGGATGCAATTTCCAAATGAATGGCTAGCGGAAAGTTCATCCCGGAATCCCGCCTCAAACTGGGACGCACTTTCTGTCCCATCTCCTCAACTCCAAAACCTATGCGCCCTCCATTCCAAAACTGGGTAGAAGAAAGCCAAAACGCAATCGCAGGAGGTCAATATGACTGCAGAAGATAAGGCAAAGAACGCCGGCAAGGTCGCGCTCGTTTTGGAGGGCGGAAGTTTTCGCGGGCAGTTTACCGCGGGCGTGCTCGACGTCCTCATGGAGGCTGGCGTCGAGATTCCGGCTGTCTACGGTGTATCGGCCGGCGCCCTCAACGGCGTGAACTACAAGTCGCACCAGATCGGCCGTGCCAACCGCATCAACCTGGCTTTCTGCAACGACAGCCGCTTCATGGGCGCCGCATCGTTTGCGTCCACGGGCTCCATCGTCGGCTACGACTTTATCTTCAACGATGTCCAGGACCGCCTGGATCCCTTTGACAACGAGACGTTCGACGCGAGCCCCATCGAGATGTACGCCGTCGCGACGGACATGCTCTTTGGAACCGCCACGTACCTGCCGGTCAAAAGCGCCGTACTTGACCTCGACGCCGTGCGCGCCTCGACCTCGCTGCCGCTGGTGACGCCGCCGGTCGAGATTGACGGGCACAAATACGTCGACGGCGGCGTAGCCGATTCGGTCCCCATCGAGCACGTGCTGGAGGAGGCGGGCTTCGATCGCGCGGTTGTTATTGTCACGCAGGACCGTTCATACGAGAAGAAGCCCTACGAGTTTATGCCAGCCGCGCGCGCTCGCTATGCCGACTACCCCTACCTGCTCGAGGCTATCGAGACGCGCCACGACCGCTATAACATCCAGCGCATGCACCTGTGGAAGTATGAGCGCGAGGGCCGTGCGTTGGTCGTCGCTCCGCAAAAGCCGGTCGAGGTCGGTCACGTTGAGCACGATCCGGCAAAGCTCCTCGACCTGTATATTCAGGGTCGCCAGGAGGCAAAGCGCTTGCTGGGAGATATCGAGGCGTTTGTCGAGCGCTAGCGTCGCGACGTCATGACCCATGGACGACATGTGCAGAAACTCTGGTCGGAGCCAAAATACCTGTTGACTCGGGCGGCGAGCGGGGTAATATGGACGGGTTACTTGCAGAGCCCCGTGAATCTCTGTAACAACACGTACTGTACATGGAGGAGTCTAAGTGATTTCGAAATCGACTCACTACGCCAAGCAGGGCGAGGTCCAGCGCAACTGGGTTCTCGTCGACGCCGATGGTGCTGTTCTGGGCCGTCTTGCCACCCAGATCGCAATGATCCTGCGCGGTAAGAACAAGCCCCAGTTCACGCCCAACAGCGACTGCGGCGACTTCGTCGTCGTCATCAACGCCGATAAGGTCCAGCTTACCGGTAACAAGGCCGACACGAAGACCTATTATCGCCACAGCGGCTACAACGGCGGCCTCAAGGCTGAGAGCTTCCGCCAGGCTATGGAGAAGCACCCGGAGAAGGTCATCGAGCGCGCCGTTCGCGGCATGCTGCCCAAGACCACCCTCGGCCGTGCCCAGATGACCAAGCTTAAGGTCTACGCTGGTGCCGAGCATCCGCACGCTGCCCAGAACCCCACGAAGATTGAGCTGGAGGCTTAAAGATGGCTGAGAACACCGTTGTCTACCAGGGTACCGGCCGTCGTAAGAACGCCGTCGCCCGCGTCCGTCTCGTCCCCGGCACCGGCAAGGTGACCATCAACAAGCGTGACGCCGAGCAGTATTTCGGCCGTCATCAGCTCGTTGAGAACGCCCTTGCTCCCTTCAAGGTGACCGACACCGCCGGTCAGTTCGACGTTATCGCTCTGTGCGATGGCGGCGGCATCTCCGGTCAGTCCGGCGCTCTGCGCCTGGGCATCGCTCGCGCTCTTCTGAACGCTGGCGACTACCGTGCTGACCTCAAGAAGGCCGGTTTCCTTACGCGCGATGCTCGCGTGGTCGAGCGCAAGAAGTACGGCCTCAAGAAGGCCCGCCGCGCTCCCCAGTTCTCCAAGCGCTAAGGTTTTATCTCCTTTCGAGATACAATGTACAAGCGGGGCCTGCCGATTCCTCGGCGGGTCCCGCTTTTCTTTTTCGACTAGGGTGGGCGACTGCGTTTTGCCCACTTGGGAAGGAGCGATCCTATGCCCCAGAACATCTTCGGTACCGATGGCGTCCGTGGCGTCGCCAACGCCGACCTCTCGTGCGACCTCGCGTTTCGCCTGGGTCGCGCGGCGACCAAGTTCCTTGGTCCGGACATCTGCATCGGCCGCGATACGCGTCTTTCGGGCACCATGCTCGAGAGCGCGCTGACCGCCGGCATTATGGCCGAGGGCGGCCGCCCGCACTGCTGCGGCGTTATCCCTACGCCGGCCGTGGCGCTGCTCACCGTCCAAAATGAGCTCGACGGCGGCATCGTCATCTCCGCTTCGCACAATCCTCCGGAGTTCAACGGCATCAAGTTCTTTAGCCGCAAGGGCATGAAGCTTCCCGATGCTGTCGAGGAAGAGATCAGCGCCTGGGTCATGTCCGAGGAGGCCATGGCTGCCGACACGTTGCCGACCGGTGCCGGCGTGGGCCACATCATCAAGATGAAGGATGCCCGCAAGGCCTATGTCGATCATGCCATCAGCACGCTCGACGGCCTTAAGCTCGATGGCCTGGTTGTTGCCGTCGACTGCGGCCACGGCGCTTCGTGCCAGACCACGCCCGCCGCATTGCAGCGCCTGGGCGCCACGGTCCACGCCATCAACACTGACTACTGCGGCACCGACATTAACGTCGAGTGCGGCTCCACGCACCTTGAGCCCCTGCGCGAGCTCGTGCTGCGCACCCACGCCGATATCGGCCTGGCCCACGACGGCGACGCCGATCGCGTACTCTTTGTGGACAGTGAGGGCAACGAGATCGATGGCGACTACATCCTGGCTATCTGCGGCTCCGACCTTGCTGCTCGCGGCAAGCTCGCCAACTCCGAGATCGTCTCGACCGTCATGTGCAACCTGGGCTTCTCCATCGCAATGAAGGAGCAGGGCTTTGAGATGGTCCAGACCGCCGTGGGCGACCGCTATGTTCTTGAGCGCATGCTCGAGGACGGTGCCGTTATCGGTGGCGAGCAGTCCGGCCACATCATCTTCCTGGAGCACAACACCACCGGCGACGGTCTGGTGACGGCTCTGCAGCTTCTGGCCGTGCTCAAGCGCACCGGCCGCACCCTCACCGACCTTGCCGGCATCATGAAGAAGTACCCGCAGGTGCTCGTCAACGTGCATTCGGACTACAAGGCCGGCCTGGACGATTGCCAGCCCATTTGGGACGCCGTCGCTGCCGCCGAGAAGGAGCTCAACGGTCGCGGCCGCATCTTGGTGCGCCCGAGCGGTACCGAGCCGCTGGTTCGCGTTATGGCCGAGGCGGAGACGCACGAGCTGACCCAGCGTGTTGTTGACGATATCGTCGAGGTTGTCAAGCGCGAACTTCCCTAATGGCCAAAAACGGGTGCCAAGTGGTAAACTGACAAGGTTATTTTGATTGATTGGTATGTCCGAGGGGGAGCATGTTCACTAAAGTCCTAAGGTCTTTGGGTATGCGTGGTCGAGTCCTTACGCTGGATGCTCCCATCTCGGGCGACGTCATTCCGCTCTCCGAGGTAAACGATCAGACGTTTGCCACCGGCCTTTTGGGTCAGGGCGTGGCGATTCAGCCTACCGGCACGCGCGTGATTGCGCCGGCAGACGCCAAGGTCGAGGCCATTTTTCCCACGGGACACGCCGTTGCGCTTAACACAGTCGATGGTCTGGACGTGCTCATCCACGTTGGTTTGGACACTGTTCAGCTCGAGGGCAAGCACTTTACCGTACATGCGCAAGTGGGTGACATCGTCCATAAGGGCGATGTACTCATCGAGTTCGATCGCGAGGCAATTGCTGCCGAGGGCTACGATGTGACGGTTCCCATCTTGGTATGCAACTCCGTTGAGTTCTCGAGCATCAAGGGTTCCGTTGGCGAGCATGTCGAGGAGATGGACCAACTCATCGTCGCTCGCGAGCGCTAGTGAGCGCGCTCGGCCTTTAGCCTACAATTCAAACACGTTTACGGAGGGCGCCCTTGAAAGAGGACGCCCTCCGTGGCAAGATGGGATTTGTCCGAAGCTAAACAGCTTTGGGTCACCGTGGACGGGCAGGGGCCTCGACGCGGGTAGACACGAGACATATACATTACGCGACCTCGCCCTGGTGGCCGCACACGTTGGTTGCGGCCGACGCGGGCCGCGGGCAAGTGCTTGTAAGGGGAGCCTTGCCTCTCTTGTACGAGAAAGGACGCGTAATGAAGATCATTAAAGCTAAAGACTACGAGGATATGAGCCGCAAGGCCGCCAATATCATCTCGGCCCAGGTTATCCTCAAGCCCGATTGCGTGCTGGGTCTCGCCACCGGCTCCACCCCGATTGGCGCCTACAAGCAGCTCGCCGCTTGGTACAAGAAGGGCGACGTCGACTTTGCCGAGGTCAGCACCTACAACCTGGACGAGTATCGCGGCCTTTCGCACGACGATCCCCAGAGCTATCACTACTTCATGCGTGAGAACTTCTTCGATCACATTAACATCGACCTGAACAACACGCATGTGCCCGATGGCTCCAATCCCGACGCTGCCGCTGCCTGCTCTGAGTACGACAAGATCGTCGCTGCCGCCGGTTACCCTGATCTGCAGCTGCTCGGCATCGGTAACAACGGTCACATTGGCTTCAACGAGCCCGATGATCACTTCTCCAAGGGTACGCACTGCGTCGACCTTACCGAGAGCACTATTCAGGCCAACAGCCGCCTGTTCGACAGCATCGACGACGTGCCCCGTCAGGCCTACACCATGGGCACTCAGACCATCATGTATGCCCGCATGATCCTGGTCGTCGCCAACGGCGAGGCCAAGGCGCAGGCCGTGCATGACATGTGCTATGGTCCGGTTACCCCCCAGTGCCCTGCCTCGATCCTGCAACTGCACACCAACTGCGTTGTCGTTGCCGACGAGGCCGCCCTTTCGCTCTGCGAGTAGCGAAAGCCTATCACCTCGACATAGCTTTGCCGAAGGCCTCCGCTTTGCGGGGGCCTTTTTGCTGAGCGCGCGCCGTGTGCTTGACGAAAATCTTGCCGCGAACTTGACGGGTGCGTCTGGTGCAGCATGATTCATTCCATAACAGATACTATGCATAAATGCTATGAAAAGGTCGCAGACGGTAGCTGGCGTTAGGTGAGTTGCGCAACACAATTGAACAGCGCTCATTTGAGGTACACTGCCAAAGGATGGGACAAGCTGGCAAGCGCATTGACCTGCGCAAAGACTGATTGGTTGGGGGATAAGTTTCAATCGGACCACGCTGAACAAAAACTTGCCATTTGCGTACCAACAAACATCCTAAACCGTAGTATCGCTCTATTCATCTAGCGATACATATGGTCTAGCGTTACGGTGTCCATGTGGTCGAGTTGAGGAGCGGGCATGGTTAACGATTTGGGCAATACGGACGACCTCGAGCTTATGCCGCTGGGCAGTAGTTATACGGTGCGACGCGATCGCTTGATGAACGAACTTATCGCCAAGGGCCGAAAGGCCGGCATCGTAGTCCTCTACGCGCCTGATGGCTTTGGGAAAACCTCGGTGCTGCTGCAGTATGCCAAAGAGGTTAAAAACGATCCGACGCGAGGTCCCGTGCGGATCATCGAGGCAGACCGCGCCATTGGGCGCGAGGTGTTTATGCAGCTCGAGGTCGTTACCGAAGAGCTTAAGGACAAGCCGCACTCCCTGATCGCAATCGATAACGTGCCTAACCTCAGCCAGAGCGAGACCGAGGAGCTGATCGACCGAATCCGAAGCCTGCGTGCTATGGGGGTTGGGGTCTTTATGAGCTGCCGTCCTTCGAATCGCCAGCTGATTCATGGACTAGGCGATTCGATTAAAGTCAACGCGCAGATGCTCAAGGTGCATGCCTATGAGTATTCGGCGTGGACATCTGCGTTTTCGATCAGCACATCGCTCGACTTCTATCAACTTACGCAGGGCGTGCCCGAGCTCGTCTCGGCTATGCAGTCGGGACTATACGGGCAGGGAGACGTTGCCCAGATGCTCGAAAACGAGATCGTCAATATCTACGGTGCGGCACTTGTTGATCTGGCGTCGCTCGAGAACAACGCTCTGTTTAGTGTGGCATGCTTGATGGTCTTAATGGGCGAGGGCAATATTTCGGAGCTCGAGGCTTGCGGTGTTAGGCTTTCGGCGATTGACCAGTCCTATCTTGTCCGCGATTATCCCATTTTTGGCGTCGATCCAGCAGACCGGAGCTTTACCTGCTTGGGTACCGAGGATAACGCACGCCTGCGATTGCGCAAGCTGGTCGCCGAAATTCGCCCCGAACTCGTTGTGCGGGCGGCGCGTATATTGATTAAAGCGGGGCGCTGCGATACCGCGATGGACCTTGCTGACGCGTTTTTGGACCGCAGTGCGGTGTTGGAGCTTGCCGGGCAGTATGGGGTCGATCTGGCCCTGACGGGGCATGGAGGGGATGTTTGCCGCGCGGCGCTGGGAAAGACCGAGTCAGATGGCCGGGCATCGGAGCCGACGCCTGACGAGGCACTCGGCATCTATCTGGCGGCGGTGAGCGTCTCCAATACAAAACTCGCGCGGTATATGGCCTCAATAATCGAGCGTGCGGGCGAGCAAGCGATTTGCGAGCTCGATCCCGTGTCGTGGAAGGTGGCGCACGCGTTTACGGCCGCCTGTTATGGAGATAGTGGTCTGGGGCTTCCGGCAAGCCATACAGCGTTGGAAAGTGAGGCGTCTTGTGTCGCACTCGATATGCTGTCCGCACATGTCGAGATAAAACATGGGCTGACCGAGCGGGCGAAGGGCGGTGAGATCCTCGCGGGACTCAAAACGGATAAGGCCTACGATTGCGAGCTCGATATCGCGGGGACGTTTGTGCGAGCGGACCGCATGTTGACGGAGCTATTTGATGGGTCGTATGCAGGGACTGACGAGCGTGATGACGAGATGGCCCTGACACTCGAGGCGCTCGAAGCGCGTGGAATCCGAGCGCTCGCCATCTGGGTGCGCATGGTGTTATCGGCGCGGCGCCTGCTCGCCGGCATGCCGGTGACCGACGAGCAGGCATTCAATGAGCTCGACCGTTTTGCCGTGCGCGTGCGTGACAATCAGGTTCAGTTGTTTGGCTTGATACTGGAAGGCTGGCAGTCACTGGCTGAGGGGCGTCCGGTCAATGCCAAATTCCGTGCGGTGCAGGTGCTCAGGCTTGCCGAGGAATCGATTGGATACATACGCGACAACGCACTGCTGCTAGAGCGCGCGGCGTACTTGCGCAATACATCGATGGTATCGGTGCGCGAAGAGGCAGAGCTGCTCGATTTGAGCCGGACGCAGGTCGGTGGTGCCGAGGCTTGGATGGTGGCGCTGCATTTGGCCTCCGCGGGCCGCGATAGCGACCTTGCAGCCTGGATGTCCATGAACCGCCCGGGGATTTTAGATCCGTCGTATCGGCTGTTTGCGCGTCTTGCGATGCATTGTCTGGGTGAGCCGGCTGCTAGAATTCGAAAGAAGCTCCCGGTGCGCGAGCTGTCGCGATATTCGCTGCGTGACGACTTTGAGGGCGAAGGCGAGCGTCTGTTCCAGGCCGGCGATGCCGAGGGTGTCGATGTGATTGGCCATATCGAGATCCGCATGTTTGGGGCGTTTCGCGCCGAGCGCGACGGGTTTCCCATCACGGACAAAATGTGGCGCCGCAAGAAGGCGGCGACACTTGCCGAGCGGCTTGCGCTGGGCATGGATGCGCTCGTCGATCGTGAGACGCTGGCCATGGAGCTGTGGCCCCATGCCGAGTTCAATAGCGCCCGCAACAACCTGTACTCGACGATATCGCGCTTGCGGTCGGCTTTGGGACCGACGCCAGACGGCAAGTCGTGTGTGCTCATCCAAAATGAATGCATCGGACTCAACGGCGACTACGTCAAGACCGATGTACGGCTGTTTGACCAGATAAGCCGTGAGATTTTGGGAAATCGCACAGGTGCGCGCGGGCCCCATTTAGTTGAGCTGTGCCTTAAGATTGAGCAGCTTTATGCCGGCCCGTTGTATGTTCCCAATGGCTGTAATCCCACCTACTTTTTGCGTATGCGACGCATTATGCAGTCAAAGTACATCGATTGCATGATTAATGGAGCAAATGCCGCTCTAGAAGAAAACGATCTGCAGTCGGCGATTTGGCTGGCGGAGTCGGGGCTTCGACAGGAAACGGCGCGTGAGGATATGGTGCGCTGCGCCATGCGCGTCTACAGTGCGGCGGGGCGGCGGCGCGATATCGTCGAGCTATACAGCGGGCATATGCACCATCTGAGGGAGCAGGTCAATGGCGTGCCCGAGCCCGAGACGCGGCGTCTATACGAGCGCTTGGTGGAGGGGCGGCTCAATCGCGTGCTGGTCGAGCGATAAAAAACGGGCGCCCGAAGTACTTGGGCACCCGTAAGCTTGCTATGTGTTGGATCGCCGGATCATTGGCTCTTAGACGAGCTTGATCTTCTCGATGTCCTTGCGCGAGGACTCGCGATACAGTGAAAACTTGCGGCCGATGACCTGGACGACCTCGGCGTGGCAACGCTCAGCGAGCTCTTCGGCGGCCTCGCGGGCGGAAAGGCTGGAGCCATCGAGCACGGAGCACTTAACGAGCTCGTGCTTCTCCAGGTAGGCGACCGTCTGCTCGACGGTGCCCTCGTTGACGTCGGACTTGCCGATGATGATGGCGGGGTTGAGGTGATGGGCCATGCTGCGAAGCTGCTTGACCTGGGCTCCTGTCAGTGCCATGGGTTCTCGCTTTCTATGTATGGGGCGCCCCGCGACGGGGCCTTAATCTACGTGAGCTGTCCCACGATAGCGCAGGAACGGCGTGGTGTGGAGCGCGTTTGCCCAGTTCAAAAAGAATGCGGATGCCGAGTGAGTGGGCGGTGCGGGCTGCGAACAGGCTATGAGCTGGGCGCAGAGACCGGCTCCCATGCAATAAACGCCCAACGAACCTTACGAACATGATCGAGCATATAGCGCCCCTGCGGCACGCCCTTGGAGCCCGGCTCACCGGCATGGGGGTTCTCAATCATGTGTTGAGCGATGTAGTCGCGCAGGCGATCGATCTTATCCTCGTTGCCATGCTCAAGCATGCGGGAAAAATCTGCTACGCCCGCTTCAAGGTTATCGAAGGTATCGCGACGAGGCGATTCAAAGTACGTAACCTGCGGCAGGGCACCCATCTGAATGAGGATGTTAAAGGCATACACAAAGCCATTGCTGCAGGTAACCGAGGCACCGATGGCGTTCATCAGGTGCAGATCATAGCGCGGGCTGGAGTTGGCGACCATCGTGACAGCACAACGCCGACGAGCCGTACGATCAAGCTTGGCAAGCGCGCCTTTTAGGTTGGTCGTGGTGACAGAGCGACTGGCAAAGGCAACATCCACAGTCTTGGCGACCGGTCCAACCAAATCCCAATCATCATCCCAAGCAAGCTCAAGCGGCGTAATAAGATTCTCGAGCCCGTAATACTCAATGCCGGCATCAAGGGTGCCCAACATAGCGGGGGAGAAGTCGGCTGCAATCACGGGATGCCCAGCCTGAGCAAGCGGAATAGCAATCGACCCAGCCCCACACCCCATATCAAGCACGGATTCACCAGGCTTTAACGCCAACAGCTTCATAAAGTCCCGGGCATACGGGGCAGTCTCAAGCGGCCGAAAATGCCGAGCCCGCTTATCCCATTCAAAAGAATCATCAGCCCGATGCCGAGCGGCCTGCAGACGCATCCATTCGCCATTCCAATCCGCAGAAAGCAGCTCAGAACGAGAATCCCCATCAACCACGGGCCAACCTCCTAGCAACAAAAAAGCGACTCCTCCCAAAAGAAGAGCCGCAACCAGCATATATCAGAAAAAGAACCGTTCCAACGCCAAATCGCCGCACCAGCCAAGTGGTGCAGGAGCGAAGCAACTGCAACCGGGATAGAACCTAACTGAGGTCCCGTTGTGCGGGAGCCCCGGGGAGGGCAAATATATAAGGTCGATCGCGAGTTCCGCACGAGCCGGAGAGCACTTAATGTGCTCTCCGTGCGAGTCAGGACTGTCCGAGCAGGCGACCTTATATATTTGCCCTCCCCGGGGCTCCTCGCCAGTCCCCCTCAGCTAGTTCTTCAGCGAGTTCAGCGGTGCCGGGAATCGACCACCACGGTGGGCAAGCACGGTGCCGGCGTTGGGGTTCACCGGCATGATGGGCGCACGGCCGAACAGGCCGCCGTACTCGACGCAGTCGCCCACGCCCTTGCCGATGGCGGGAATCACGCGGACGGCCGTGGTCTTGTTGTTGATGACGCCGATGGCCATCTCGTCGGCGATGATGCCGGCGATGGTCTCGACCGGAGTGTCGCCGGGGATGGCGATCATGTCCAGGCCAACGGAGCACACGCAGGTCATGGCCTCGAGCTTCTCGAGCGAAAGCGCACCGGCCTCGACGGCGGCGATCATGCCGGCATCCTCGGACACGGGGATAAAGGCGCCGGAGAGACCGCCCACGCTGGAGCTGGCCATGACGCCGCCCTTCTTGACGGCATCGTTGAGCATGGCGAGCGCGCAGGTCGTGCCGGGGCCACCGCAGGTGCCCACGCCGATGATCTCGAGGATGCGGGCAACGGAGTCGCCGATGGCAGGCGTGGGAGCCAGCGACAGGTCGACAATGCCTTTCTCGACACCCAGACGGCGGGCTGCCTCACGGCTCATGAGCTCGCCGGCGCGGGTGATCTTAAAGGCGGTCTGCTTGATTTTCTCGGCAACCTCCATCATCGAGGCGGAGTCGGGGAGCGTCTCCAAGGCAGCAGCCATAACGCCGGGGCCCGAGACGCCAACGTTGATGACGGCGTCGGCCTCGCCACCGCCGTGGACGGCGCCCGCCATAAACGGGGAGTCCTCGACCATGTTGGCAAAGCAGACAAACTTGGAGGCGCCAACGGAATCCTGGTCGGCCGTGAGTTTGGCGGCATCGATGATGGTCTGGGCGGCCATGAGCACGGCATCCATGTTGATACCGGCGCGCAGACTGGCGACGTTGACGCTGGAGCAGACGCGGCTCGTGGTAGCGAGCGCCTGGGGGATGGCTGTCTCTTATACACATCTGACGCTGCCGACGATCTTACGCGTGTAGATC
>URKV01000035.1 GCA_900548565.1 uncultured Collinsella sp.
ATCTACACGCGTAAGATCGTCGGCAGCGTCAGATGTGTATAAGAGACAGCCTTGGCGGCGCGCGGTGATAGAACTTCGTCGTCATTAAGCAGGTAGCGCAGGATGACGGTCTCGTCGATGATGGTGCTACTCATGGATATCTACTTCCTCGGGACCCAAAATCGAATCGTCGCATTCTGTAGCAAGGTACTCAATCCAGGCATTGCGCTCCTCGGAGCGGCGATTGGGGTCTCCATATGCTTTGAGTGATCCATAGGCGGCGGTGCCGTCCTTTGAGCGCACGGCGACCGGCTGAAAGGGAAGCTTGCGCATCAAAATGCTCTGCGCGACAAAAAGGCGAACGGCCTCGGCAAGCGATGTGCCCATGGCGTCGTAGAGGCGCTCGGCATGCTGTTTGTCCTCTTCGCGAATGCGCACCTGCAGGATGGCTCGTTTTTGAGTCGATGACATCACTGGCCCCCTTAATGAGCGTGCAATATAGTCGGTCAAATGCGGCATGTGCCGATACTTGAGCATCTTATAACGATTACTTTATTTCACTCAAGTTGATAACCATGAACATGAATACATGCGTATTACATCCATAATGAGAGTGTGTAAAAATCTCTGAAGCGTACGCATGTAATACACTCACCTTTATAGCTACCCAAGAATAATTCCAACCTGCCAAAACCCCTGCAATACACTCGTATTGCAGGGCCTATGCTCAAGTTTGCCCCCTGCAACTGCGTATATTTAACCTGTATATCGTTGGAGGAATTCGATCGAAGTGCCTGTTTCGCCGCATGCACTCGATACGTCGATGCCGGACCACGGGCGGTCCGGGGCAACGTCGACAGGGTCTCTCCGGCATGGGATTCAGGAGGGAGTGAACAACATGGGCAATAAACGAGTCGTGGCTGATTCCTCACGCTGCATTGGGTGCCAAACCTGTATGGCGGCGTGCATCGAGGCACACGATATTCCCGGCAACATCGCCGCGCCGCGCCTGCGCGTGACGCGTACGTACGAGATCTCCGCACCGGTGGCATGCCACCACTGCGAGGACGCTCCGTGCGCCAAGGCCTGTCCTACGGGCGCCTTGTTCTTTGATCCAAAGAACCATCGCATCGGCGTCAACGAGGACAACTGCATCGGCTGCAAGAGCTGCGTCATGGCATGCCCCTTTGGCGCCGTGAGCGTGGCGACCACGCAGGTCCCCGTCTTGATGGGCGACGTTCGCGTGGGTTCGCAGACTAAGAGCTTCGTGCTCAAGTGCGACCTGTGCGTGGACCGTCCCGGCGGTCCGGCGTGTGCCGAGGCGTGCCCGACCAAGGGTCTCACCCTGGTAGACGAGGAACGTTTGGCAGAACTGACTGCCGAGCGTGCCCGCGCCACCATCGAAAACGAGGCGTAAGCGTTGGGGCGACAAGCCCAATGATTGTCAAATAAGTACCGAGTATTCGGTAGCAGAGAAAGGAAGGAGGGTGTCATGGAGAAGCATAAAGTGATTTGCCCGTACTGCGGCGCCGGTTGCCAGTTTAACCTCTTGGTCCAAAACGGCCAGGTCGTGGGTACCGAACCGCTCAACGGCATCACCAACCAGAGCGAGCTGTGCCTTAAGGGCATGAGCGGCTACGACTTCATCAACGACACCAAGATCTTGACTCCTCGCGTACTGCACCCGATGATCCGCCGCACTAAGGGCGCGGATCTTGAGCGCGTAAGCTGGGACGAGGCACTGGATTTCACCGCATCTAAGATGCAGGCCATAATTGACGAATATGGTCCTAACGCTGTCATGACCACCGGCTCTTCGCGAGGCGGCGGCAATGAGGCGAACTACGTCATGCAGAAGTTTACGCGTGCGTGCATCGGCACCCACAGCGTGGACAACTGCGCCCGTACTTGACACGGCCCTACTGTCCTCGGTCTGATGGACACGGTTGGTTCAGGTTGCATGTCATGCTCCATCCCCGGTATGGAGGATGCGGGCTGCATTTTCCTCTTCGGCTATAACCCTGCCGATTCGCACCCCATCGTCGCAAGGCGTATCGTGCGAGCCAAAGAAAAGGGTTGCAAGATCATCGTCGCCGACCCGCGCCATATCGAAACCGCGCGTATCGCCGATCTCTACCTTCCGATCAAGAACGGTTGCAACGTCGCGTTCCTCAACGCCTTTGCCAACTGCTTGGTCAACGATGGCCTCTACGACAAGGAATTCGTCGCCGAGCATACGAACGGCTTTGACGAGTGGTGGGAGACCATCAAGAACTACACTCCCGAATCCGTACAGGACATCACGGGTGTCGAGCCCGCGTTGATCCACCAAGCTGCCGAGATGTACGCCACGGCGAAGCCCTCTGCCATCATTGGCTGGGGCATGGGCGTATGCCAGCAGAAGCAGAACCTGAAGACGGTGCACACCATCGCCTCCATCGCCTGCGTTGCCGGCCAGATCGGCAAACCCAACTCCGGCCTCGCGCCCGTGCGTGGCCAGAACAACGTCCAGGGCTCCTGCGATATGGGCATGCTGCCCAACCTGTATCCTGGCTACCAGAAAGTCACCGACCCGGCTGTGCGTGCCAAGTTTGCCAAGGCTTGGGGCGTGCCCGAGGAAAAGCTCCCGCTCGAGGAGGGCTACAAGCTCACCGACCTGGGCCACCTGGTCGACGAGGGCAAGGTGCACTGCTTCTACAACTACGGCGAGGACCCGGTGCAGACCGAGCCCGATTCGGCCGGCATGCGCAAGACGCTCTCCGAGCTGGATCTGTTCATTTGCCAGGACATCTTTATGACGCAGACGACCATGCTCGCCGACGTCATCCTGCCCGCTACCTCTTGGGGCGAGCACGAGGGTGTCTTTACCGCATCCGACCGTAGCTTCCAGCACTTTGACGCGGCTGTTCCGCCCAAGGGCGAGTGCCGTCACGACTGGGAGATCTTCGCGGACCTGTCTACGCGCATGGGCTATCCCATGCACTACGACAACACCGAGCAGATCTGGAACGAGTGCATTAGCCTGTGCCCCAACTTTGTGGGCGCGACCTACGAGAAGATGGCTCCCGAGGGCGGTTACGCCCAGTGGCCCGTCAAGAGCACCGATGTGAACGACCACGGTACGCCCGACATGTTCGCTGGTGGCAAGTTCACCACCAAGGACGGCCGTGCCAACCTGATGGCGCACGACTGGGAGGCGCCCTCCGAGCTTCCCGACGATGAGTACCCGCTCATCCTGTGCACCGTCCGCGAGGTCGGCCACTACAGCTGCCGCTCGATGACCGGCAACTGCAAGACGCTGGCGCTGCTTGCCGACGAGCCCGGTTTTGTCCGCATGAATCCCGCGGACGCCCAGGCGCGCGGCATCAAGAATGGCGACATCGTCTCGATTCACAGCCGCCGCGGCCAGGTATACAGCCGTGCCGACGTGAGCGATCGCATCAACAAGGGCACGGTCTACATGACCTACCAGTGGTGGATCGGCAAGTGCAACGAGCTGACCATTCACAAGGTTGACCCGGTCTCGCATACGCCCGAGGACAAGTTCTCCGCCTGCCAGGTCGACGCTATCGCCGACCAGGTCTGGGCCGAGGGCGAGGTCGAGCGTCAGTACACCGAGCTCAAGCAGGCTCTGGTGGACGCCGCCGCTCCCCAGGACGTTGAGCCCGGCGCCGCCAAGTTCGACGACGAGACGCACGTGAATCAAATCGTGTAGTCCCGTTCTCGTTGGCTTTTTGGGCCGGGCGTCCCGTACGTTCGGGAGCCCGGCCCGTTATTTTGAAAGGAAGTGGGGATGAACCGCTTCATCGACATCAACCCGGAGAGGTGCATCGGCTGCGGAACATGCCAGTCCGCCTGTGCCGACGCCCACCGGATGCAGGGTCTTCAGGATACGCCGCGCTTGGCGCTCGTGAAGACCGGCGGTATTTCGGCCGCCCTTGCCTGCCACCATTGCGAGGGTGCCCCCTGCGCCGAGGTCTGCCCGGTGAATGCCATCGAGCACGATGGCGACCGCATCCACGTCAAGGAGCAGGAGTGCATCGGGTGCAGGCTGTGCGCCATCGCGTGCCCCTTCGGAGCCATCCATCCCGATGGCACGTCTATCGCCGGTGTCGCAGGCATGTGCGATCCGACGCCTTCGTATCCTAAGTCCCTGAGCAGCCTGCTTACGTGGGCTCCCGGCCAGTACACCTGCGCTGTCAAGTGCGACCTGTGCGCCTTCGATCCGGACGGCCCGCATTGTGTGGCGGCGTGCCCCACCAAGGCGCTGACCGTCATGGGCGGCTCGGCCGATCGCGAACTCGACGAGGCCAAGCGCCTGCGCTCGATCGAAAACGGTCCGGTCGTCGACGTTACCGCTGTGGCCCAGGGCCTGTCCGAGAAAGCAGAAGGGAGCGTAAACAATGGATAGCATGACGCTGTTTATCGCATCGCTTGCCGTCTCGTGCATCGGTGCGCTCGCCTCGGTTCTGCTGATCAAGGCCGATAACGCCGCCAAGTCCGCCGGCTGCCTTATCGGCGCCGTCGCCGCGGTGCTTTCGTTTGTGGCCGGTATCCAGGCCGTGCTGGGCGATGTCACGTCGGTCGACACCATCGTGTTCTTCCCGTTTGCCCATTTCCAGCTGCTGCTCAATCAGCTGTCCGGCCTGTTCGTGGCACTCATCTCGGTGCTCGCGTTTGCCGGTTCGATCTACGGTCTCAACTACTTTGATGAGTACCCGGGCAAAAAGGGCCGCGCCGGCTTCTTCTTTAACACCTTCGTGGCGTCCATGATGCTCGTCATCACCGCCGACAATGTGTTTTGGTTCCTGGTCGCCTTTGAGCTCATGTCGCTGACCTCGTACTTCCTGGTCGTGATCGAGGAGAACGAGAACTCCATCCATGGCGGTTGGCTCTACTTTGTGATCGCGCACGTGGGCTTTGTGCTCATCATGGCGAGCTTCCTCACCATGACCAACTTCGCCGGTGGCTCGTTTGCCTTTGCGGATTTCCGCGCCACGCAGTTTAGCCCCGCGGTCGCATCCGTGTGTTTCGTGCTCGCCTTCTTTGGCTTTGGCGCCAAGGCCGGTATCATCCCGCTGCACGGCTGGCTGCCCAAGGCACATCCCGAGGCGCCGTCCAACGTGTCGGCCCTCATGTCCGGCGGCATGATCAAGATCGGTATCTTCGGTATCCTCAAGGTTGGTCTCGACCTGCTCTCCGCCTCGGGCGTTCAGGTCTGGTGGGGTCTTATGGTCATGGTCTTCGGTGCGATCTCGTCGGTCCTCGGCGTGGCATTCGCCCTGCAGGAGCATGACATCAAGCGCCTGCTGGCCTATCACTCCGTCGAAAACATCGGCATCATTCTGCTCGGCGTCGGCGCTTCCATGGCCGCCATGGCACTCAACTCGGTCGGCATCGCCGTCCTAGCTCTGATGGCCGCCCTCTACCACACGTTCAACCACGCGATGTTTAAGGGCGAGCTGTTCTTGGGCGCCGGTGCACTGCTGTACTCCACGGGTACGCGCAATATGGAGAAGATGGGCGGCCTGTTCCGTCGTATGCCGGCTACGGCCATCTGCTTCCTTATTGGCGCGCTTGCCATCTCGGCCATCCCGCCCTTCAACGGCTTTGTGTCCGAGTGGTTTACCTATCAGTCGCTGTTTAACGCCGCCATGCAGGGCGACAAGGCCGTCATGATCGTGGCCGTGTTCGCTGCCGTCGCGCTTGCCATTACCGGCGCGCTGGCTGTCACGTGCTTCGTCAAGGCCTATGGCGTCTCCTTTGCCTCCGCGCCCCGCTCCGAGGCCGCGGCCAACGCCAAGGAGGTTCCCGCCCCCATGGTGTTTGCGCAGGGCCTGCTCGCAGCCATCTGCGTCGTTCTGGGCATTGGTGCTCCCGTGATCGCGCCCGTTCTGGTCGATGTTGCCGCGTCCGTGCTGCATCCGTACGGTGGCGTGTTTGCCGCCGAGGGCATGGAGCTCATGAACCAGTACTCCGGCGCTGCCACCTCCACGCCCGCGATCGCCATTGCGCTCGTGGTGCTTGTCGGCCTTGCCTGTGGTTATCGCAAGCTCAAGACCGTCGGCAAGGTGCAGAAGTCCCAGCCGTGGGCATGCGGCTATGCTCCCAACGAGCATATGCCCGTCGTGGCCACGACCTTTGCCTCCGAGGTGTCCTGGTTTATGCAGCCGCTCTACACGCTGCGCGACCGCTGCACGGCCGTCTGCTGGTCCATCGCGCACTTCTTCCAGAAGCTCACCGGTGTGGCCGAGGCTGTGGAGCCCGTACCCGACAAGGTTCTCGTCGATGCCCCGCATAAGGGTGTCGAGAAGCTCGCCGACCTCGCGACTAAGCTCGAGGGCGGCAATTACAGCATTTATATCTGCTACATCGTCGCGGCACTCGTGGTGTTCCTCGTGCTCGCCGTGCAAATGGGTTAAGGAGGGGAGAGCATGAACAACATCGTACTTGCCGTTCTGCAGGGCGTGGTCGTCATGGCCGTCGCACCGTTCTTCTCCGGTCTCGGCCGCGTGATCCGCGCCAAGATGCACAACCGTCGCGGCCCCAGCATCATGCAGGATTACCGTGACCTGGCCAAGCTCTTTGCGCGCCCCGAGTCCCAGAGCGAGGATGCGAGCTTTGCGCTGCGCATCATGCCGCCGCTGTTCTTCGCCGTCGCCTTTATGCTCGCGATGGGCCTGCCGCTCTTTACGGCACAAAGCCCCATCCCGGTCTTTGGTGACGCCATCACCATCATGTACAGCCTGGCGCTCGCCCGCTTCTTCTTCGCCCTCTGCGGTGTGGATTCGTCCAACGCCTACGCCGGTATCGGCGGCGTTCGCGAGCTGCTCATGAGCGTGCTCATCGAGCCGTCCATGCTGCTGGCGCTGTTTGCCGCCGCCCTGGTGTGCGGCTCCACCGACATCGCCACCATGGGTCAGCACATCATGACGGGCGCCATCGACGCGCCGGTCGCCGTGATCCTCGCCGGCATCGCCTTTGCGATTGCCTGCTACATGGAACTCGGCAAGCTGCCGTTTGACCAGGCCGAGGCCGAGCAGGAGCTTCAGGAGGGTCCGCTCGCCGAGCTTTCCGGCCCGTCGCTTGCGATGGCCAAGCTCGCCATGTCCATGAAGCAGGTCCTGGTCGTCGCCTGGTTCTGCGCGATCTTCATCCCCTGGGGAGAGCCCGCGACCATGGGCGCTGCCGCCGTTCTGGGCGCGGTCATCTTCCTGGTGAAGTGCCTGATCGACTTTGTCGTATGCGGCGTGATCGAGAACTCCTGCTCGCGCTCGCGTTTTAAGGTGCTTGGCAATCAGACCTGGGCCGTCGTGGGCATCGCCGTTCTGGCGTTTGTCTTCGTGGTCGTCGGCGTGTAGGAGAAGGGAGAAACAATGTCATTTGCAGTCAGTCTGTCCCTTCTCGGCTTGGTCGCTATCGCGGCCCCGATGGTGGCCTCGGTGCTCGTCGCCCTGTTCCCCCGTCCGTACGCCAAGTGGTTCAGCGTTTTGGGTGCCGCCGTCTCGACGGTCTGCACCATCGCCCTCGCCGCGAATTTCGCTGGCGCCGGCATGCCCGACACGCAGGTCCCCCTGATCTCGTTTGGGCAGACCCTCGTCATGGGATTCACCTTCGATCGCATGAGCACGCTGCTCGCGCCCGCCTTTGTGGGTATCGGCCTGCTTGTCGTGATCTATTCGATTCCCTATATGAGCGAGAATAACCGTGAGCATCCCGACGCGCCGCGTCGTCGCTTCTACGCGTACCTCGCGACCTTCATCGGCGCCATGGCCGGCCTCGTGTACAGCTCGACCCTTTTGGGCCAGCTCGTGTTCTTTGAGATCACGGGTGCGTGCTCTTGGGGCCTCATTAGCTACTACATGACGCCTACGGCCAAGAAGGCCGGCATGAAGGCCCTGATCATCACGCATATCGGTGCGCTCGGCCTGTATCTGGGCGCCGCCATCGTGTTTGCCCACACCGGCACCTTCGCCATTACCGCGATTGCCGGCCTCGACGCCAAGCTCAAGGCTATCGTCCTTTTGCTCGTGCTGTTTGCGGCCTGGGCCAAGTCCGCACAGGTTCCCATGTACATGTGGCTGCCTTCGGCCATGGAGGCGCCGACGCCTGTTTCGGCCTACCTGCATGGTGCCTCGATGGTTAAGGTCGGCGTGTGCGTGTTCGCGCGTGCGCTCGTCTCTGCCGGCGAGATTCCCGAGATCGTGGGCTGGGTCGCCATTATCGACGCCATGGTCACCATGCTCTTTGGTTTCCTTATGTACCTGCCGCAAAAGGACATGAAGCGCCTGCTGGCCTTCTCCACGATCGCCCAGCTCTCCTATGTGTTCTTTGGTCTGGGCCTTTCGGTCTTTGGTAGCCAGCTGGCCTTTGATGGTGCCGTGTGCCACATCTTTAACCACGCCTTCGCCAAGACCCTGTTCTTCCTGATCGCCGGTTCGTTCTCCTTTACGCTCGGCACGCGTATGCTGCCCAAGCTTCGCGGCATCGTAAAAAAGTACCCGATCTCGGGCGTGGGCTTTGGTGTCGCGGCACTCGCCATTGCCGGCGTGCCGCCCATGAACACGTTCTTCTCGAAGTTCCAGATCATCGCCGGTGGCTTCTCTGTGGGTGCCGGCAACGTCGCGATCCTGGTGCTCGTGTGCATCATGGTCGCCGAGACCGTCGCCACCTTCGCCTGGTTCCTCAAGTGGATGGGCTATTGCCTGCCTGGCGAGCCGAGCGAAGAGGTCGCTGCTGGAGCCCCGCTTCCCCGCGCGATGGCGTTCGTGTTCATCGTGCTCATCATCATGGTCATCGTCAGCGGCCCGCTTTCGGCCAGCTGGATCGGTTAGGAGGTAGAACGACATGGGTTATTCGATCGTCAACATCCTTGGCGGCCTTCTGATCGTCACGTCCACCATGGTGGTTGTCTCCAAGAACATCAAACATTCCATCCACTGGTATGCGGTGCAGTCGCTGGTGCTCGTGGGGCTTCTCGCCACGCTCGGTGTCACCACCGGTGCGCAGGAGCTGCTTATGTGGGCTGGATCTGCCTTTATCACTAAGGTCGTCCTGGTCCCTTACATCCTCAACCGCGCATACAAGAAGATGGGCGAGCCGAGCGACGCATCGCTCAAGGCCGGCCTTAAGCCCGCGTGGGCCATTTGCATTATCGCCGTGGAGGTCGCGATCTGCTTTGCCGTCGTGACGCAGATCAGCCTTCCCACGGCCGAGGTCGCAACGCCTGCGCTCGCTATTAGCTTCGCTCACTTCTTTGTGGGCCTCACCTGCATCATCTCGCAGCGCAACATCATGAAGCAGATCTTTGGATACTGCCTTATGGAAAACGGCAGCCACGTGACGCTCGCACTTTTGGCCCCCACCGCTCCCGAGATCATCGAGATCGGTATCGCCACCGACGCCATCTTTGCCGTCATCATCATGTCCATCGTCGTGCGTCGCATTTGGGACGACTCCCACTCGCTCGATGCGCGCGACCTGTCCGAGCTGAGGGGGTAGTCCATGGAAACGTTGATTCTCGCCCTGCTCGCGACTCCTTTGGTGTTCTCGCTGGTCATGGCTTTTTTGCCCAAGAACACGTCCTATAACGTGTTTGCGGGTCTCAACCTGGTCTCCGTCGCAGCCGTCCTGGTGCTGTCGATTATGACGGCCGGTGACGTCCTTATGAGCGGCGACACCGCGAGCGCTTTTGGCCTGTGGTTTCACCTCGATTCGCTGGGCGCCATCTTTGTGCTGCTCATCGGCTTTATCGGTTTTCTTACCGGGCTGTTCTCGCTGCCCTATGTAAAGGCCGATATCGAGGAGGGCTCCATGCCCGCCGAGCGCGCCAAGCAGTATTTTGCGCTGTTTAGCCTGTTTGTGTTCACCATGCTGCTCGCGTGCCTGTCCAACAATATGATCCTCACGTGGGCCGCTGTGGAGGCAACCACGCTTTCCACCGTGTTCCTGGTGGGTATCTACAAGAACAAGACGGCCCTCGAGGCTTCTTGGAAGTATGCGATGGTCTGCACCGCCGGCGTGGCATTTGGCCTGTTCGGTACGCTGTTGATCTACGCTAACGCCGCCGACGTGATTCCCAACGCCCACGAGGCCGCATTCCTGTCGTGCGTGCTGCCGTATGCCGACCAGTTCGACCCGACGCTCATGCGCCTCGCCTTTGCGTTTGTCGTGATCGGCTTTGGCACCAAGGCCGGCCTGTTCCCCATGCACACTTGGCTGCCCGATGCCCACTCCCAGGCCCCGAGCCCTGTCTCGGCCCTGCTCTCGGGCGTGCTGCTTAAGTGCGCCATGCTTGTGATCATGCGCTTCTACGGCTTTACTATCCAGGCCGTGGGCGCCGAGTATCCGCAGCTTTTGCTGTTGATCGTCGGCACGCTGTCCATTTTGGTGGCGGCACTTTCTATGTTCCGCCAGGACGACCTCAAGCGCCGCTTTGCGTACTCGTCTGTGGAGAACGTGGGCGTTATCGCCCTGTGCCTGGGTATCGGTGGCCCGCTGGGTATCGCCGCGGCCCTGCTGCACTGCGTGTTCCACGGCTTTACCAAGACGCTTGCCTTCTGCGTGTCCGGCAACATCCAGCACGCCTTTGGCACGCGTAGCCTGGCCAAGATCCAGGGCGTCGTCGAGGTTGCGCCCGCAACCGCCGCGCTTGCCATCCTGGCGCTGCTCGGCCTTGGTGCCTTCCCGCCCTTTGGCATGTTTATCTCCGAGTTCCTGACTTTTGTCGCCGGTGTTACCGCCGGTCCCATGTGGCTGGTCGTCGTGGTAGCTCTCGGTCTTACCGTGGCCATCTCCGCGCTCACCCGCATCGCACTCAAGTCGGTGTTCGGTCATGCGCCCCAGGGCATGGGCAAGCATGAGGCTCCGGCGCTCATGCTTATTCCCGAAATCATCCTGGCCGTCATGATCTTGTGGTTTGGCATCGCCACCCCGCTGCCTCTCGTGCACGGTGTGGAGACTGCGACCGGCATCGTGCTCGAGCAGAGCACCGAGGAGCTTCACGCGACGCCGATGTACCGCGCTGTGTTCGGTACCGAGACCGCTCAGAGCGAGGTGGAGTAACGAATGATTGAAACTGAGAACAAGGTGTATGCCCGTCGCTGCGAGAGCCATGTCGAGGCCCTGCGCCGCGCTGTTCCGGGCTGCATCGAGAAGGTCGAGTGGCAGTGCGAGGACCAGCTGACGATCACCGTCAAGCAGGACAAGCTGCCCGAGGCCGTCCACTACCTGTACTACGAGCGCTACGGCTGGATTCCCGTGATCATCGGCAACGATGAGCGCAGCCTGTGCGGCCGTTACGCCGTGTACTACGTCATCTCCATGGAGGGGGAGGACCCCGGCTGGGTGACCGTGCGCACCGAGGTCGATCCCGCCAAGATGACGTTCCCGTCCGTGACGCCCTTTGTCCCCGCCTGCGTGTGGGGCGAGCGCGAGCTGCGCGACATGTTCGGCCTGATCCCCGAGGGTCTGCCCGACCGTCGCCGCCTGGTGCTTCCCGATGACTGGCCCAGTGGCCTGTACCCGCTGCGCAAGGACTCCATGGACTACCGCTTCCGTCCTGCCCCCGCGAGCGACATGGAAAACTACGAGTTCTTGGCCGACACCAAGGGCAAGGAGACGACGCTTGTCCCCATGGGCCCGCTGCACATTACCTCCGACGAGCCCGGCCACTTCCGCCTGTTCGTTGAGGGCGAGACGATCGTCGACGCCGACTACCGTCTGTTCTACGTGCACCGCGGCATGGAGAAGGTCGCCGAGACGCGCCTGAACTATGACGCCGTGACGTTCCTCGCCGACCGCATCTGCGGTATCTGCGGCTGCGCCCACTCGGTGGCCTACGCCGAGGCCGTCGAGCGCGCCCAGGGCATTCATGTCCCGCCGCGCGCCCAGTACATCCGCGCCATCATGCTCGAGGTCGAGCGCCTGCACTCGCATCTGCTCAACATTGGCCTGGCGTCGCACTACACGGGCTTCGACTCCGGCTTCCAGCAGTTCTTCCGCGTCCGCGAGAAGTCCATGGACCTGGCCGAGAAGCTCTCCGGTCACCGCAAGACCTACGGCCTCAACGTGATCGGCGGCGTGCGTCGCGATATCCTGGCCGAGCAGAAGCTCTCCACGCTCACGACCATCCACCAGCTGCGCTCCGAGGTTCAGGAACTCGTCGACGTGCTGCTCTCCACGCCCAACTTTATCGAGCGTACGAGCGGTATCGGCATCTTGGACCGCAAGATCGCACGCGACTTCTCGCCGGTCGGCCCGCTCATGCGTGGCTCGGGCTATGCCCGCGACGTGCGCTTTGACCATCCCTTCGACGGCTACGCCGATCCGGACGTCCAAAAGATGCACGCCGCCACGGCCGACACCTGCGATGCCTTCGGCCGTACCGCCGTCCGCATCCAGGAGGTCTACGATTCGATCGACATGATCGAGACCATGCTCGAGAACTGCCCGTCGGGCCCCATCCTTACCACGGATTGGGAGTACACCCCGCACAAGTACGCCATCGGTGCCACCGAGGCGCCGCGCGGCGAGGATGTGCACTGGGCCATGCTCGGCAACAACCAGAAGTGCTACCGCTGGCGCGCCAAGGCGGCCACGTACAGCAACTGGCCGGTCCTGCGCTACATGTTCCGCGGCAACACCGTGGGCGACGCGGCGCTGATCGTCGGCTCGCTCGACCCGTGCTACTCCTGCACCGATCGCGTGACGGTGACCGATGTCGCCGCCAAGCGCGACCACGTGCTCGACAAGGAGCAGTTCGAGAACGTCTGGCGCGACAAGTCGCCGCTTGCGGGTGAGGGCACCATGGCCGCTCCGCTCGATGAGGAGGCGCTCTAATATGCTGAAGCTTTGGAAGGTTAACGCCAAGGCCGGCGACGCGACGGTCAAGTACCCGTTTGCGCCGTTTCCCACCAACAAGGACATGCGCGGCAAGCCCGAGCACAACGCCGAGCTCTGCATCGCCTGCGGTGCCTGCGGCGTGGCGTGCCCGGCCGATGCCATTCGCATGGACACCGACCTTGCGGCCGATACCATCACCTGGTCGATCGACTACGGCCGCTGCATCTTTTGCGGCCGTTGCGAGGAAGCCTGCCCCATGGAGGCCATCAAGCTCACCGAGGAGTTTGAGCTGGCCGTCATGAGCAAGGACGACCTCACCAGTAAGAGCGTCTACACGCTCGAGCACTGCTCGCGTTGCGGCAAGCCGTTTGCCCCGCACAAGGAGATCGACTACGCCAAGCGTCTGCTGCAAAAGGCCGGCGGCATGGAGGCCATCCAGGCCGCCCGTACCGTCGGTATGTGCCAGGAGTGCAAGCGCGAGCTTGACGCCCTGCGCGCCGCCTCGGCCGTAAAGACCGGCAACGCGCACGGCATGGCTGCCAACGAGACGCTTGCGTCCGGTGAGCCCCAGGGCCCCGGCATGGAGTATCTGGGCGGCCACGGTGTGAACCCGGAGTATATCGACCGCGAGCTTAACCCCGATGCGCCCGAGATTCCCGCCGGTCCGGCGCCGGTCGAGGGCATCATCATGGATTTTGAAACGAAGGAGGAGTAACCATGGCCGAACCCACGCTTTTGCCCGAGCGGCTTCAGTACCGCCCGACCAAGATCGAGCTCGACGAGAGCATCGAGAAGGCCAAGGCGACCCTTCTTAAGAAGATCAAGCGCTCGGTGTACGTCTACCGTGTCGACTGCGGCGGCTGCAACGGCTGCGAGATCGAGATCTTCGGTTCCATCACGCCCGTCTTCGACGTCGAGCGCTTTGGCATCAAGGTCGTGCCCTCGCCCCGTCACGCCGATGTGCTGCTGTACACCGGCGCCGTGACGCGTGCCATGCGCATGCCGGCCCTGCGCACGTTTGAGGCCGCACCCGATCCCAAGATCGTGGTGTCCTATGGCGCGTGCGGCTGCACCGGCGGCATCTTCTACGACAACTACTGCGTCTGGGGCGGCACGGATAAGATTCTGCCGGTCGATGTCTACATCCCCGGCTGCCCGCCCAGCCCCGCGCAGACCGTCTACGGCTTTGCCATGGCACTTGGCCTGCTGGACCAAAAGCTCCATGCCGAGACCACGGTGGAGGCTGCCGGCGAGCAGGCCGATATCCTGCACCCCGGCGTGCCGTACAAGCTGCGCGTTGCCATCGAGCGCGAGGCTCGCGCCATGAGCGGCTACCGTTACGGCCGCGACCTGGCCAACGAGTTTATGGATACGCTCGAGGGCGCGCCCAAGGGTGATATCCGAGGTGCCATGGCGCTGCTCATCGACAAGCAGGACGATCCGCGCCGCGTTGAGGTCTACTCGGCGCTGCAGGATCTGGTGCTGGCCGGAGGTCACTAGATGGAGCTCACGGACCGCTCTGGTTACTTTGCGGGCCCCGGTATGCTCGGCGGCTCCTTTGGCGATGCCTCGCGCGCAAGCGACGAGGCCGCCGAGGGCGTCGCCGACCCCTGCCTGGGCCATGCGCCCGACCAGGTGGTCTTCTATGAGCTCACGCGTAAGTTTGTGGAGACCGAGGAAGACGTTCCCCAGGAGGCCTGCGATGTGCTGTACTACACGCTCGCCGTGGGCCACCACACCGGCGTGCTCGATTGCTTTGAGCCGCGCCTGTCGGTGCCGGTGGAT
>URKV01000036.1 GCA_900548565.1 uncultured Collinsella sp.
GCTCAGGAGTCTCGTGGGCTCGGAGATGTGTATAAGAGACAGCAGCGAACCGCCCTCCGCTGAGGCGCCGCCGCGCCTCACGTAGCGCTCGCCGGTCTCCAGCTCGCGGAACACCATGTCCAGCGGGCTCATGTAGCCCGGGTCGTCGCGTGCGTCGGCGAGCGAGAGCAGCGTGAGCAGCCCGTCGAGGTTTCGGTCGGCGGGCTCGCAGTGCATGACGAGGTAGGCCGTGAGCGCGGTGTAGACCAGGCGCTCGGCCTTCTCCCAGTAGGGGTCGCCCTTGTGGTCGGCCTCGCCCTCGGTGTTGGCGACGATGCCGCGGGCGAAGCGGATGACGCCCGCCTCGTCGCGTATGTAGGCTATGGGGTTGAAGCGCATGGAGCGCGTGAAGTCGATGGTGTCGAACGCGCGGATCTCGTAGCCGAGCTCCGCCAGCGCGCCGCCCATCTCGCGGATGAGCGTGCCCTTCGGGTCGGTCACGAAGAAGCTGGCGTTGGCCTGCAGCAGGTTCGGCTTGACGTAGTAGCGCGTCTTGCCGGTGCCGGGTCCTCCAACCACGAGCACGTTGTCGTTGGTGTCGGTGGAGAGGTCGAACCTGCGGCTCACGAGGCGGATGCGCGCGTTGTCGGTGAGGATGATGTTGTTGTCGGGGTCCCTGGGGTCGCCGAAGGGTGCGATGTCCTTGCGCGTGGCCCACCTGGAGCTACCATGCTCCTCGCCGTCGCGCCGGGCCCCCTTGGTCCCCAGTGAGCGGGCCCAGGCGAGGAGCGGGCCGCACGCGCAGGCGGTCCCGGCGCACAGGGGAAGCGCCTCCGCGGAGAAGACTTGTCCCGCGCAAAGCGCCGCGGGGATCGCCGCCATGGCGGCCTCCGGGTCGAGGATCGGGTTCGCGCCCGACGCCGCGATTGCCGCGGCCGCGAGGTCTCCCGCGGCGAACGCCGCCGCGGCCAGCGCGGCCGCCGCCTGCCACCTCATCTCTCGGGCCCCTCGATCTGGCGCGGGCCGCGGTCCCGGCCGATGCCCTGGCTGTGGGCCCTCGACGCCTCGCGCGCCCGCTCGGCGCGCTCCGCCAGCCGCTCGGGCGCCTGGCGCCTCTCGGCTATCTCGGAGAGCCGCTCCCTTGCGCGATCGGCGGCCTTGCCCGTCTCTTGCTCCAGCTGGCGGAAGGCCTCGTCGACCTCGGGGGCGTCCTCCACCTTGAAGATCAGCCAGTCGCGGCCCTCGCCGGGGATGATGTGGTGCTCGACCGACGCGGCGCGCAGCTTGTCGGAGACGACCTCCTTGATCGTCGCGTACTCGGGAAGCCCAGAGAGCTCCTCGAGGCTGAGCTTCGCGTAGGCCGGCACGCCGTCGGCCGCGACAACCTCGGCGCGCCCGCCGGCGATGGTCCCGCGAATTCCCGCGAGGCGCTCGGAGAGCTCCCTCGCGCTGCGCGCCATTGCCTCGGCGCCGGCCTCCTGGCCGATCCTCAGCATCCAGTCGAGCAGCTTGCCGCCCGCCTCGTCCCCGTAGTCGCTCGCCATCCCGCGCCTCCCTTCCAGTCGAGATGAAAAAGGGGCGCCTTCGCGCCCCGGTCGTCCCTATTCGGCCCCGACGGCCCTCTCGCGCGCCATTGGGGCGCGGGCTTCCTGCCCGGCGTGCGCGCGGCTCGCCTCGCGGGCGGACGCGGCGCGCTGCGCCAGCGGCTCGGGAGCCTTCTCGTGCAGATGGGCCCACTCGCCGCTGCGGCACTGCTCCGGCGTCGCCTCGCACATGTCGCGCATGGCGCGCTCGAACCGCTCGGGCTCCTGGGCGATGGCGCCGAAGCTCCAGCTCTCGAAGCCGGTCCACGCGTCGCCGTCGCGCTTGAGCGTCCACCACTCGTCGCCGCCGTTCACCTGCTGGATGAACGCGAGGTCGCGGTAGCAGAACCCCTGGCGTATGGCCCAGTTGCCCGAGCCCAGCGCCTCGCGGAGCCTGTCGACGCTGTCCGTGCGGGAGAACTCGTAGGGGTACTCCTCGAGGAACGGGTCGTCCTGCCAGTCGAAGCCGCCGACCTTGAGCCAGCCGTTCTCCTGGCACTTCTCCACGAGCCCGTCGTGCTCGCGGCCGGTTATCCTCTCGAAGCCGTCCATGGGCCCTCCGCCTTTCGTTTGTTGCTTGGCGGGCGGCGTCCTCGCGATGGGGGCACGGTGCGAGTCGGAGCAGGCGTGCGTGCCGGCGCGTCGGCGCCGCCCAAGACGTGTATAGCGATTTCGATTGCGGCGGGCATCGGGGCCGCCTGCGATGGGTCGAGCTGGGTCGAGCCGTCCGTGCCTCCACGAGAAGCGCACAAGCTAGCCGAGGCGGCGCCTGTCCCTTCCGCCCAGGTAGACGGTCCTGCAGGTCTGGGAGATCCTGCTCGCGATCGCCTCTGCCGTCACGCGCTCGCCGCGCCTTGCGAGCCTGTCCGCCAGCGCGCCCGGCGCGTAGTTCGACGTGACGATGGTCGGGCGCATGTCCTCGTAGCGCGCGTCGAGCACGCTGAACACGGTGCCGACGGACCATTCCGTCGCGTCCTCCTTGCCGAGGTCGTCGAGCACGAGGACATCGCACTTGGCGTACCGCGCGACGGCGGCCTCGGTGCCGCCCTCGTCGAACGTGGCCTTCACACGCTCGAGCATGCCCTTGGCCGTCGTGAAGGCGACGTCGTAGCCGGCCTCGGCGAACAGCCTGGCCATGGCGGAGGCGGCGTGCGTCTTGCCGGCGCCGACGCCCCCGTGTATGTAGAGCCCTGCGCCCCCGTTGCCCGCGAACGAGGCGATGTACTCGGCGAACTCGGGGCGGTCGGCCTCGGCGGCCCAGTAGCGCCTGGGGATGCCCGCGCGCGAGAGCGCCTTCTCCCGGCGGGCGGCCTCCTCCTTGGCGGCGAGGGCCGCGCGCCTTCGCGCCTCGGCCTCCCGCTCGCTGGCTGCGCCCTCGCACGGGCAGGGGGCGGCAGAGACCCAGGCGACCCTGCCCGCCAGCGCCGCGCCGAGCGGATCGAGGGCGGCGCCGCAGTGCGGGCACACCCTCGGCTCCGGCTCGTCGAAGGAGAGCCCGGCTGCACGGGCCTGCTCCAGGGTGATGAGTCCCGCTCGGTCCATCGGGCGCCCCTTCCTTATCTTCTGAAGTCCTTGTTGTCCCTTTTGCTTATCGGGTGGCATATCGTCAGGGGTTTCCCTGTCATCCCGTCAGGGGTTCGGGCTGCGAACCCTGTCATTTCGTCACCCTTTCGCGCCGGGAACCCTGACGAACCGTCAGGGGTTGCCAGCGCTCCGGGCGGCAGCCTCTCGCGCACGATGCGGTACCGCTTGGTGGCGTGCCCGCGCGCCGGGGCGTGCACGCCGCACTCCTCGATGAGGCCCCGGTCGAGCAGGTCGCGGATGGCGCGGTGGACGCTGCGCTCCTGCACGTTGAGGAATCGGGCCAAGTTGCCCTTGCTCTCGAAGTAGCCGCACCCGGCGTCGCAGAAGCCGAAGATGCGCGCGTAGACGAGCAGGGGAAGGCCGGAGAGGCCCAGGTCCGCCATCATGAAGTGCCGTACCGCCGTGAACTCGCGCGGGGAGGGGCCGTCGCGCCCCCTCGGGCCTGCGGCCGCCATCGGCGCTAGTCCCTTCTGGGCGAGCCGACGATGCTGTTCCGCTCGACCCATGCGACGAGCTCGTCGTGCAGAACGATGCCGTCGCGCGTCTTGCCGCCGATGTAGCGGATCGGGAACGGGTCGTCGGGGTCCTTGGCGAGCCGGTACATTGCGTCGCGGCTGATGCGCAACATCGCGCACGCCTCGTCGGCTCCGAATATCGCGTTGGTCGATGCGATGAGCCTCACCTGGCTCCTGCTAATGCTCTTGGTCATGGTCGTCCTCGAGCTCCTTTCGTCTCGAGGCTCCCTCGCGTGCCCGGCCGCGGGCGGCTCCCGGGGCGGTCGCCGCCGTCATTTCCTGCCGCTCCTCGACTCGATGTAGGCGTCCACTGACGCCCTCGACACCAGGAGCTTCCTTCCGAGCCTGTACGAGTCGATCTCTCCCGACCAGATGAGGTCGTACGCCTTGTTTCGGCTCGCCCTCATGTACTCCTGCATCTCGATCACCGTCATCCATTCGCCGCGATCTTGGTTGCCCTCGGGCGCGGCGCATTCGGCTGTGCGTGCCATAGTTCCTCCAATCTTCCCGTGAGGCACCGCGCGAGGACACCGCACGACACCGTGTGCCTTTTCGTCTGCGCGACGATTGAACCGCCTGATGGCGATAAGTGAGCACGGCGCGAGCGGAGATGGGTCGAGGTTGGTCGAGCTGGTCGGGCCTTCACGAAACGGCCATGAGCCGCGTGCCTTAGCTCGCAGCTAAGTCCCTGAAAAGTAAAAGGCGCCCATGCGGGCGCCTGCCTAGTAACTGGAGTTGTTCGGTTGTGGTCGGAATGCTCGTCTTCCGCGGTGCTGTCGTCCGGGGTCCGGCATCTGTCGTTCGCCTCTTCTGTCGTGTTTGCTGTTGCGTGTTCTGCGAGCGACCTTGCGCGGGCCTGCCGGCCCGTTGCCCCAGGTGCACCCGGATAAATGGTACCCATCCGTTGGGATATGGCCTACTGAAAGAGGTGATTGTGCGACAAGGAGATAGACGAGCGGCATGATGTGGATGCTAACTTTTAGCCCTGTTAAATTGATAGATGCTGATCACGGACAGCCATTAGCGCGTGGTCAATAACAATTGCTCCACTTACAGCCTCTCTTTCAATTCCGACCCATTTAGCTCGTTCTATACAGCCTTTTTAATGTTTGATGGAATATAATTGCCGCAACGCGTTTGTATTGCATTTCGAGCGATTTGGAGGTGCGGATGCGGTCGTATACGGACTTCATTGACGGCTCGCCAAGCGAGACCGAGATTCGCAGCTACCTTGTTGACGGAAACCAGGTTTCGGTGACGCTCAGAATACCCGACACGCTGCGCGACGCGGCAAAAGCGGAGGCGTCCCTTCGCGGGATGAGCTTCAGCGCCTTCGTCCGCACCTGCATGATTGAAGAGCTTTCAAAGAAAGGCCGGTAGCCATGATCACAGGAGCAACCAAGAGCAAGGTGGATGCAATCTGGCAGAAGATGTGGGAGGGCGGCATAACCAACCCCATCGAGGTCATAAGCCAGCTCACTTACCTCATGTTCATGCGCTCGCTCGACGAGAAGGAGCTTGAGACCGAGAAGATGGAGCAAATGCTCGGAACCGAGCTCGACCGCATCTTCCCCGAGGCATACCGCAACTCCTACGGCGCCGAGATTCCCGGCGACCAGCTGCGCTGGAGCCGTTTCAAGGACCTCCCCGCGCAGGAGATGTACCGCGTAGTAAACGAGTTCGCCTTTCCGTTCATCAAGCAACTTGGCGACGAGTCCGCCTTCGCCAAGGCCATGGAGAGCGCGACGTTCGGTTTCCCGGCAGGCAAACCCTCCCTACTCGAGAGGGCGGTCGATGGCGTGGAGGGCCTCCTCTCCGAGTTTGATGATCACGTGGGCGATTTGGGCGACCTTTACGAGTACATGCTCTCAAAGCTCTCGACCGCGGGTACTAACGGCCAGTTCCGAACGCCGCAGCACATCCGCAACATGATGGTGGCCATGGTCGACCCCAAGCCGGGCGAGTTCATCTGCGACCCGGCCTGCGGAACCGCGGGCTTCCTCATCTCTGCCGCAGAGCACATCCGCAACGCCTACGAAAGCCAGATGACCGGCGACGACTGGAACTCCTATGCTGGCAAGAACGGCGCCGCCCCGCAGTTCTCGGGCTTCGAAATCGACCAGACCATGCTTCGCATATCCACCATGAACTTGATGCTGCATGGAGTGGACGCACCGGACGTGCGCTATCTGGACAGCATCTCGAAGAACAACACCGTCTCGGGCAAGTACGACGTGGTGCTCGCCAACCCACCGTTCACCGGGTCGGTCGACGTGGAGGACATCGACAAGAGCCTGCGTGGTATCGTGGACTCCAAGCAGACCGAGCTTCTTTTTGTGGCGCTATTCCTGCGCATGCTCAAGATGGGTGGCCGCTGCGCCTGCATCGTGCCGAACGGCGTGCTCTTTCGTAGCAACTCGAAGGCATACGAGCAGCTTCGCCGCGAGCTGGTGGAGAACCAGAAGCTCGAGGCCGTGATATACATGCCCTCTGGCGTTTTCAAGCCCTATTCTGGGGTGAGCACCGCCATCCTCGTGTTCACCAGAACCGACGCGGGCGGCACCGACGACGTGTGGCTCTACAACATGGAGGGCGACGGCTACACGCTCGACGACAAGCGCGACCCCGACGAGAAGCACGACGATATTCCCGACATCCTCGCGCGCTGGGGCAACCTCGACGCCGAGCGTGGCCGCGGTCGCACCGAGAAGAGCTTCCTCGTGCCCAAGAGCGAGATCGTGGAGAACGGCTACGACTTTAGCTTCAACAAGTACACGGAGACCGTCTACGAACGCGTGGAGTACCCGCCAACCGAGGAGATCCTTTCTGATCTCGACGATTTGAACAGGCAGATGGCCGAGAGCCTCGTGGAGCTCCGCAGGATGCTGGCAGGTGGTCAGAATGACTAACAAACCCCAATTTGTCGGGGAGTGCAGGCGCGTGAAACTCAATGAGATTTGCTCCAAAGGCAAGTCTTCGTTGCGGCAAAAGACGTTATCAACGATGGACCGTATAGCGTTTATGGTGCTTCTGGCGTTGTCGGGACGACAAGCGATTATCAGAACGAAATCCCTTATGTTGCCGTTGTAAAAGACGGTGCAGGCGTAGGCAGGGCAAACGCCTGCGAGCCAATGACATCGGTTCTGGGGACCATGCAGGCGCTAATCCCCAATCCAAATGTCGAACGCGATTACCTACTGTATCTAGTGAGGTCGCTGCGACTCGGCGGGGGGTTTTCTGGTTCGACCATCCCACACATCTACTTCAAGGATTACGGCAAAATCGAGGTTCTGCTTCCTTCCTTGGAGGCTCAGAAGCGGATTGTCTCCCAGCTTGGGTTGATTGAAGCGCAGATTGAGCAGGCTGAAGCCCAGATCACGCAGCTTGACCAGCTCGTCAAATCCCGGTTTGTCGAGATGTTTGGGGATCCCGACAGCAACCCTCACGGGCTCGAAGTTTGCCCGCTTGGGAAAGTGCTGTCTGTTCAACCCTCCAATGGCATGTATAAACCGCAGAAGGATTATGTGAGCGATGGCTCAGGAACTCCAATTATCCGAATTGACTCATTCAGGAACGAAGGTCCTGACTACAGTTCGCTGAAAAGGCTCAATTGCAACGAAAGCGAGTGCAGACGTTACGGCATCAACGAGAATGACATTGTTATTAACCGAGTCAACAGTGTTGGCTGCATGGGTAAAACAATGCTTGTTTCGCATATTCCAGAAGTGACGGTTTTCGAGTCGAATATGATGCGTCTTCATTCTGATGAGGCTCTCATGATTCCTGCATTCTTGTGCGCCCAAATGACTTCCGAATTCTCGAAAAGCTATTTTGAAGCAAATGCCAAGCGAGCTATTGGCCAAGCAAGTATTAACCAGAAGGATGTGAAAGGGCTGCCTGTCCTCGTCCCAACGATTGGCAATCAAAAAAAGTACCTGTCCTTCGTCGCCGAGGTCGACAAATCGCGATTTGTCGACCTGGGAGACAAAGGAAATAAATGCATCTTGATCCTCGGGATCAGGAAGGAAGACCTCGGCCGAACCTACAATTTTGGCGTTGAGATTCTTCATTGTTACACCGACCGCGTTGGCCTCAAGCGCATGGCTGAAGGAAGGAAAAGAAACAACCCGCTGCAAGTAATCGCTTCTAACCTTCTGGCCAGGCCGGATAATCATACTGCCAGTGCCACAAATCAATCCGTCCGTTTTAACTACGGCGCAGCGCCCGATTTCGCCTCGACGTCCTAATACAACATCACCGGGAAGTAAGTGATACGCCGCTAAACTTTCGTATTTGTCATCATCAATAGTCAAATTCTCATCAGGTCTAATTGCGCCCCCGATAATATGCGAAGGATTGACTAAAGGGTGCCCGCCCGTTATGTAGTCCTCTTTGTGTAAAGCGCTACCAAAAGGACCAATTCGAAGCTCACAGAACGAATCGATTCTGCTTTTCGCACTGCTGCTTCCAGGATCGCAAGGATCTCCAAACATCTCGACAAACCGGGATTTGACAAGTTGATCGAGTTTCACAAGTTGCTCATTTGCAATAACGAGTTGTTTCTTAATTTCATTCAGCTGTCCGACAATCGCGTTCTGGCCAGAAAGCGAACGAACAGGAATCGTCATGGACCTTAACGTCTTAGACGTAATGCCCGCAATAGTCGCACCCTGTGCTTTCGCTGCAAGTAACGGCGCCTTGAATTGAAGCGCAAGAGAAACGTATTCTTTATTCCAATCTTCATCATCGATACCAACGATTGACACGATATCCTGGCTGGTGCACATGGGAACCGCGTTGATTCCGACCTTGCCAACGCCAACGCGAATACCAACCATAAGTGAGCCAGCAGGAACAAGTTTTGTTGCACTATGAGCAATGGCATCGGCAGTAATCAACTTAACCGCGTCAGTCTTGTCGAGGACCCCACCTTTAAGCGCTGTGGTCCCAATCCAAGGAATATCCCCTTCGAAATACTCAGGATGCTTGCTCGAGGGTGTTCCTCCGCTCTGAGTTCTGCCTAGCTCACCAATTGTTATTAATCTGCATTCCCCGACAAATTGGGGTTTGCTCGGTTTGCGTCAATCTTTTAGAGGGCTTTGTCTGCTCCTGGCTCTCTGAGGCACGCATGCATCTCAAATGCGTGACGGGGCTTAGGCATTCCTTGCTTTCAGTTCACCTAACACTGAAGTCTCTGGAAGATGACGATCTTTCTATAGCGTTTAATAAGGAAAATGTTAGCGACATGGATTTAACGTTGCAAACAAAGCCGCCTGCGACGATTCTTTTAGTCATCGCTCTCGCGCACCACATCTGACCTGCGGGAATGCAGGACGATAAAGCCGCTGGCTACGATTCACTTCGCTAAGCGGGTGTCAATGAGGGAAAACGGGCGTTTTGGCATCCGTTTCGAGCGGTTTTGGGCTTCAGCACCTTCTCGTTTTTGTCCCTGGGACAAAAACGAAACTGCGAGCTCGCGGTTTCGAAATAGTTTGCGAATTTGTCTCAGGATTTGTCCCAAACACATACGCGAGGGCACGCGGCGGGATTCGGCGGCAAGATGGCTAAAACCGACAACTCAACTGGAGTTGACTGGAATGACATCATGACAAACGAGTGCGAAAGAGTGGGAGTAGAACAGACGTTCGATTCTATGCTATAGTGTTTGCCAATGGGCGCGGCATCTTCCGAATCCGCGCCCATTGCTATACGGGCCTTACGATGACGAGCTGACGATCATAGGCGCCATGCGTGCATTTGCGGCGGAACGGGGATATGCGCCCGACTTCTCCGAATCCCGCCTCTGTCACGAGATTTACCTCTCCGACCCGCGCAAGTACGCGCCGGAGAAGCTCAAGACCGTGATTCGCCATCCCATCAAGCCGATTTAGCGAAACGAGCGCCGCCGTGCGGTCCGGCTTTTGGGGTTTATCAATTGGTAGTCCGCGTCGATCGAGCAAGCTGCCCTGCCTCCCGGCAGGTGCGTAATCCCCTTGGTCGATCCGTCTCGAGGTGCGCTCTTTGCTCATCTTGTGGCGTGGAGTTACGATACTCCTAAAAGTGTAACCAGATTCGAGTTTTAGGAGCAGCTTTTGAAGGGTGGCAGACTCAGGAACCGCGATAGATACCTCGAGGAGGCGATGCTCTTCCGTGACACCGACCTCATCAAGGTGATCACGGGCGTGCGCAGGTGCGGCAAGTCGAGCCTTCTCGATCTAATTAGGATGGCCATCGAGTCTGAAGGAGTCGCTGGCCGCGGCTTTGTGAGCGTCAACCTGGAAAGCAAGGGTACGGGCATCAAGACGGAGGACCAGCTTTATGATTACGTTCGCGGGCGCCTGTCGGACAAGGGTCGCACCTACGTTTTCATAGACGAGCCCCAGAGAATCGATGGCTGGCAGGATGCGGTCAACGCAATGAGGGTCGACTTCGATTGCGACATCTACCTCACGGGCTCGAATGCGTATCTTCTCTCGAGCGAGCTGGCCACCTATCTCTCCGGGCGCTACGTAGAGGTAAAGATGCTGCCCCTGTCCTTCTCCGAGTTCGCCGACTTCTGCGGAATCGAGTTCGTATCGGGAACTTCGGTGGCTCTCACTCCCGAGGGGGATCCCGTTCTCTTCGACGACATGCTTACTCGTTACCTTGAGTACGGGGGCATGCCAGCCATCGCATCCCTCTCGACGACCCAGGCGCAGCACTCGGCGTACATGTCCGGCGTCTACGAAGCCATCGCCGTGCGTGATATTGTCAACCGTGAGCGCGGGAAGGGCAAAAGTGCGGTGACTGACCCTTCCCTGCTGCGCCATGTGGCCGAATTCCTGGCGGACAACATCGGCAACGAGTGCTCGTCGAGTCGAATCGCCGGCGCGTTAACTTCTGCGGGGCCGAAGACCACGAACAAGACCGTTTCCTCGTATGTGGGTGCGCTTGAGGAGGCCTTCCTGTTCTATCGTGCCACGCGTTACGATTTGCACGGCAAGGCGCTCCTCAAGACGAACCCAAAGGAGTACATCGTCGACACCGGCTTCAGGACCTGGATGGCCGGCTATAGGGTCACGGATACTGGCCGCCTGTTCGAGAACGCCGTGTATCTCCAGCTGCTCTACGAAGGATGGAGCGTGCATGTGGGCAAGCTCTATGGCAAGGAAGTCGACTTCGTTGCGACGAAGGACGGGCGCGTGCTCTACGTGCAGGCGACTGACGAGATGTTCGCAAGCGAGACCAGGGAGCGAGAGATCGCCCCTCTGAAGTCGATACGAGACAACCACGAGAAGATCGTGGTCGTGAGGCAGGGTTCCTACGACACGGATATCGACGGCATCCGCATCGTGAGCGCGAGGGACTTTTTCCTCTAGGGCCATGCGATTCATCGCGAGGCAGTTAGGTCCAATCTGGGGAACCATCCGATTAAGCTCGTGTTTTACCAAGTATCTGAAGATATGTACCGAATGGTCGATGGGCTTCGACTGGATGACCTGACGGTCTCGGTGTTCTTCCGGGGCGAGGGGGATGCCCCCGTAGTCGTCGCGCCTCTGTTCGTCCAAACGATGCAGGACTATATGAGGCTTGCCAATATCGATGCCGAGGTGTTTGCCGCTACGTTGAAGCAGTATCCAGTCACCGAAGTTAGCTCTGCCTACGTCAACGACAAGATGCTTGAAATGCTATCAGCCTACGATCAAGATGCGTGCTGTAAGGAAGAGTTGCTGAAATGCTGCGAGATGACCGTAGACGCCCTGGAAGCTTTTGCGGATCGAGAGGCAACCCTGATAAATCGATATCAAATTGCCGCTCGAAAGCGAGATCTTACTAGCGAGGAGAAATCTGAGTTAATGGCAATCCAGCTGAATTCAGATAGTGCGCTGTCGAAAGCATGCGCAGCAGCCTTGCGCGGAGACTCGGACATGGCCTCTGCGCTCAGAGCGTCACTTGACGAAGAAGCACGAACGACGCTCGGCTCATGGCCGATCGGCCGTTTCTTCGCATAAGACCGCATAGACTTTTTGAGGCATCGAAATGAAGCTACTCGTCGAATCGATTAGAAATGCGGTTGAGAAAGACTGCCTTATCCCAGCCCTTATGTCTTCCCTTACCATTCCCGACGCCATGGGGCAGCTTCTTTATCCCAATCTCGTCCTTCATAACGGGAAGAGAGCGGCGGGGCGGCAGTATGTGAAGTGGTTTGATGACTGGGCGGCAAACGACTTCCTGTTTTCGGGAGACCCCTCGAACGAAGGTGAAACGATTCCAGGTCAAATCTTTAATGGGAAGATGTGCTGGAAGCTCCGGTGCTCCCTGTTGCATTCAGGCGACTACGATGTGTCGGTCGATGCTCCCGAGAAAGACGAGAGCTTCGACTACGACTACAAGTTCGAGCTTGTCCTCCACGGGTGCAACGCCCTCTGCTCTTCCTGGTCGTCGCCCAAGAGCGGGATGCGTGCGACTAAGAGCGTGACGTTCCGCGTTGATGCGGCGTCGCTCGCGAGCTCGCTGTGCAACGCCGCGGAGGCCTGTCTTAAAGAAACGGGCGAAACGGTCAGTTACCCCAATCTGGAGTTATTCGACGTGGCTGCATGGGCGGATAGATTCAATACTCGCTGAGCCATCTCGTCAAACTCCTTGTGTGCTAAACGTTGGTGTTGGCGCCCCGGAAAAGGGGTGTGGCCAGCGCCTAGAATCTTCAGCTACCACGCTGAGACGATAGGAGATGACCACATGGACACTATGGCGCACGAGGCGCCCGCGACGCCGTTGCTTGCGTTTCGCTATCGCTGCTCGAAGCGTGTCGCTTGGGGCCCTGGCCGGAGGAGAGACGACCGCTCCCTGCGAGACTGCGGAACCACCTATATCCGCTTGCTGCGGGCTTGCTTGAACCAGTTCCTCTTGAAAGAACCTATACCTCCGAAGAACTTGTTGTACGTCTCACCGTTCTCCTTGGCCTCGTACTTGACCAAGGCAAGTTCGATGGTGCAGAGGTAATCCGCCACTTGCTCGAGGCGGTAATCGGTCATCGAGGTCTTGCGGCGTCGGACGACCCCTTTTGAGAGGACCTTGCCCACCGAGCGGTCAAGCGCCTGTTTGACAATGTCCTGACCGTTGTCGTAGTAAACCTTCACATCGTCGAAGGATTGAAAGAAGCCCAGGTGTTCAATCGTGGCAGAGGAGATATCGCGCCCCATACGTTCCATTAGCCTTGCCGGGTCTTCGAACTGGCTGCGGTGGTAGACGAACGTGATATAGGAAATGGGAAGTTTGCGGACGAACGAGGAGAAACGGGCGAGCATAACCTTGCGCTGCTCGATGTCAAGAAACTCATAGTCCTTGTGCCCGTTCATGAGAGGCTCGGAGTGAAACGGAATGTTAGGGAGATCGGCCCTGACAAGCTTGGCCTCATAGCCCGTGACCGCCTCGGCGATGCTGCCTGCCTGGTCGTGAAAGACGAGTACGAGCGGGTAGTAGCGAGCTTTGCCGCCGCGGTCGCCGCTCTCGTCGACGAAGATGCTGAGCTCCTTGGCCAATGGGGACTCCTAATGGAATGGATAAAAAAATAGCCGGGGGACTCCCCCGGCACCTGGAGGTAGCTTAATGAGCCACCAACAACCTTATAGCGTGTGCTGGCGGTGAGTGCAAGAGGGGAACGGGATGAAACCGCTGTTGATAGTGCCCCTGAAATAGATTCGCAGCTTCTTCAAGATTACGGAACACGAGAATTTATCGTCGGAGCTGGTTTGCGATAACAACCCGAAGCTTGCCTTTGTCTGTATGAACCTGATTCAGAGGCGCAGTGACACCATCCACGAGGGCGTGCCTGAGCTCCTTTCGTCTCGAGGCTCCCTCGCGTGCCCGGCCGCGGGCGGCTCCCGGGGCGGTCGCGGCCGTCATTTGCGACGTGCTTGAAGCGGAGGCGACCGATCAGGCCGGCCTTGCGTCCTGGGTCGCTAACATCCGTGCAGCGGCGGACGAGATGGCGACTCGCATCGCTGACATGCTCATGCACATGGGCGGCGACTAGACAGGGCGATCCCTGCAACGGGCATTATTATCCGGGAAGCGTTTGGTTGCGAGGCACGCCGGTGTGAGGGCCTGAGTCGTCAGGCCCTCACAGGGGGACCGCGATGGTGGCCACCGCGCCGCCCGAGGGGCTGTTGGCGAGCGAGACGGAGCCCCCGTGGGCGCTCGCGGCCTCGGAGGCGGCGTGGAGGCCGAGCCCGTAGTGGCGGCCTCCGTCGCGCGAGGAGCGGGAGGAGTCGTCTGTGAAGAGGCGCTCGCAGCCGCGTTCGAGGGCGGCGGGAGAGAAGCCCGGTCCGTCGTCGGACACCTCGATGACGAGGTGGCCGCCCTCGACGTCGCAGGAGACCGCCACGCGCGAGCGCGCGTGCTCGGCGGCGTTGGCCACGAGGTTCGCGGCGGCTCGTGCCAGGGCGGTTCGGTCGAGCGGGGCCTCGGGCGCGCCCGCGACAGCAGGGCCCGTGGCCGCGTCGAGCGTCACGCCTCGCGCCCGGGCGATCTGGGCGGCCTCGGCGAGGACCTGCTCGCAGAGCTCGGCCGGCCGCATGGGGGCCCTCTCCGCCCCGCCGGACCCGCGCGAGGCCTCGATGAGCAGGCGCACGTAGCCGTCGAGCCTTTCGACACTGCCGGCTATGTCGCGCGCGGCGGCCGCGAGGTCGGCGTCTTTCTCGTCTTCCAGCTCCTCCGCCACGAAGTCGGCGTTGGCGCGCAGCACGGTGAGCGGCGTCTTGAGGTCGTGGGCGAGCGACGCCACCTGCTCGCGCTGCCCCCGCTCCGCGGCCCAGCGGGCTTCGAGCGACTCGGCGAGGGAGGCCCGCATGGCGTCCATCGCGGCGAGGACGTCGTTCACCTCGCGCACGTTGGTGCTGCCGACCGCGAAGTCGAGCTCCCCCGCGCCGACGCGCTCCGCCGCCT
>URKV01000037.1 GCA_900548565.1 uncultured Collinsella sp.
ACGAGTTGCTCAGGAGTCTCGTGGGCTCGGAGATGTGTATAAGAGACAGCTCGTGAGGATCCTTGCCCTCGGCCTCGGCGCGCATGCCCAGCACCAGGTTGCGCAGACCCGCGACCGTGCCTTCCACGTCGGGGGCAGGCTGGTCGGCGTGCAGGTACGCCCAGTCCATCATAAAGGTGGCCGAAGACAGCGCACCGATGGCCAGCGCGTCGTCGGGGCACGAAAGCTCAACCTCAAAGACACGCTCATCGTGCTCGCTTACGCGCGTGCGGCCGCACGAGATGCTGCCGGCAAGCCCGGTCTCGTTCATGAGCTCGACCGTCACATGCTCAAGCAGGTGGCAAAGCTCGGTCTGGCCCATGCAGTCCTGGAATTCGCGACCGGAATCACCCAGGCACAGGTGCTTGGCAATCGCCGGCACCAGGTAATACACGCGCGCCGTGGCCTCGATATCCTCCGAGGTCATGAGCGGCATGCCGGGGTTCACCAGCACATGCGCGCAAATCTTGTCCTCGCTGACGGTGACCTTAAGGATGTTGAACAGGCCTGCCATAACTCTCCCCTACTCTTCCTTGTCCTACTCGTCGCCGTCGTGCGGATTCGCGGAACCCGCACCCGACGTCGTCGGCTCGTCTACCGAAGACTCGGAATCCTTCTTATCGGTTTCGGCCGGAGCGATCACGCGAATGAGCGAGATGCGCTGGCCACGCATCGACTGCACTTTAAACTTGTACCCCGCAACCTCAAACACCTCTCCGATGTCGGGCACCGAGTCGCAAAGCTCCAAAATCCAGCCGGCGATGGTCTCATAATCATCGCTTTCCTCAAGCGGCCAACCAAGCTCAATCGCGTCATCGCACGAAAAACGCCCATCAACGAGCCACTCGCGGCGCGAAAGGCGCGTGAGATACTTGTTGTCGGGGTCGAACTCGTCCTCGATCTCGCCGACGATCTCCTCGACGATGTCCTCGATAGTGATAATGCCGGCCGTGCCGCCGTACTCGTCCACGACCACCACGATCTGGTCGTGCGAGGTCTGCATCTCGGACAGCAGCGGCAGGATGTCCTTGGTGTCGGGCACAAAGGTGGCGTCGCGCAAAAAGCCGGCGATGGGCTGGTCGCCCTTGCCGTCGAGCGCGGGCTGAATCAGGTCCTTGATGTGCGCGATGCCGGCGACGTTGTCGGGATCCTCGTGATAGACGGGGATGCGGCTAAAGCCGGTCTGGCGCATGGTGGACAGCACGTCGGCGACCGTCTCGTCGTCCTCGCACATGGTGGTGTCCACGCGCGGCACCATGACCTCGCGGGCAACGGTGTCGCCCAGGTCGAAGATCTCGTGGATCATGCGCTTTTCCTCGTCGAGCAGGTCGTCCTGCTCCGAGACCATGTACTTGATCTCTTCTTCCGAGACGTTTTGGCGGTCGTCGGCGCTCTTGATGCGCAGGATGCGGGCCAGGCCATCGGAGCAGGCGCCGGTCAGCCACACGAGCGGACGGGCGATCTTTTGGAAAAACGACAACGGTCCCACGACCTGCTTGGACACGCCCTCGGCATTGGCCAGGCCGATGCGCTTGGGGACGAGCTCGCCGATCACGATGGACACGAAGGCGACCGCGACGGTGATGATGACCGGCGCCAGGCCGCGCGCGATGGCGGAGAGCGGCGCGATGCCAAAGCTCATGAGCCACGTGGCGAGCGGGTCGGACAGACTCGTCGAGGCGACGGCGGACGAGGCGAAGCCCACGAGCGTAATGGCAACCTGGATGGTGGCGAGCAGCTGGTCGGAGTCGGCAGCCAGCTTAATGGCACGCTCGGCGCGCTTGTCGCCTTCCTCGGCCTCGTGCTCCAACACGGCGCGCTTGGCCGTGGTGAGCGCCATCTCGGACATAGAGAAGTAGCCGTTGATGAGGGTCAAAACGAGGGTGGTGATAAGGGAGATGGTTATGTCCATCGGGAGTTTCTCGAACCTCCAAGATTCGGGACGTCGGATTAAAACGTTGACGGCGGATACGGCAATTGCACCGGCGCCCAAACAAGGACGCGGGCGCGCAGGCGTGGTCGCTAGATTACGAAGAGAATCACCGCCATGAACTGGAAGATGCTGCCGGCGAGCACCCACAGGTGAAACACGCTGTGAAGATAGCGCACGTTTTTGGCGATATAGAACGGCACGCCCGCGGTGTAGCACACGCCGCCGACGGCGAGCAGGGCAAGTGCCACGGGGTTGAGCAGCGCCACAAGTTCGGGCAGCTTAAAGACAACGAGCCAGCCCATCAGCAGGTAGACCAGGCCGCTTACCCAGTGCGGTTGACGCTCGCGCATAAAGCACTCGAGGGCGATGCCGATAATGGCGATGGCCCATACGGCAAAGAACAGCACAGCGCCGCCGTCGTTTGCGAGCGTGATGAGGCAAAACGGCGTATAGCTGCCGGCTATGAGCAGGTAGATGCAGCTGTGGTCGATGATGCGAAACACGCGCTTGGCGCGCGCGGGCTGAATCGCGTGGTAGAGCGTGGAGGCTAGGTATTCGAGGATAATGCTGACGCCATAGACAATCGCCGCGGCCATGTGGGCCGGGCCTCCGCCGCGCAGGGCGGCGAATACGATCAGGAGCACCAGGCCCGCGATACCCAGCAGGCAGCCGACACCATGGGTGACGGAGTTCATGATCTCCTCGCCCACCGTGTAGTGTGGAACGGCCGCGGTCTTGGGTCGCGGCTTAGAACTGTCGCTCGAATCGGACATGCCGGTTACATCCTCCAACGTAAAGAGTTCTCAACACTATATCAAAGTGTCTAGGTACGTGCGAAATTTGCACCATACGTGACCCTTTGTTTACCCATTCTTTGTCTGTTGACGCATCAACGGCGAACGTCCATAATGCGCTTGCATTAAATGTTGATGTATTAACATCTTATAGGAAAGCTTCTTATGTCTCAAAACGCACGTTCCCATCGAAAGCTCAAGATAGCTGGCGTCGTTGCGCTGGTGCTCGTTGTCGCGCTGCTGGGGTTTGCCGGCAACTTCTTGTTCGACTTTGCCCTGAATCCCCAAGCGCCCTACACCATGAAGATGATGCAGGACAGCAAGGACGCCGAAAAGGGCGAGCAGATGGACGCCGAGGAGGGCGAGGCGCGGGCGTGGTTTAAAGAGAACCGCGAGAGCAGCAGCCTCACCGCGGACGACGGGACCGAGCTTGCCGCCTGGTATTTTGCTGCGTCGGAGAGCACGCACGACTACGCCGTCTGCCTGCATGGATATACCAACGAGCCCATCGGCATGGCCCGATACGCCAAGCGCTTCCACGACCGCGGCATGAACGTGCTCGCGCCTGCCGCCCGCGCCCACGAGCGCTCCGGCGGCGACTATATCGGCATGGGCTGGCCCGAGCGGCTCGATGTCGTTGCATGGATTGGACGGATCGTTGCAGCCGACCCCGAGGCGCGCATCCTGGTCTTTGGTGAGTCGATGGGTGCGGCAACCGCTATGAACGTCGCGGGGGAATCTCTGCCCGCAAACGTGAAATGCATTATCGAGGACTGCGGTTATACGAGTGTTTGGGACGAGTTTTCTCTGCAGCTCAAGGACGTGTTCGGCCTGCCCAGCTTTCCCTTGCTCGATGTAGCAAACCTGGTATGCAACGTGCGCGCGGGCTACGACTTTCATAAGGCGAGCAGCGTGGAACAGCTCAAGCGCGCGACGGTTCCCATGCTGTTTATCCACGGTGACCAAGACACCTTTGTGCCGTACAGCATGCTCGACCAAAACTACGACGCATGCGCCAGCAAGGTCAAGCAAAAGCTCACTATCCATGGCGCCACCCACGCCAAGAGCGCGCAGATCGACCCCGAACTCTACTGGAACACGGTCGACAACTTCCTCGACGAGTATTTTTAGGAAATAGGACGGTTTACTGGTCTATCTGACCCCCTAGCACTTCCAAAAAGCCGCCCGTGGGCACTGTGCTCACGGGCGGCTTTTACTAACAGTTGTGCTACAAAGGCGCTTGTTTTGTCTAATAGCTAGGTGCTACTTGACCTCGATGAGCTCATACTCGCTCGTGCCCAGGCCGATCTTCTCGGCATGCGCGATGCACACTCGCCAGTCGGTGTCGGGATGCGTGATGCAGAAGGGGTCCTTAGCCTGCTCGCCCTCCAGATGCTCGTGGTTGTGCTCCATCTTGGCCGCGCTATCGGTGAGCTCGGTGTTGGGCAGCGGCTCGGATGCCATGACAGCATCGGCGCAGGCCTGGTCGATGGCGACCGGGTCGAAGCTCGCGAACATGCCGATGTCGTTAACGATAGGCGTATCGTTTTCGGGATGGCAATCGCAGTTGGGGCTGATATCCATGGCAAGCGAGATATGGAAGCTCGGGCGGCCGTCGACAACGGCCTTCGTATACTCGGCGATCTTGCAGTTGAGCACGTCGGCCGCGGCCTCATAACCGGGCTTGATGCAGTCCTGGTTGCATGCCGCAATGCAGCGTCCGCAGCCCACGCAGCGATCGTGGTCGATGGCAGCCACGTGCACCGTGCGAGTAGCGCCGCTGGCAAGCTCGCGCTCGCGGGTGCCGTCGAACGAGATAGCGTTGTGCGCGCAGATCTTTTCGCAGGCATGGCAACCAACGCAGTGCTCGGTCGCGACGTTCGGCTTGCCGGCGGCATGCTGCTCCATCTTGCCGGCACGGCTGCCGCCTCCCATGCCCAGGTTCTTCATGGCGCCGCCAAAACCGGCCTGCTCATGGCCCTTAAAGTGGGTGAGGCTGATCACGATATCGGCATCCATGAGCGCCTGACCGATCTTGGCCTCGTGCACGTACTCGCCGCCCTCGACCGGGACGAGCGCCTCGTCGGTGCCCTTAAGGCCGTCGGCGATGATGATCTGGCAGCCCGTGGCATACGGGGTAAAGCCGTTCTGGTAGGCGGTATCGATGTGCTCGAGCGCGTTTTTGCGGCTACCGACATAGAGCGTGTTGCAGTCGGTGAGGAAGGGCTTGCCGCCCAGCTCCTTGACGACATCCGCGACGGCGCGGGCGTAGTTGGGGCGCAAAAAGCTCAGGTTGCCCAGCTCGCCAAAGTGAATCTTGATAGCAACGAACTTGTTCTCAAAGTCGATCTGCTCAATTCCGGCGTGACGGATGAGGCGCTTGAGCTTGTCGAGCTGGCTCTCGCGAGCATGCGTGCGCAGGTTGGTGAAGTACACCTTAGCGGGTGCTGCGGGTGCAGTTGCGGTCATAGATCTATCCCCTCGGTCTATATGGCGTTACAGACATAAGAGGATGGTACCAGTTAAAGCAGAGGTAAAGTCAAGTACGGCACCTAGTCATTGGGGACAGACTTAAATGACTGAAACCACTCATTGGGGACGGACTTAAATGAGTGCCTCGCCACCTGGCAGCTAGGGACGTTCCTTTCCTGCCGGCAGCTGGGGACAGTCCTTGCCAGCACGGCCGGCGAACCGGCGAATCGGCAAAGACTGTCCCCGATGACTACTCCTGCACCTTGAGGGCTTCGGCCAGACTGACGCGCTTGATGGAGCGCGTGTGTAGCAGCGCCACGACCAGGTAGGTCGCAAAGCCAATGCCGACGCATGCAGCCATAGACCAAGCGGGCACGTAGATCTCAATATTGCCGTTGTAGGCGAGCAGCATCGAGCGGAAGATGGCCGTGAGCGAGCCGATGATCACGGGCAGGCTCAGCACGAGCGACGCCGCCACGCACAGCGTGATCGAGCGGATGTACAGATGCGAGATCTCGCTATCGCGATAGCCAAAGACTTTCATGTAGCTGATCGAGCGGGCGCTGTGGTCGATCACAGCCTTGGTCAGCAGATACATAAACAGCAAGAAGATGAACACCGCAAGCCCAACCATCATGCCAATCATTTTGCTCATCATGCCGATGAACTGGTCGCCCACGGCACGCATGTCGTCGGGCGTGGTGTCGCCGGCAAAGTAGCGCGCGTCGAGGTCGAGCTTCTCGTTGCTCACATAGCCGTTAAAATAGGCGGCGTCGTTGCCGAACAGCTCGTTAAAGTCGTCGACACTCATATAGATATTCATGTCCGACTTTGAGCCCCAGGCACAATCCTTGCCCGCGTACTCAAGGGAATAATGCTCGCCCTCGTACTTGTCGCTGAGCGTGACCTTCTGGCCCTCGCTCCAACCAAACTTATCGAGCAGACCGCCGCCAAAGACGACGCGCCCATCGCCCACGTTGAGGTCTTTCCAATAGCGCGAATCGGGCGAGATGCCGTAGACGGAAATCGTCTCCTCGCCATTACCATCGCCGCGGTTGTATTGCAGCTGGTAAACGGCATATTTCTCGGCCTGCGCGATTGCGCCCGCGCCGTTGTCGGTCGTATTGACCGGGTGGATATCGTCGTTGTCAGTGTCGATCTTAGAGGCCTTGTCGATCAGGTCGATAGCCTCGTCGCGGTCACAGCCGAGGGCATCGGCAAGGTCATCGAGGCGCGCATAAAGCGCATCCTTCTTGTCCTGGACCTTGGCAAGCGCATCCTGCGCTGCGGTCAGGCTCTCGGCAGACGGAGATGCGGTCGCGGCATCGGCTGCCGCCTGCGCCGCATCGGCCGCGTCATCGAGCTCGTCATCGGCATCCTGGGCGGCGGAAAGCAGCGCGCCGTCAACCGACTGCAAGCGCTCGAGTGCTGACCATTGCTCGCGCTCCTCGGCGGTGCCCTCGAGCTCCAGCGGAGCCTTGAGCGTGTACTGGTGCTCGGCGACCAGGCTCGTCTCGAGGTTGTCCGCGTAGTGCGTCATCGTGGGCAGAATCGCCAGGCCAAAGAGCAGCAGCAGCGACGCAAATGCAATGCCCACGAAGAGCGTGGCGAAGTTGCCCAGGTTGCGCAGGAAGATACGCAAGCGGAAGCGGGAAACAAAACCCATGCGTTCCGACAGCTGCAGACCGCGCTTGGTACCCGACTTGCCGCTCGCCTCGTGGCGAAGGAACTGCAACGGCGTCTTGCCCATCTTGCGAAGCAGGCCCACCAGTGTAATGAGGATGAGCGCGGCAGCGGGAACCACGGCGCACTTCACAAAGATCTCCCAGCTCCAGTACACCTGGAAGGGCGGCAGGCTGTACGAGCCGTAATAGAGGCTGCGCATGGGCTCGGTAAAGAACACGACGCCGAGCGCAGTGCCCAAAAGCGCCGCGACCACGCCCACGATGGCGGGAAGCGCAAGGTAGTGCAGCACGATCTCGCGTCGACGATAGCCGCTGGCGAGCAGCGTGCCGATGATGGCGCTCTCCTCCTCGATGGTGGCGTCGGTAAGGACCACAAAGACGAACGCCATGATCACGATGATGATGTCGAGCAGCGTCATCCACATCATGGAGTCGCCGTCTACGTCGTCGCGCGCGTAGCCAATGCCCTGGTTGGAATCGGCGTCGATGAGGTCATCCACGCGTGCATCGGCATCGGTGAGCGCCTCCACCATATCCTGCTCCGCATCGACGCGATCCGCGGTGGAGAGATCGCGATCGGTAAAGGTAAAGGAGTAGGTGTAGGCGGGTGCGCCGCCGGCATCTTCGAGCGCGGCAAAGCCGCCATCGGTGACCTCGGCCACGCCACAGGTGATGGTGTTCACCGTAAAGTCCGAATTGTTGAGGAACAGCGCCTGGCTATCGGGCTGGGTCATGATGCCGCAGATGATGTAGGTGCGGCCCTCAAGCTCAACCTTATCGCCCACGGCGAGGTCGTTGTTGGTGGCGAAGACACGGTCGATGGCTACCTCATCGTCCGTCTTGGGCTCCTTGCCCTCACAGTAGGACGCGATATCGACCTTGGTGCGGTGCGCATAGGTGCGCAGCGTGCGCTTGGTGCCGTCGTCGCCGGCGGTCTTTTTGATGATGGCGTCGATGGAGAAATTCTTGTAGAGCGTAACGCCGCCGACGTCGCCGGCTGCATCCTCGGCCGCCTTGAGCTGGTCTTTGGTGGCCTCGAAGGAGGTGGTCACGCGGCCGTCCTCAATCGTGTACGCATCGCGCATGTCGTCGATAAGGCAGCCGATGGAATGCGCTGCGAGTAAAAAGCCCGAGGTGAGAGCGATGCTTCCGCACATAAGCAAAAAGATGCCCAGGTACTTGCCGATATTGCGTCGCAGCTCGCGCGGGAGACGTTTTGCGAGAGGTGTCATGGCGCCGCCTACCAATCGAGTTCGGCGGCCGCGACGGGCGACTCGTTGAGCTCATCCTCGACGATGCGCCCGTCGCGCAGGCGCAGCACGCGATTGGCCATGCGCGCGATGGCGGCATTGTGGGTGACGATGATGATGGTGCAGCCGTAGGTGCGGTTGACATCCTCCATGAGCTGCAGGATTTCCTTGGACGTCTTGTAGTCAAGCGCGCCCGTGGGCTCGTCGCACAGCAGCAGGCCCGGATTTTTGAGGAGCGCACGGCCGATGGCGCAGCGCTGCTGTTGGCCGCCCGAGACCTGGCGCGGGAACTTGTTGCGGTGCTCGTAGAGACCCAGCGAACGCAGCAGGTCGTCGATGTTGAGTGGCTTTTTGGACAGGTGCGCCGTGACCTCGATGTTCTCCTTGATGGTGAGATCGGGCACCAGGTTGTAAAACTGGAAGATAAAGCCCAGCTCACGGCGGCGATACTCGCCCAGGTCGGCAGGCTTGAGCACCGTGAGGTCGCAGCTGTCCACCATGATGGAGCCGCCGTCAGCATCCTCCAGGCCGCCGATCAGGTTGAGAAAGGTCGACTTGCCCGAGCCCGAGGGCCCCAGCATGACGCAGATCTCGCCGCGGTTGATGGACGCGTCGATGCCATCGAGTACCGTCAGGCGCGCATCACCGTCGCCGTAGTGCTTTTTGAGATCCTTAACCTGGACGTAGGCTTCCTGCGTTGCCATGGTATCCCCCATTGTTAGCCTCGTACTACTTTATGAACGTAATAGTAAACCTTGGCGAACTATTTTGGCGCGAGGCCTAGGATTTATTTCAGACTAGTCATTGGGGACGTTCTTGAATGACCAGGTGGCTAGGCGCGGGATTTGGCGCGTGAGAGGGCCAGGCCTACGGCGGCAATGGCGGCGGCGAAGAGCACGGTGACGCCCAGGTCGCAGGCGATGTCGCCCAACACGGTGGACGTCAGATCCGAAGCGAGCGCCTTGCCAATCGCGTCGTTCACCCAATACGTCGGCACAAAGTGCGCCACCGTCTGCACGGCCGAGCCCATCAGCGACAGCGGCATCCAAGCGCCGCCCAAAAACGTCATGAGCATGCCGAGCAGGTTGCCCACACCGTTAAGCAGCTCCTCGCGCGCACCCAGGCTCGACAGCGCAAAGCCAACGGCCAGCGGCGTGCACGCCAGGGCAAACGTCGCCGCCAGCGCCAGGCACACGCGACCCACGCCGACCTCGGCAACCGCGCCGGCAAAGCCCACGACGCCCATCATGCTCGACACAAACCAGATGCAGACGGTGAGCACGGCGGCAGCCGCGAACACGGCAAGCGAGCGCTGGCGCTCGGAGACCGGGCCGGCCTCCATGCGGCGCACGCGCTCGGGCTCGTTCATGCCCGAGAACACCAACCCCACCGATACGATGACCGACGAGATAATCGCGTACGCGCCAAAGTTGAAATACGACTCGAGCGTGGCGGCAGCCGTCGAGTCGACCTTGACCTGCTCGATCTGGACCTCCGCGCGCTTTGCAGCGGCATGCTCGGCGGCCTTGGCAACGTCGCCGTTAGAAGCAGCGGGCTCAAGCGCCGCCGCAGCGCCCGCGAGCGAGATCCAGCGCGAGGCCTCGGCAGACGAAAGCGCCGCCGCCATGGTGCCGGAACCGTAGGTCACGTCGAGCTTGGGCAGGGCCTCCCCCGCGCGGGCAGCCGCAACGAGGTCGTCCTCGAACCCCTCCGGGATAAAGAACACGCAGTCGGCGCTGCCCTTGGCGCTGTTGCTCTTGGAGAGCGCGTCCGCAAGGTCGTACGTATCGTCGCCGATGCCCGTGACCAAATCAAAGCGCGAACCCAGATGCCTGGTAAGCGCACGCGAAAGGTCGCTATTGTCGCGGTCGACCACAATCACGTTGGTGTCGTAGGGCTCGTACTCGGTAAGCTGCGACGAGTTCCAGCTCACCGACGCCGCGATAAACACACCCAGCAGCGAAATGAACACCGTGTAGATGAGCAGATAGAGCGGGTGCGCGAGCGCCATGCGAAGCGCAGTCTTAAAGGTGCTCATAGCGGCTCCTTCCAAAGATCAGCGTGGCGGCGGCAACGAACAACAGCGCCATAAGGACCAGCGCGCCGGCGCGAACGGCAAAGGGACCCAGGTCCTCAAAGAAATACAGGCGGTTGAACATGTCGCAGATGAGCTTGACGGGGTTGAGCCAGCACTCGACCGGGCAGGCGCGGGCGACGTCGTCGGCAAGCGCCATCGCCGGCTCGCCGTAAAGCCCGGCAAACAGGGCACACGTGGTGGCAAAGCCTGTGAGGATGCCCGACTTGGACGCCTTGCCACCCTTAACGGGAAGCGTGCCCACAAAGAGCCCCAGACCCGTGGCGGCAAGTGCGGATGCAGCGCCGCCCACGAGGCACAGACCCTCGCGCCCGCCAAAGTCGACGCCCACGACCAGGCACACGTAGCCGACCGCGATCGTCATCGAGGCAAAGGAAACCAACCACGAGCCCACAAAGATGCCGGCCAGCGACGCCGTCTTGGAAAGGCCGCCCACGCAGCGACGCGCGCCAAGGCCCGACAGATTGGGCTGCAAATCGACGACGCTCAAAGCGGCAAACTCGGCAGACATCATCGCGACCAGGCCAAAGAGCGCGTAATAGTAGATGACCGTGCCATCGGGTGTGGTGCGTGTCAGGCTTACGCGGCGGGTACTGCCCTCGAGCGACAGGGCGCGCGCAACCGCCTCCGGGTCGGCGAGCGCCGCCGGGTTGTCCTGGGCAATCTGGGACATGAGCTCGGCATTTTGTGTATACGAGCTTGCCACCGTCTCCAAAATGCTGCGGTCGGTGAGCACCGACGACGCACGCGAGCTGTCGTAGCTCGACAGCAACGTGAGCTTGGGCGTGCCCGCGGCATCGACCGTGTAGATGCCCGCGACCTCGCCGGACTTGAGCGCACGGTTCGCGGCGTCCACATCCTCGCACTCGTGAATCTCGAGCAGTTGATCGTCGCCCTCCTTGGCAAGCGAGGTCGCCACGTCCTTAAAGGACGAAGCGCCCCAGGTTTCGTCAGCGACAACGGCTACCGGCACCGGGTCGATCTTGCCGTCGGAGCTGAGGTTCGCAAACATAAACATGAACATCGTGGAAAGCGCCATGGGAAAGATCGCGCCCCAGACCCATGTGCTCGGCCGACGCAGCAGCGTCTTGAGCGTGGTGATGATGGTGTTGAACATGGCTGCCCCCTAGTCGCGCAGCTCGCGGCCGGTGATCTCGAGGAACACGTCGTTGAGGGTCGGCGGTTCGGAATAAATGCGGCCGAGCGCCACGTCATGCGAGCGCAGCGCATCGAGAATGTCCGTCAGGTTATGCGGGCTCGCCTCGCACGAAAACGTGAGCTGGCCCGCCGTCGCCGACAGGTCCAGGACATGCGGCAGGCTCGCGACGGCACCGAGCGCCGCGCTCGACACCTCGCCGACCTCGATCACGATCTTCTCGCCCATCTGAATCATGCGCTTGAGCTCGTCGTTGGTGCCCTGCGCCAGCACGCGACCACCGTCCATGATCATGATGCGGCTGCAGATCTGCTCGACTTCCTCCATATAATGGCTGGTATACACCACCGTGGCGCCCTCGTCGCGCAGGCGGCAGATGCCCTCCAGGATGGCATTGCGGCTCTGTGGGTCGACCGCCACCGTGGGCTCGTCAAAGAAGATGAGCTCGGGCTTGTGCGCAATGCCGCAGGCGATGTTGAGGCGACGCGCCAGGCCGCCCGAGAGCTTGCCGGGGCGAAACTTGGTAAAGTCGCCCAGGCCGACAAAGTCAATCGCCTCGTCCACCAGCGCGCGGCGGCGTTTGCGGTCGTTAACGTAGAGACTACAGAAATAGTCAATGTTCTCGCGCACGGTGAGCTCGTCGAACACCGCCACCTGTTGCGGCACCACGCCGATGCGGCGCTTGAGGTCGTAGCGGGCGGGCGTCATGGGCTCGCCAAAGAGCTCGATGGTGCCTTTGTTGTAGGCAAGCAGCTGCAGGATACAGTTGATGGACGTGGTCTTGCCCGAGCCGTTGGGACCCAGCAGGCCAAAGATCTCGCCGGGGGCGATGCTCAGGTTAAAGTGGTCGAGCGCGATAAGATCGTCATAGCGCTTGACGAGGTTTTCGACGTGGACGATGTCTGTCATGAGGCGGCCCTTCTGTTGGTCGTGGCCCGGTACGATTGCATCATCGCAGGAGCCGCCGGCGCGCACCAGTGAGCTTTGTCACGAGTGCGAGGCTTGGCCGCGTGGCCTGCCGACGTCCCCGATTTGCCGCGTGGGAGGAATGTCACGGTTGCGCAGGCGGTCCCTCCACCACGCGCGGCTTCGCGTACAATACCCGTATGAACAGGCTTTTCGACAAATCGATCGTTCTGGCGTGCTGTATTGCGGCCGCCATGGGCCTTGCTGTGGACGCTCACCTGGTCGCGGCGTTTTGCCTTGGCGTTATTGCCACCTCACTGGCCGAGGTCGCACAGGGGGAACGCACCCGGCGCGCGAGCGAGACCGCGAGCTGCGCTTACATCATCGCGGCAGTCGTCCTGCCGCCGTTTGTGCCGTTTGCGCCTCTCGCCCTCTATGACATCGCGCGGCGCGTGCGCCGTGAACGAATCTGGCCCGCGCTGGCGATTGGCGCCGTGTGTGTCTGCGCGCTTGTCGCGGACCTTCGTGGCGGCGTGCTCACCACCCGAACGCTGCTGTTAACCGCCATCCTTTCGGTTGCCGCCACGTTGCTGTCGCTGCGCACCGCGCAGCTGGAGCGCGAACAGGAACGCATGCGTCGCATCCGCGACAAGCTGCAAGAACGCGCCCTGGCACTCGAGGCACGCAACCGTGACCTCGCCGACCGCCAGGACTACGAAGTCGAACTCGCGACGCTCGCCGAACGCGCCCGCATCGCGCGCGAGATCCACGATAACGTGGGCCACCAGCTCACGCGCGCTTCGCTTCAAACCGAAGCCCTGCGCGTGGTCCATGCCGACGAGCCCAGGGTTGCCGCCGATTTCGCCGACGTCAAACGCACGGTTGACGAGGCGCTCCAACTCGTGCGCGCCAGCGTCCACGCGCTCAACGACAATGCGACCAACCTCTCCGTGCAGCTCGAGCGCATCGTTGAAGGCGCACGCTCGGACAGCGGTCCGCAGATTGAGCTTGAAGTTTTGGCCGAGCATGCGCCCGCAAATGTCGCCAACTGCTTTGCAGCGGTCCTGCGCGAGGCACTCTCCAATACCATGCGCCACGCTTGCGCCCAGACCGTCACCATACGATGCATGGAACATCCGTCGTTTTACCAGCTTGTCGTTACCGACGATGGCGCGGGCGGGGTCCAAGCAAGCGGCCGCGGCGCTGCGGAGGGCATGGGGCTCGCCTCCATGCGCGAGCGCATCGAGGCGCTTGGCGGCACCTTCACCGCCGGCCCGCGTGCCAGCGCCGGCGGCTGGCGCGTGTTTGCCACCGTTCCCAAACAGCAAGGAGATGAGGACAGATGAGGCTCATCGTTGTCGACGACGACCGCTTAGTGGTCGATTCGCTCAAGATTATCCTGGGCGCCCAGCCGCAGATCGAAGTGGTGGGCACCGGCGCCAATGGCGACGAGGCGATCGCGCTCTACAGCGAGCACGCGCCCGACATCGCGCTGCTCGACATTCAGATGCCGGGACGCGACGGCCTTTCGGCGGCACGCGAAATCCTTGAGCGCGACCCCACGGCGCGCGTGGTGTTTCTGACGACATTCTCGGATGACGAGTACATTGTGTCGGCGCTTAAACTGGGCGCCCGCGGCTACCTGATCAAGACCGATGTCGCCGCCATTCCGCCGGCGTTGGCACAGGTCATGGATGGCAAACGCGTGCTCGAGGGCAAGGCGATCGAGGATATCGATTTTAATGGGGTGGGCACCGAAGCCGACGCGCCCCGCCGGCCCACAGCCTTTGCCGGCCTAACCGACCGCGAGTTCGAAGTCGCCGAGCTCATCGCCCGCGGCCTCGACAACAAGGAGATCGCCGCCACCGCCTACATGGGCGAAGGCACCGTGCGCAACCACATCAGCTCGATCCTTGCAAAGATGGGCCTGCGCAACCGCACGCAGATCGCCATCGCCTACCTGCGAGGGTAGTTGCCCAACGACTGACCGCCCCGGCATAGCAAAATGGCTGCCACCGATTTAATACCATTTCAAAACTATGCCGGTTTACGGGGCTAAACTCAGGACCCCCATCCATACCCGCGTTTTCTGCAAAATGACGGCTCGTCTACCTGCGGTTTTATTTTCACGAATATCGGCATGGTTGGGGACCTGTCTCTTATACACATCTGA
>URKV01000038.1 GCA_900548565.1 uncultured Collinsella sp.
ACACGCGTAAGATCGTCGGCAGCGTCAGATGTGTATAAGAGACAGCCTTACGCACGGCCTGGGCATAGTCCTCGTCCATGGTAAAGCGCTCGTTATCGAAGTCGACGGAGCAGCCCATGCGCTTGATCTGCTCGACAATGATGCCGCCGTACTCGTGGGTCCAGTCCCAGCAGGCGTCGACAAACTTATCGCGACCAATCTCCAGGCGGCTAATGCCCTCACTCTTGAGCTTCTTATCGACCTTGGTCTGCGTGGCGATACCGGCGTGGTCGGTGCCGAGCACCCAGCGCGTGGACTTGCCGCGCATGCGGGCCATACGGACGATGGCATCTTGGATGGAGTCGTCGGTGGCGTGACCCATGTGGAGCTTGCCGGTCACATTGGGAGGCGGAATGGTGACGGTGCAGTCGCCCACGCCCTCACGGCGCTTGTAGTAGCCGCCGTCGAGCCACTTCTGCAGGATCGCCGGCTCGTTGGTCGACGGATCATAGTTCTTGGGCATTTCTTCCATATATCTCTCCCTGTCCCGCCGGGGAGGAATGTAGGCCCGATTTTCGCTCGGTCAGGTCCTGGCTCGCGCGAAGACCACATTAAGTGTTCTTCGGCTCGTGCGGAATCTACGAAAATCGGGCCTACATTCCTCCCCTTAGGTATCGATTACTTCAGTCTGAATGACTTCGCTGAGGCTTAAACAAACACACAGAATAACACAGGTAGTTGGGGTTATTGCGCATATATAAAATAGCCTCCGACCGCGGGTGGTCGAAGGCTATTTGCAAACACGTTTTAGGCAGATCTAGCCGTAGATGCGCTGTGGCTGCTCTTCGCCCTTGACGGCGGCTTCGGTTACGACAACCTTGGCAACGCCCTCCTCGCTGGGGAGGTCGAACATCGTCTGCTGCAGCACGTCCTCGCAGATGGAACGCAGGCCGCGGGCGCCGGTCTTGCGGGCAAGCGCCATGCGGGCGATCTTGTGCAGGGCGGCGTCCTCAAACTCAAGATCGACGTCCTCGAGCTGGAACATCTTACGGTACTGGCGCACCACGGCGTTCTTGGGCTCGGTCAGGATCGATACCAGGTCGTCCTCGTCGAGCGCCTGCGTCTGGGTGACGACGGGCGTACGGCCCACGAACTCGGGGATCATGCCAAAGGCGTTGAGGTCCTGCGGGAGCACCTGGCGCAGCAGGTCGTTCTCATCGACCGAAGTGGGGCCGGCGATCTCGGAGTTAAAGCCCACGCCCTTGTTGCCTACGCGATCGGCGATGATCTTGTCCAGACCCACAAAGGCACCACCGCAGATGAACAGGATGTTGGTCGTGTCGATCTGCAGCAGCTCCTGCTGGGGATGCTTGCGGCCGCCGGTTGGCGGAACGCTGGCCACCGTGCCCTCAAGAATCTTAAGCAGCGCCTGCTGAACGCCCTCGCCCGAGACATCACGGGTGATGGAGAGGTTCTCGGCCTTGCGGGCGATCTTGTCGATCTCGTCCACGTAGATAATGCCCACCTGCGCGCGCTCGATATCACCATCGGCGGCGTTGATGAGCTTGAGCAGGATGTTCTCCACGTCCTCGCCAACGTAACCGGCCTCGGTGAGCGCGGTGGCATCGGCAATGGCAAACGGCACCTCGAGAATGCGCGCGAGCGTCTGGGCAAGCAGGGTCTTACCGGTACCGGTGGGGCCGAGCAGCAAGATGTTGGACTTGGCGAGCTCCACCTCGTCCATGTCATCGTCAAACTGGGCGCCCATGCCCGATGCCTCGTCAAAGGCGGACACCGCGGCACCGCCCTCGATCACGCGGCGATAGTGGTTGTACACGGCAACCGACATGGCGCGCTTGGCGTCCTCCTGGCCCATAACATAGGCCGAAAGCTCGTCATAAATCTCGTGCGGCGTCGGCACGTGCGTGATGACCTGACGGTCGTCCTCGAGCTCAAAGCCCTCGGCCTCGGGGTCAACGGCGGGCTGGGACGCAGCCTGGCCGTGGTCGTTGAGGAAACCCGGGAGATTGCCGTTGCGGGCGGCGTCCATAAAGTCCGAAGCCAGCGACTCCTCAAGGATCTCGGAGCAGGCGGCGACGCACTCGTCGCAGATAAAGATGTTGGTCGGACCCTTTACGAGACGACGAACCTGGCCCTGCTCTTTTCCGCAGAAGGAGCAGCGGATGGGGTTGCCGTTCTCGTCAAAGTTGTCCTGCATGTTACCTGCCATCCTAGGCGTCCTTCGCGGCAAGATCGCGCGAGGTAACGATACGATCGATCAAGCCGTAGTCGAGGGCCTCGGCAGCCGTGAGGTAGTTGTCGCGCTCGGTGTCGGCCTGAACCTTCTCGATCGGCTGGCCCGAGGCATCGGACAGGATCTGGTTGAGCTCGCGGCGGGTCTTCTTGATCTCCTCGGCCACGATCTCGATCTCGGTCTGCTGACCCTGGGCACCGCCGCTGGGCTGGTGAATCATAACCTTGGAGTGCGGCAGGCAGAAGCGCTTGCCCTTGGCGCCGGCCGAAAGCAGCACGGCGGCCATGGACGCGGCCATACCGACGCAGATGGTGGAGACCTGCGGCTTAATGAAGTTCATGGTGTCCAGAATCGCCAGGCCGGAGTAGACCTCGCCACCGGGCGAATTGATGTAGAGCGAGATATCCTTCTCGGCATCCTGGCTCTCAAGATGCAGCAGCTGGGCAACGACCAGGTTGGCGCTGACGGAGTTGATCTCCTCGCCCAAGAAGATGATGCGGTCGTTGAGCAGGCGCGAATAGATATCGTAGCTGCGCTCGCCGCGCGGCGTCTGCTCGATAACGTATGGCACGAGGGCGGAATCGAACTTAGCGATCATACGCATCTCCATTTCTCTCTTGCGGACCAAATTGGTTCTAGATAAACGTACGGTGCCCGCATGCTATGCATTGGCTGGCACCGTACGAAGCAACCGGATAACCGGCTTATAACTTTACCCCATCACGGGCGCGTCCATGCGCTCGCGGAAAAGGTGGCGAGAATTACTCGGCGTCCTTGGCGGTCTCGTCGACCTCGGTCACCTTGGCGTTCTCGACCAGGTAGTCGACGGCCTTGGAGCGACGGATGGACTCGCGGACGGCAGGCATGCGGCCATCGGCGATGAACTCGGCCTTGGAAGCCTCGACGTCCTTGACGCCGGCCTTCTCGAACTCGGCGTTGATGTCGTCCTCGGTGACCTCGATCTTGAGCTCACGGGCGAGGGCGTCGAGCGCCAGGGACTCACGGGCAACGTCGTTGGCCTGCTTGTGCAGGTCGCCGATGAACTGCTCCATGGTCAGACCGGAAGCGGGCAGCCAGGTGTCGAGCGTCATGCCGCGGGCAGCGAGGTTGGACAGGAAGTTCTGGCCAAGCTCCTCAAAGACGGACTGCTCGTAGTCGGCGTCCATCTCCTCGAGCTGCAGGCGCTCGGCGAGAGCGGAGACGCAACGGTTCTCCTTCTCGGCCGGGAGGCGGGAAGCCTTGTCCTGCTCGATCTCGATCTTGATGGCGTCGCGCATGGCCTCGATGCTGTCGAAGCCAAAGTCGGACTTGACGAGTTCGTCGGTGAGCTCGGGGGTGTTGCGGACCTTGATGCCCTTGACGGTGACCTCGACGGTGTGGGTCTCGGCCTCCTCGCCCTCCTCGACCTCGTCGGTCCAGGTGACGGTCTTGACGTCGTCGACGTTAGCGCCGATCAGGGCCTCGTTGAACTCCTTGGGGTTGCTGTCGCTACCGGCGATGAGCATGCGGCCCTCGGCGGCAAAGTTGTCGGCGTTCTCGACGGCCTTGAGGTCGACGGTGACGTAGTCCTCGGCCTCGACAGCGCAACCCTCGACGTCCTCGAAGGTGGCACGGTAGTTGAGGAGCATCTCGACCTGGTTGTTGATCTCGGACTCGGTGACCTCCGCAGGAGGCATCTCGATCTCGACAGCGTCGAAGGAGGAGAGCTCAGCAGCAGGACGCAGGGAGAACTCGACGGTGTAGGTGTAGTCCTCGTGATCCTTGGCGAGGTCGAGCTCCTTGTAGTCACCGTTCTTGGTGGGGACGATGTCCAGCTCGTTGAGGACGGCGGGCTCGTTGGCGGCGATCAGGTCGTTGGTGGCCTGAGCGAGGGTAGCCTCGGCGCCAAGAGCGGAGTCGATGACCGGACGGGGGGCCTTGCCGGCACGGAAGCCCGGGAAGCGGTACTTCTTGGCGGTGTCCTTGTAGGCCTTCTTAATCGCGGCGTCGACGTCGGCGGCCGGGATGGTGACCGTAGCGGTGAGCTTGGCGTCCTTGACGTCAGAAGCGGTGATGTTCAACACGTTCCTCCTCATACTGCCCAGCTTATCTGAGGTGCTGGTACCTTTATGCAACAAAGAGTCGCGACGGCAGGAGCCGACGCAGGTGCGTTGGTGCGGGCGAAAGGACTCGAACCTTCACGGGAATCCCACCAGAACCTAAATCTGGCGCGTCTACCAATTCCGCCACGCCCGCATGAGCGCACAGACTAGGAATGATAGCAGATACGAACGACAAGCGCACGCACACCTTTTGCAGGCTCACGACCTCACCACGAGTGCAAGCCAACAGAGGCGGCTGCCACCCTCCCCTCTATGAGTTGCGGTGAAATAGTTCCTGTTTGGGGCTCCAGTCCTCCAAAACAGGAACTATTCCACCGCAACTTCGATGGGACCCGGCAGTCTGGCGGTGCCGGCCATGCGCCGGAAAGCGCGTCCCGGTTTGGGGCCTCGGAATGGGATGCGGCTTCCGCTATAGCCATCAACCGGAAACTGCAACCCGTTTTGAGCCCCTATTCCGGGATGTACTATCCGCCAAAGGCCTCAACCGGAAACTGCAGCCCACAATTCGGTCGAAAAGTGGGCTGCAGTTTCCCCGGGCTTGCCAGAGGACGACGGTTCCTCGCCTACTCCCCCAGCAGGGCCTTCTCGGGCGTGATCGGAAGCGAGCGAACCTGATGTCCGGTGGCGGGTGCGACGGCCGAGGCCACGGCGGCGAGCGGCGTGTTGATGACGACCTCGCCGATCGACTTGGCACCAAACGGGCCCGTCGGCTCGTAGCTCGGCTCAAAGGCCACGCGAATGCTGCCGATATCCAGGCGCGTGGGCAGCTTGTAGCTCATAAAGTTGCCGGTGCGCAGGCGACCGCGGTCGTCGTGCTCGACGATCTCGTAGAGCGCGTGGCCGATACCCTGGGCAATGCCGCCCTCGGCCTGGACGCGCGCGAGTGCCTCGTTGATCACGGTGCCGCAGTCCACAGCCGCCGCGTAGTCCACCACGGTCACCTTGCCGGTGGCCTTGTCGACCTCGACCTCGGCAATGCCGGCCATAAACGGCGGGGGCGAAACGGGCAGGCAGGCAGAGGCATGCGAGGTGAGCGCGTCGCCGCCCGCGATGTTCTTGACGCACAGGTTGGCAAAGTCGCGCAGCGTGAGGTAGCGGTTCTGCTCGCGCGCGGCACGCTCGTCGGACAGGCGCACGTACTGGCCATCGAAGACCACATCAGCGGCGTCCACATCCCACATCTGGGCGGCCTTGGCGCAGATCTTCTCACGCAGCTCGCTCGCGGCGTTCTTGGCGGCAAGGCCCGTCACGTACGTACCCGAGCTCGCGTACGAGCCGGCATCGAACGGCGACACGTCGGTGTCCACGCCGCGTACCACGATCATTGAACTCTCCACGCCCAGCTCCTCGGCGGCAATCTGCGCCAGGATCGTGTCGACGCCCATGCCGTTATCGGTGGCGCCGGTGCCGATGGTAATGAAGCCGTCCTCTTCCAGGCGCATGTCGATGCCGGCGATGTCCACGTTGGAGATGCCCGAGCCCTGCATGGTGAGCGCGCAGCCCAGGGCGCGCACGCGGTCGCCCAGGTCGACGGCCAGCGGCTTATCGCGCCAGCCGATCATGTCCATTGCACGCAGCAGGCAGCGGTCGAGTGCGCAGGCGTTGAGCTTTTCGTTGTAGTACTGCGGCATGATTTCGCCCTCGCGCACGATGTTCTTAAGGCGCAGGTCGGCGGGATCCATGTGCAGCATGTCGGCGAGCTCGTTGACGGCGCTCTCCACGGCAAACTGGCCCTGGGTGGCACCGTAGCCGCGATACGCGCCGCCGCGGTTGGTATTGGTGTAGACGGCGTCCCAGCTAAAGCGGCTCGCCTTCACGTGGTTGTAGATGGGCAGGCTCTTGTGGCCCGAAAGGCCAATCGTCGTGGTGGCATGCTCGCCATAAGCGCCGGCGTTGGACAGCGTGTGCAGGTCGATGGCCGTGATGGTGCCGTCGTTCATGGCGCCCAGCTTAACGGTCATCTGCATCTGGTGGCGCGAGTTGCCCGCGGTGATGGTCTCCTCGCGGGTGTAGCAGCAGTAGCTCGGACGACCAGTCTGCTGGGTCACGAACGCCACGAAGATTTCGCAGCAGCCCGTCTGCTTGGAGCCAAAGCCGCCACCGATGCGCGGCTTAATGACTTGCACCTGCGACTGCGGAATATCGAGCGACTGCGCGACCATGCGGCGCACGTGGAAGGGCACCTGCGTCGAGGTGGTCACCGAAATGCGCCCGAACGCGTCGGTCGTCGCGAAGGAGCGGAAAGTTTCCATGGGCGCGGTCTGCGTGGCCTGGCTGGTATAGGTGCGGGTGAAGACGATGTCGCTCTGGGCGAACGCCTCGTCAAGGTTGCCAAAATCGCTGGTACCGCTGCACACCAGGTTGCGCGGGACGTCGCCGCCCTGCGGGAACATAAAGGTCACGTCCCCCTCGGGATGGACCACGATGTCGTTATCGAGTGCCTTGGTAAAGTCGAGCAGGGGCTCGAGTACCTCGTAGTCGACCTTGATGAGCTTGAGCGCCTTGTCGGCGGCCTCCTCGGTCTCGGCGGCGACGATCGCCACCTCCTCGTTTTGGTAACGGACGAGGTTCTCGAGAATCAGGCGGTCGTAGGGACTCGGCTGCGGATAGCTCTGGCCGGCGATGGTAAAGCGACGCTGGGGCACGTCCTCGTAGGTGTAGACGCCCACGACGCCGGGCACCTTCAGGGCGCGCGACGTATCGATGGAGCGAATCTTGGCGCGGGCATAGGGACTGCGCTTGAGTTTGACGATGAGCGCGCCGGCGGGCACCATATCGCCCGTGTAGACGGGACGGCCCTCGAGCAGGGCCTTCGAGTCCTTCTTGGGCTGCTTATGGGTAATCTGCTTGTAGGAGACACCGTCGCAGCTGGTGTCGTTGACCGGCAGCTCGGGCATCTCAAAGCCCACCTGCACGCCGGACTCGTTAAGGAAGCGCACGATAGCACGCAGCTGGCTCTCGTAGCCGCTGCAGCGGCAGAGGTTGCCGGCGAGCTGGCGCGAGAGCTCCTCGCGCGTGGCGACGAGGCTCGGGTCCTCCTTGGCGGCGCGGGCAAGCGCCAGCACGTTCATGATGAGGCCGGGAGCGCAAAAACCGCACTGCTCGGCACCTTCGGCAGCCATCGCACGGGCCAGCGCCTCAGACTCGGCCTTGAGGCCCTCGAGCGTGGTGATGGTGTGGCCCTCGATGCGCGCGGCGGGAACCGAGCAGCTCAGCACCGGGTCGCCGTCGAGCCACACCGTGCACAGACCGCAGTTGGTGGTTTCGCAGGCACAGCGCACCGACGCACAGCCCTGCTCGCGCAGCAGCGCAAAGAGCATGGTGTCGGGGGCAATCTGAACCTTGACCTTACGGCCGTTGAGCGTAAAGGAAAGATCGATGAGTTTGGCAGCCATTAGCGCACCTCGCTAGAATCGACGCCGGGCACGCGGCGGCAGGAATACTCGTCCGTGGCAAACTTAGGCACTTGCACGGTCTCGAGCTCGCGGGCAAGCGCGGCCGAAAGCTCGATGCCGGCGGCGCGACGCACAGCCTGAATCGCCAGCGGGGCCGAGATGCGGCGGCGGTAGTCGGCCGAGCCCCACAGGTTGGTGCCATAGCTCAGCGCGCGTACGGACGCGGCCAGGGCACGCAGCTCGTCCTCGGAAGGATGCTCGTTGGTAAGGCCGCACGCCTCGCCCTGCAGCAGGGTCGCGCGCAGCGGGCGGGCGCCCACGGTGACGTGCCAGGTGCTATCCCACCAGGCGGCGGTGACGTTCAGCGAGGGGAAGTCGGTCGCGGCCTTGCGCACGGCCTCGTAGCTCGCACGGTAATCGTGCTTGACGACCACGACATGCTCGATAACGTCGCGCACGTAGCCCATGTCCACGAACTCGACAAGCGGCACGCGACCGGCGCCCGTCAGCTCAACATAGGAATCGAGCGCGAGGAAGGCGGAGAGCACGTCCGAGAAGCCAAAGCGGCCGTAGATGCTGCCGCCCACCGTGGCGGTATTGCGCAGCTGCACGCCCACGATATCGTGGACGGCGAACTCAAAGACGTTGTTGACAAGCGCGTTGAGCTCGACATGGCGCTCGAGCTGGCGCAGGGTGCACATGGCGCCGATGCGAAACTCGGTCTCGGTCTCCTCGATCTGATCGAGTCCGCAGGCCGAAAGGTCAATCGCCGTCGCCACGCGACGCGAACCCAGGCGCATCCAGATGCCGCCGCCCACAATCTTGTTGTTGCGGTTCTTCTGTAAGAGCTCATAGGCTTCGGCCGCGTTTCCAACACGGACGTAGGTACCGAACTTGAGCACGTTCTCCCCCATCTCTCCACTTGTCCAGTACGTTTAAGTGTACCAAACGAAGGGCCGCACACCGTTTTAGGACAAAATCCACCCACCCATCCATAACTTGCGGTGATATACGGACTGATTAGCCGTTCTGGAACGCAAAACAGTCCGTATATCACCGCAAGTTATGAGGAGTCCTCCGGGATAGAAAAGGCTCCCAGCCGGAATGGCTGGGAGCCTCATCACATGCTATTTCGAGCGAAGATTTAGCAGACGCCCTGGGCGAGCATGGCGTCGGCGACCTTCAGGAAGCCGGCGATATTGGCACCCATGACGAAGTTGCCCTCCTGGCCGTACTCCTTGGCGGTGTCGTCCACATTGTGGAACATGCCGCGCATGAGCTGCTCGAGCTTGCCGTCGACCTCCTCGAAGGTCCAGGACAGGTGCTCGGCGTTCTGGCTCATCTCCAGGCCGGACACGAGCACGCCGCCGGCGTTGGCAGCCTTACCGGGCATAAAGGCGACGCCGTTCTTCTGGAAGTAGGTCGTGGCCTCGATGGTCGTGGGCATGTTCGCGCCCTCGCCGACCACCTTGCAGCCGTTGGCGACGAGTGCCTGGGCGTCCTCGAGCAGCAGCGTGTTCTCGCGAGCGCAGGGCAGCGCGATATCGCAGGGAAGCTGCCACACGCCGCGGCCGTCGCCCTCGTGCCACACGGCGTTGGGCTTCTCGTCAACGTACATAGCGAGCGTAACACCCTTGTCGTGGCCAGAGCGCTTCTTGTTGTAGATGTGCTCGAGCACGGTGTAGTCGATGCCGTCGGGATCCTCGACCCAGCCGTGGGTATCGGAGCAGGCGAGCACCTTGCCGCCGAGCTGAGTGGCCTTCTGGACCGCGTAGATAGCGACGTTGCCGGAGCCGTGAACGACGACGTTCTTGCCCTCGAAGGAGTCGCCGCGGCTCTTAAGGTACTCGTCCACAAAGTAGGCCAGACCATAACCGGTGGCCTCGGTACGGGCGAGCGAGCCGCCAAAGGAGAGGCCCTTGCCGGTAAGAACGCCGGTCCACTCGTTGGTCAGGCGCTTGTACTGACCGAACAGGTAGGCAACCTCGCGGCCGCCAACGCCCAGGTCGCCGGCGGGAACGTCGGTGTTGGGGCCAATATGACGATAGAGCTCGGTCATGAAGGACTGGCAGAAGTGCATGATCTCGTTGTTGGACTTGCCCTTGGGGTCAAAGTCGGAGCCGCCCTTGCCGCCGCCCATGGGAAGGGTGGTCAGGCTGTTCTTGAGGATCTGCTCCAGACCCAGGAACTTGAGCATACCCAGGGTGACCGTCGGGTTAAAGCGCAGGCCGCCCTTGTAGGGTCCAATGGCAGAGTTGAACTCGACGCGGTAACCGCGGTTGACCTGAACCTTGCCCTGGTCGTCGACCCAGGGAACACGGAACATGACGATGCGCTCGGGCTCGACGAGGCGCTCAAGCAGGGCGGCCTCCTCGTACTCGGGATGGGCGTCGAGCGCCGGCTGGATGGTGCCGAGAATCTCGGTCGCGGCCTGGATGAACTCAGGCTGCTCGGGATAGCGGGCCTTGAGCTCTTCGAGAACTTTCTGCGTATAGCTCATGCTTCCTCCAATTGATGGAAAAGAAAGGTGTCGTTCGCGGCGTACCATGCGCCGCGAGCTTTATCGAGTATGGATAATATCGCACTGTTGCAGCAAAGTTTCGCATAAGCCGACGAGCAGATGTTTCGTTTTGATTACGATGCAGGTAGAAGCGTTTTTGAGTGTCTGACGTGCAAAACCTGTGTTTCAAACCTGTTTCGTCCACGTGTTCCAAACCACCACAAAGGTGCCTGTCCCCAATGTGGTGGTGTTGGTGGTTAGAGGACGAGCTGATGGTAGTCGGCGGGGGTTATGCGGCCTTCGGTGGCAGCGCGGAAGGCGGCGAGGGCATCGCCGGAGAACGGCATGGCCCAGCAAAGCCCACAGCCGGCAGTAATGGAGCTCGGCAATGGCATGATGCGCCCAGGCACACCGGCGGCAAGGCACAGCTGCTCGCATTCCATCACATCGAAAGTGCTGTCGAACGACACGATGATCTTGCGCTCGTGGTCGAGGGCATCGCCGGACGGGCCTTCGCGGTGTGCCTCACGATACGCCGCGGCGGCCGCTTCCTCTTCCGCAGTATGTCCACAGCCACCGCAGCCGCAGGTACAGGGCTCGGAACCATCGCAAGTGCAAGGCTCTCCCGTGTCGGGGCAAATATCGTGAGACATGGCAACTCCAATCGTCTAGGCGAGTAACTCGGCCGTCGCAAACTCCTCGGGCGTATTGACGTTTTCGAAGCAGAGCGTGGAACCGGCAACCTCGACAATCTGGGGCTCATCCAGATAGCCGGCATGGACCTGGTCGATCAAACAGCGGATGCGTTGGCGGTCCTTGTCGAGCAACTCACGGGCAACCGGCGCGCAAGTCTGGCGGCGCCACACGGCGCAAAGCGGCTCAATCCCCCGCTCCTCGCGCGGCACGCACACGTCGAGCGCCTCGGCCTCAACACGATCGACAAGCGCGCCGATGAGTTCCGGAGAGACAAACGGCATATCGCAGGCGACGATCGCCACGAGCGGCAGCCGAGCCGCAGCCAGCGAGCTCGCGATGCCGCGCATGGCGCCTGCCGACCCTTCAAGGTCCGCTACCACGCGTGGTACAAGACCGCCAAACGCGTGCTCCTCAAGATAGGCAAGTTCGCTGGGACGCGAAGTCGTCACGACCAACTCGCCGGCAACTGGCGCCAGCCGACCCAGCACCCGCTCGATGAGCGGCTCACCGCAAAACGCCATGCGTGCCTTATCGCAGCCCATACGCGACGACAGCCCGCCCGCCTGGACGACGCAAGAAAGATCGGCACGTCTTACGGTAGTCATACGGCAAAACACCTCCATCGGCATGCTCGAAACCCGATGCACGAAGCTAAATACAGCCGCCGAAATAGCGGCGCTACGAAAAGCTCGTGCAAAACAAAACAGCGCCTTTGCGGCACGCAGCAAGACCGCGAGCACAAAAGCGCTGGTAGCGTATGGCGGGAACGTATGTGAATCGAACACATCCAAGACGTTTTGCACGCCTCGCAACGGTTTTGAGGACCGCGGAGCCCACCGGAGCCCATCCGTTCCCAAGTGCGGCGGTATTTTACCAAACCGAGCGGGCCCCATCCCAAAAAGACGAGCAAGAAGTTGCGGTGGAATAGTTCTTGCTTAGGCTGCAAGACCCCAAAAACAGGAACTATTTCACCGCAACTGAGGAGGCGGGAGCGGGTAACCGGCCTAGCGTAGGGACCTCAGACCACCGGCATCCTTGTCGAGCACCGTAAAGCGCACGGCATCTAGGTGCTCCAAGATGCTGATGGCACGTTTGCGCGACACACCCAGGGCCTCGCGCAGCACGCTCGTTGTGGCTGCGCCACCGGCTGCCTCAATGGCAGCTGCGACGAGCTCACGCGCATGGGCCTCGGCGGCAGCGGACAGGGCAACGTCGCGCTCAACCTTAACGATCGAGCGGTTGAGCGAAAGCTCGCGCAGGGCACGCGTCATGGTGTCGCGACCGAGCTGCAGCTGTTCGCCCACCTCGGGAAGCGCCGGTGCATCCAGGCCGGCCTCGTCAAGCAGCGCGACGATCCGCTCGCACGCCTCTCGCACCACGCGTGCCGCCGCGGCGGCCGAATGCGGATCGAATACCTCGGCGCCCTCGGCGGCGCACACGCCACGCGAGCAGCCCTCGGCAATCAGAGCCGCGGCAACGCCTTCATCAGCAGCAGGCCACGCTGCATGGGCAACGGCGCCGGGCGTAAAGCCCGTCTCCTTGGGAGCTGCCGCGTGCATGGCTGACAAGGTCGCCGTCAGTGCATCCATCGCGGCGTCGAGCACGGCGGCGTCCGCCAAGTAGTCCGCATCACCCACGGCAAGCTTGCGAACGGAACCCTGCGCCACCAACCCGCGCAGTGCGGCATCGACCTCGCCGACACCAAGATCCAAAGCGTCGGTAACATCAACCGCCGTAACTGGCAGCATCTGCAGCGCCAGCCAAGCGCCCACACCGCCCGCGGTATCGCCGGACTCAAGCGCCGCAAACAGTGCGCGCTCGCCGGCAGAAAGCTCGCGCGAGCGACGGCAGCGCGAAAGCAGCACGCGCCCGCCGCCGATGAGCATAACGGGCGAATACGACAGCACCACGGCATGGTCTCCGGCACGCAGCGGCAGCGGATCATCCAGGCGCACCTGCACGGTACGGGTCTCGCCCACCGCCATGGGGGCCTCGCCCTCCAATAGCATGATGCGGCCGACGACCTCAGCCGTGCCGGCCATCACATGCACACGCGCGCCCGACTCGAGCACGCGCGGCTTGGCGCCCTCGCGGCCGAGGTAGGTGAACGTCATCATAAAGCGCAACGTCTGGCCAAAGCGGTCCGCAACGCCCAGCATCTCGCCACGGTCAAGCGCCGCGGCACCGTCACCAACTAGGTTGAGCGCCACACGCTGACCAGGCAACGCGCGCGGCGTATCGCCATGCACCTGAATCCCGCGCACGCGACAGACCGTACGCGACGGCAAGGCCATCAGCTCGTCGCCCACCGCAACCGGCGCATCGTGCAGCGTTCCCGTTACGACAGTACCGACGCCCTTAATCGTAAAGCAGCGGTCAATCGGCAGGCGCGGCGCGGCATCGGTGCGCTCGGCACGGTCGCGGCAGGCATCCCAGCAGGCACTTACCCGCTCGTCGAGCACCGCAAGCAGCCCGTCGATCCCCTCGCCCGTCTTAGACGACACGGGCACAATCGGCGCGCCCGCAAACACGGTACCCGACAAAAAGTCATCGACATCGAGCTCGGCAAGCTCGGTCATCTCGGCATCGGCCAGGTCACACATCGTCAGCGCCACCACCATATGCGTGACGCCCAGCAGTTCCAGCACGTGCACGTGCTCGCGCGTCTGCGGCATTACACCCTCAACGGCAGAGACCACCAGCACGGCAACGTCGATGCCTGTCGCACCCTGCACCATGGCGCGCAGGTAATGCGCGTGGCCCGGCACGTCGACCAGGCCGACGATCTTGCCACTCGGCAGTGCCAGCTCGCCAAAGCCCAGCTCCACGGTCATACCGCGACGGCGCTCAACCTCCAGACGGTCGGGATTCTTGCCGGTCAGCGCCTCGATCAATGCCGACTTGCCGTGGTCAACGTGGCCCGCCGTGCCAACGATAACGGGACACTCCACCAGCGCCTGAACCTCACTCATCGAGCAATCGCCTTCTCAACGCACGCGACGAGCGTCGATGCCGCCGTCTCGATATCGCGGTCACCCACAAGTGTGCGCACGTCAAACAGGACGCGATCGTGCGAGGCGCGTGTGACGACCGGCGTGTCGAAATCTTGGACGAGTGAGCGCTTGAGTGCGTCGACCGTCAGGCGTTCGTTAACAAGACGCACGGCAACGCACATCGTGGGCAGCTCCACGGTAGGCAGCGAGCCGCCACCGGGGGTCGACGATTCCTCGACGATCTCCACCTGAACGGCGCACGGGCAGCCGGCCTTATCGAGACCCGCCGCCATCAGCTCGCGCAGCTTGCGTGCGCGACGCTCCAGATGAGCCTGCGGAAGCGTGAGCATGTTGAGCACCGGCACCTCGCGATGGGCCACATCCGCCCCGTCAGTGTAAATGCGCAGTGTGGCCTCGAGCGCCGCCAGTGCGAGCTTACCCGGACGCAGGGCACGCATAAGCGGATGCGACCCGCAGGCCTGGACCAGATCGCGACGGCCCATGATAATGCCCTGTCTCTTATACACATCTCCGAGCCCACGAGACTCCTGAGCA
>URKV01000039.1 GCA_900548565.1 uncultured Collinsella sp.
ACGAGATGCTCAGGAGTCTCGTGGGCTCGGAGATGTGTATAAGAGACAGAGCTAAAGCCGCAAAACAGTCCCTATTTCACCGCAACTTATTGATAAGATCATTCCTCCCCGCCCAGCTTGCGGCGGTTGGCCTTTTTAATGGCGTTGAAGTGCTTGTCATTGAGCCTGCGCTGGCGAGAGCGCTGAGGCACCTTGGTCTTTACGCGTCGGCGCGGTGGACGCCCGCGACGCTCAAGCTCTGCCCTCAGCTTACGCAGACAGCTTGCACGGTTCTGGAACTGACTGCGGCTCTCGCGCGCCGTCACGACAATCCCCGTGGGCCCATGCTTCATGCGCACCGCTGAATCCGTCGTGTTCACGCCCTGTCCACCCGGACCCGTCGCGCGAAACACCTGTACCTCGCAATCGCGCGCCAGCTCCTCGACCGACATCTCGGCATAGCGCGCATACTCACGCCATCCCATCATGTTCTCATCCATATCAAAACCTCCCCTCATACAAAAAAATGTGACAAAGGGGCGGTCCCTTTGTCACATCGCATACCAATCGCTTGTGTTGCGCGCTTAGGCGAAGGTGATCTCTCCGGTCTCGCAGTCCATATCGGCGATACGGGCCAGGCTCTCAACACGGAAGCCGCGCTCGCGGAGCTTATCGCCACCGCCCTGGAAGCCCTTCTCCACTGCAATGCCAATACCAGACACCTCGGCACCCGCAGCCTCGCAGATCTTGATAAGACCCTCGAGCGCGCAGCCGTTGGCCAGGAAGTCGTCGATAATCAGGACCTTGTCGCCCTCGGACAGGAAGCGCTTGCCAACGATGACCGGGTACTCCTTCTGCTTAGTAAAGGAGTAGATGGTCGTGGCATACTGCTCGCCGTCGAGGTTGATAGACTGCGCCTTCTTGGCAAAGACCACCGGCACGCCACCAAAATGCTGAGCCGCGATGCAAGCCATGCCAATGCCCGAAGCCTCGATCGTCAGGATCTTGTTGATCTCGACACCCTCGAACAGACGGGCCCACTCGGCACCCATGTGGTCGAACAGCTCAACGTCGCACTGGTGGTTGAGGAAGGCGTCAACCTTAAGGACGTTACCGGCCTTTACGATGCCGTCATGGCGAATACGATCCTCAAGCTCCTGCATGGCGCAACCCCTTCTCGCGGCAACGATACCGCGCGATTAATAAACGTTGTTCGATAGTCTACCACGGACCGACCCCCGCCCGTCCCACAAGCCGCATCGCACCATAAAGCCGCAAGACCAGTAGATGAGCCGATTCGTGGCAAGCCTGCTTCCACAAGCTAATGGCGGACGCGTATCCTCACCAAACGCACCATGGCAAGCGCAAAGCCCACAGCGGCCACAGCCATCAACACGTAGAACACCGAGCGAAAACCAAACAGGAACACATCCGGACGACCTGCAACAATACTGGTCACGGCCTCGCCCATCGCCACGCTCATCTGCCCATACAAGATATGCGACGCCGCCGTAATGCCCACTGCCATGCCGGCGTAGCGCGCCAAACTGCCCAAGCTGCCCGCAAAGCCGAGCGCCTCGCGCGGAGCCGAGCCCATGTACAGCGAGTTATTGGGGCTTTGGAAAATCGACGTACCGCACGACATAAATGCGACGCAGCACACGATCACAGGGATAGAAGAGTGCTCGTCGAGCGTGCTTACCGCAAAGAGACCGCACACGTACACGCCCAGGCCAACCGCCGTAGGACCCTCGCAGCCAACACGGTCCGAAACCGTTCCCGAAAGCGGGCCGATAAAGGCATTCACCATCGGCAGCGCCAAAAACAGCAATCCGGAAATGTCGGAACCAAAGCCGTGGGCGTCCTGAAAATAGAACGGCAGGATAAACTCGGATGCGCCAATACCAACGAACACGATGAGCATGCAGGCAAGGTTGATGGTAAAGGCCGAATTTGCAAAGCAGCGACGAGCGGCCTCGGCAAGGGACATGGGACGGTCGCCGGCCTCCGGCTTAACATGCGGCAACGTGTAGAGCCCCACGATAAACGAGATGACGCCAATGGGCAGGTTGATGAGGAAGATGCTCTCCCAGGGAAAGCTTGCCACCAGCATGCCACCGAGCACGGGGCCACACATCATGCCGAGGGCCACGAAGGTCGCGAGAATACCCATGGCACGGCCTCGTTCGCGCGCCGGAAACGACTCGGTGATGATACCCATGTTGTTAGCCATGGCCGCCGCGCAACCTATGCCCTGAACAATGCGTGCCAGGATAAGAACCTCGAGCGAGGACGAAAGGCCGCACAGCAGCGAACCGACCGAAAAGACGAAGACGCCCAGCTGGAACACATTCACCTTGCCGCGCACGTCGCCCAGACGGCCAAACGGCAACATAGCCACGCATGTCGCAAGCAGGTACACCGAGCTCACCAGCTGAATGCGATCGAGGCCCACGCCCAGCTCCTTTTGCATCACGGGCAGCGCCACGGTCACGACGGTCGAATCCAGACACACCATAAACGTCATGATGAGCACGGTAAACAGAATCGCCCATTTGTTCTTGCCATGGGTGTCGCCCTCTAGAGCAATGTGCTCGCGGCGCAGCTGCTCTGCAGTTTTCTCCATATCCATCCTTTCGAGTGGCCTAACGCAAAAAAACGGGGCCCCGATCGCCTGCAAACAGCCGCGATTGGGGTCCCGCCTACGGAATCGGAACGAAAGGTCACCGAAGCTTTCTGCAGGCATCGGCGCCTTATGCGAACGCTAGCCTAGCACTGCTCAAGCGCCTGCTCAAGGTCGGCAATCAGATCAGCCGTGTCCTCGAGGCCGCACGACAGGCGCACCATGTCGGCGGAGATGCCACAGGCAATGAGCTCCTCATCGTTCATCTGGCGGTGCGTGGCATTAGCGGGATGCAGGCAGCAAGTGCGGGCGTCGGCCACATGCGTGGCGATCTGGGCGAGCTTAAGGCTCTTCATAAAGGTCTCGGCAGCCGCGCGACCACCGTTAAAGCCAAAGCTCACGACGCCGCAGGTACCGTTGGGCATGTACTTCTGAGCGATGTCATAGTACTTGTCGCCCTCCAGGCCCGGATAGCTCACGAAGCGCACCTTGGGATGGCTCTGCAGGAACTTGGCAACGGCCAGGCCGTTCTCGCAATGACGCGGCATGCGCACATGCAGGCTCTCGAGCGAGCTGTTCAAGAAGAACGCCGCCTGCGGGTTCTGCATGGGGCCAAGGTCGCGCATGAGCTGAGCGGTTGCCTTGGTAATGAAGGCGCCCTCGCGACCGAACTTCTCGGCATAGGTCACGCCGTGATAGCTCTCGTCGGGCGTGGTAAGACCCGGGAACTTGTCCGCATGGGCCATCCAGTCAAACTGGCCGTGGTCGACGATCACGCCGCCCAGGTAGGCGGCATGTCCATCCATGTACTTGGTGGTGGAGTGCGTAACGATGTCGGCGCCCCACTCAAAGGGACGGCACATCACGGGAGTCGGGAAGGTGTTGTCGACCATCAGCGGCACGCCGTGGTCATGTGCGGCCTTGGCAAAGCGCTCAATATCGAGCACGGCAAGGGCGGGGTTTGCGATCGTCTCGCCAAAGACGAGCTTTGTGTTGGGCTGAAAGGCAGCCTCCAGCTCCTCATCGGTGCAGTCGGGGGCGACGAACGTGCAGGTCACGCCCATGCGGCCCATGGTGTGGGCGAGCAGGTTATACGTACCGCCGTAAATGGCAGAGCTTGCGACCACATGATCGCCGGCACCGGCCACGTTAAAGATCGCGAGGAAATTCGCAGCCATGCCCGAGCTCGTGAGCATCGCGGCAGTGCCTCCCTCCATCTCGCAGATCTTGGCGGCAACCAGATCGCACGTGGGGTTCTGCAAACGGCTGTAGAAGTAGCCCGACTCCTCTAGGTCAAACAGCTTGCCCATGTGCTCGGACGTGTCGTACTTCCACGTGGTGGACTGGTAGATGGGCACCTGGCGCGGCTCGGCATCTCCCGGGTGATAGCCGCCCTGAACACATGTAGTTCCGATGGTCTGCTCGCTCATATCTAGCTCCCTTGCCTGGGTTTTAGTTTTATTCGGTTCACGATACCGCTACCCTGCACCCCTCTCAACCCATCGCCAAGATAGGTTAATGGACAAATTGATCAGGGGAATATATCTCAAGCCTTGGGCATTTGCTCGATAGATAAAAACGAGGCATACATGAAGCTCTCGATGATTACATGCCCCGTCACGGGTACCATAGGCGGGTACACCGTGACCAAGGAGACAACGATGAAGCAGATCGATACCACCCAGCTCGACACCGCCGCCTGCCAGGCTCAGGCTGCCGAATACCACGCCCGCGGCTTTAACTGCGCACAGGCCGTTGCCTGCACGCTCGCGCCTGCCGTCGGGCTCGACCCCCAGACCGCCTTTACCCTCACCGAGGGCTTTGGCGCCGGCATGGGTGGCATGACCGAGACCTGCGGCGCCATCTCGGGCGCTGTTGCCATCATGGGCTTTGTAATGAGCGACGGCATGGAGAACCCCAAGACCAAAGGCCAGACCTACAAGCTGTCGCGCGAGATTGCCAAGCGATTTGGCGAGAAGAACACGACGACCGTCTGCGGCACGCTCAAGGGCATCGGATCGGATAAAGGTCCGCTCCGCAGCTGCCCCGGCTGCATCGACGATGCCGTCGAGATCGCCTGCGATGTGCTAAAGCAGCTCGCCGAGTAAACGGCAGCAACATAAAACGACGGCCGGCACGTTTGGGATCCATCCAAAAGAACGCCGGCCGTCGCCGTTAGAACTCGGCAAATTCGGGAGCGCCGACCTCGATCTCTTCGCGCCCCGCCATAAGCTCGCGCATCTTGGCGCAAAATTGCTCCTGCTCCCCCGCTTTGAATACCAGGTGAAGTGTCACGGCATCCGCGTAATCGGTATCCGAAACCTTGGCACCCGAATCCTGCGCCAAACGAAGCACCTGCTCATACTGCGGATAGGCCACATGCACGTCAACAGGCACGACACTCGTCATCTCGACAATCTGCCCGGCCTCCCGAGCAGCTGCCACCGCCGCCTGCGTCGCCGCAGTATAGGCGCGCACCAAGCCACCAGGTCCCAACAGCGTGCCACCAAAATAGCGCGTCACCACGCAGCAAACATTTTTGAGCTCTGCGCCGCGCAACACCTCGAGCGTCGGCATACCGCTCGTGCGGCTCGGCTCACCATCATCGCTCTGGCGCTCGCGTCCATCGACTAAAATCCACGCGGGAACATTGTGCCGAGCGTCGTAATGACGCTTACGAACCATCTCGATAAAGGCATTCGCCTCATCCTCGGACTCAATATGGACCAGCTGGGCAATAAACCGGCTCTTGCGGTCAACGAACTCGCCCGTAGCCTCAATATTCGATTGCAGAGTAAAATAGCTGTCCAACAAAGCCCCTCAACAAAATAAAGCGCAGCAACAAACAGCCTCAATAATACGGCAAAGACAGCACCGTTGACCTCGCCAACAAGAACGGAAACGCCAATGATACCGTCACCAACAGCGAGAACCCGTCAGCGCGAGCAAGGTGCCTTGAAAGTCGAGATTGCAACAAAAATGAGGCTGTCGATGATCAGGCAAAGACAGCGAGACGGCGTCAGCTGAGTTGATTTGGCCCGAAAGAGGAGGGAGCACGCCTTATGGCGGCGACCGACGAATGAGCGCCAAATCGGCCAACTGACGCCGTCGCAGCGTCAACAAAGTGCCGAGTGGGCTTGTAAGCCGGGTTCTGTCGTGAACGGTCATTTATCTTGTCTGCACGTTACCGTGCAGCTCCACGCACGCTACCCGAACGCGGACCGGGCCGGCCCATAGCGTTCCTATTCGCGCTTGCTCCGGATGGGGCTTGCCAAGCCGCCGTGTTGCCACGACGCTGGTGGTCTCTTACACCACCGTTTCAGCTTTTCCCTTTACGCCTTGCGGCGCAGGTGGGAGTCTTCTTTTCTGCGGCGCTTTCCGTCGGATCACTCCGCCCGGCCGTTAGCCGGCATCCCGCCCTCTGGAGCCCGGACTTTCCTCACGCGTACTGCAAACAGCACATCGCGCGACCGTCTGGCCCACTCAGCAGTGCAAGAGTGTAGCACACCGTTGCCGCAGGCAATGGCACAACACAAGCGTTCGACACGATAAACCAAGAACCACACCATGCAGTACAATAGGGTTGTCGATGGGCAATGTCGTCAGTCGAGACGCGACCGCGCTCCGCACTCCTCCGTCTACTCGGTGCGTTCCCGCCTCCTCCCCGAGGCGGGATGTCGGCATTTTTTCATGCACTGACAACCAAATAGCTTGTGGATAGCATGGGCAGCATCATGCATCTCGGCACCAAATGCAAAAAGGGACCCGTCCATTGCGGACGGACCCCTTAAAACAAGTGATCGTCAAACCGATTTACTCGGCGTCGGTCTCCTCGTCCTTCTTCTCGGAAGGCAGCGGGGTAACCTCGATCTCGACGCCCAGAGTCTCAGCAGCGGACTTCATGGACAGGGAGATACGACGACGGTCGAGGTCGATCTCCATGACCTTGACCTGAACCTTGTCGCCCACGTGGGTGACCTGAGAAGGCTGATCGACGTGCTTGTTGGCCATCTCGGAGATGTGCACCAGGCCCTCGATGCCCTCGCCCAGGTCGACGAAAGCGCCGAACGGGACAAGCTTGGTCACAGTGCCCTCGACGATAGCGCCGACGGGGTACTTCTTGACCAGTGCACGCCACGGATCCTCGGTGGTCTGCTTGAGACCCAGGGAGATGCGCTCGCGGTTGAGATCGACGTCGAGAACCTCGACCTCGACCTCCTGGCCGACCTTGACAACCTCGGAAGGATGGTTGACGTGGTTCCAGGAGAGCTCGGAGATGTGGATGAGGCCGTCGATACCGCCGAGGTCGACGAAGGCGCCGAAGTCGACGATGGAGGAAACGGTGCCCTGGAGACGCATGCCAGACTTAAGCTTGGACAGGATCTCGGAGCGCTCGGCCTTACGGGACTCCTCGAGCACGACGCGACGGGAGAGGACAACGTTGTTGCGGTTGCGGTCCATCTCGATAACGCGGGCCTCGATGCGGGTGCCCATGTAGGAGGTGAGGTCCTTGACGCGACGGAGGTCGACGAGGGAAGCAGGCAGGAAGCCACGCAGGCCGATGTCGAGGATCAGGCCGCCCTTGACAACCTCGATAACCTCGCCCTCGACGTTCTCGCCGGAGTTGAACTTCTCCTCGATGCGGTTCCAAGCACGCTCGTACTCGGCACGCTTCTTGGACAGGACCAGACGACCGTCCTTGTCCTCCTTCTGGAGAACCAGAGCCTCGATGGGATCACCGAGTGCAACGATGTCTGCAGGGTTAGCGTCCTTGCGGATGGACAGCTCGCGGACCGGGATAACGCCCTCGGACTTGAATCCGATGTCAACGAGCACCTCGTCATGCTCGATCTTAACGACAGTGCCGTTAACGAGATCGCCCTCATCAAAGTCGGTAATCGTACCGTCGATGAGGTTGTTCATCTCCTCCTCGTTGACATCGTCAAGAGAGAAAATGGACGAGTTCTGAATCTCACTCAAAGGTGGACCCCTTTCGAACTACGGGGCCCCGATTGCTAGGACCTACAGAAGGGTGCGACAAGCACACAACGTTTAGGAACACTCGGGAGCCGACAGATACTAATGTGACGCTTATGCAATCACGTTCGTATAGGTTACGGGGAAATGAGTTCGATTTCAAGCGTGAACTGCGATTTTTTACTCGTGTGGAGACTTTTTCGTAATCTTATGAACACACGTCTCCGCAACTTGACGATAACCAGCCAGGCATTCGGCTTTGGGGTAAAGTATCCGGAGCCAACGATTCTAGATCGATTTTTCGAGAAAGGTGCCCGCGTGCTCAAAGCAGTCGTTTTCGATATGGACGAAACGCTTCTTAGCATCAACCTCAACGCGTTCATCCTTCGCTATTTTAAGGATGTCTCTTCGATGCTCGCGGATATCGGGCGCCGCAGCCGCGGTGGCACGATGGCACGCCTCGGCACCATCCTGGTCGACCTCAACGCCAATCGCCGCAGCGGCACGGACAACCGCACCAATCTTGAGTTTTACCAAGAAGAGGTCGAGCGCCGATGCGGGATCTGCCTCTCCGATCCCCTCATCTACGAGGCGTTTGCCTACTATGACCGCGAAGTTCTTCCGTACAAGAACGACGATGTCATTAACGCCCACGCTATGCCGGGCGCGCACGCCGCGCTCCAGGCCGTACAGGACGCTGGACTGCGTTGCGCGCTCTTTACCAACCCCAGCTTTCCCCAGGGGGCCATCGAGTGCCGCATGGGCTGGGGCGACCTGGCCGACGCCCCCTTTGAACTCGTGACGCACATGGGAAACACCACCCGCTGCAAGCCCGATGCTACCTACTATCTAGAGCAGCTTCAGGTGATGGGGCTCGAGCCACACGAGGTCCTTATGGTGGGCAACGATCCCAAACGCGACTTCCCGTCCCCCGATTGCGGCATCCAAACCGCCTTTGTGGGCCAAGGCAAGCCCAGCCGAGCCACCTGGCGCGGAACCATGGAAGACTTCGCCCGCGAATTCAACGCCGTAGTAGAAGCCTTCTACGAGCACCAAATAGCCGACGAACTATCGTAGGCGCCAGAACATCTAGCGCAGTTGCGGTGAGATAGTTCCTGTTTGCCCCTCACCCGGGTAATTTTAGGAACTATCTCACCGCAACTTAATATCTAGCAGACCTGGGTTTTACCGATCATGATGTTGAGGATCTCGACGTCGGTGTCCTTCATGCCCACGCGGCCCACGTAGCCCATGCTGGCAATCGTCTGCTCGACGGTATCCTGAATGAGACCCTCGCCGGCGCGGAAGCCGCGGCCCTGCATGGCCATATCGTGGCCCAGAATCGCAGCATCAACGGCAGCGGAAATCTTAGCCGCGCAACTCGCCTTGGCGCCATCGCACACGATGCCGCCAACGTTGCCGAGCGTGTTCGAGACTGTCGCGCCGATCTGCTCGCGCGTGCCGCCACACAGCCAGGTAATCGCGACGCCGGCGCCGCACGCGGCGCAAATAGCACCGCAAAACGCCGAGAGCGCACCAATATAGCTCTTGATATGCACGGCGATAAGATCGGACAGCATCACGGCGCGCACCAGGCGCTCGTGGTCGCAACGCAGGTACTCGGCATACTCCATGACGGGCAATGCGCAGGTAATGCCCTGATTGCCCGAGCCGCACACAATGGCGACCGGCAGCGCGCAGCCGTTCATGCGGGCGTCGGACCCGGCGGCCGCACGGGCACGGGCACGGCAGGCGACGTCATCGGCACGAGCACCCAGCAGCGTACGACCCACCTCGGCGCCCCAAGCGTGCGCAAGGCCCTCGGCACTGATTGCGCCATTCAGCTCAATCTGACGCTCAACGGCAGCACGGGCGTCCTCAATGTCACCGTCCTCGATAAAGTCGATGATGGTCTCGATCGACATGGGCGTGTCGGCGTTATCTGCCGCCCGCTCGGCCACGACGCGCTCGGCGCAGGCGGCACACGCCCCCGCCGACTTGCCGCACACCGGAATACCGTCGAGCGTATGGCACGTGACATTGGTGTGGTGATCGGTAATCTCGACGACCGCGGTATGGCCCCCGGCCGTCGCAGTCACCTTGATGTAGAGGTTGGGCACACCCTCGACAAGCGACACATCGCAGTAGTCCGCATCGGCAAGCAGCTCGGCCACGCGGGCGCGGTCCGCGTCATCGACGCTCTCGAGCACCTCGAGCGCGCTCTTGGCGTCACCGCCCACGGCACCCAGCACGGCCGCGGCTTCAATACCATGCATTCCGCCCGAGTTGGGCACGGTCACGCTCTTGACGTTCTTGATGATGTTGCCCGAGCAGGCAACATCCATATGATCGGGCTCGCAACCGAGCGTCTGGCTCGCCAGCGCCGCTGCATAGGCAACGGCAATGGGCTCGGTGCAGCCGAGTGCACAGACAAGTTCGCGGTTCAAAACATCGCAAAACGCGGCATCACGGATGGAATCGGTAGGCATAGGTATCTCCTGCTTGCATAACGGGCTGGGCTCTCAAAAAAGTTACCTCCTTTATTTGATAACAATGCATCAAAAACCGCAACCATGGTTCCGGCAGACGGCGCTCAAGCGCAAACTGACGACATTCATTCACGAGAAGCAAGTCTCGTTGCCTGCTAAAGCGTTTGACCAAAAAACGCTCGAGCGTTTACACAAAAGTCGCGCTATCATGCAGTCGAACGCGGTAAAACCTTTAGCAATTCCGCCGCATGGACCAGAGAGGAACCACTCATGAAGATTGGTATCGGTAACGACCACGCCGCCGTCGAGCTCAAGAACATCATCTCCGAGCACCTGAAGGAGCGCGGCTGCGAGGTCGTGAACTTTGGCACCGACACCTCCGAGAGCTTCGATTACCCCATCGCCGGCTACAAGGTGGGCAAGGCCGTGGCCAACGGTGACGTCGACCTGGGTATCCTGATCTGCGGTACCGGCGTCGGCATCAGCCTGGCCGCCAACAAGGTCGAAGGTGTTCGCGCCGTCGTATGCTCCGAGCCCTTCAGCGCCAAGCTCTCCCGCATGCACAACAACACCAACGTGCTCGCCTTTGGCGCCCGCGTCGTGGGCTCCGAGCTCGCCAAGATGATTGTCGACGAGTGGCTCGACGCCGAGTTTGAGGGCGGTCGTCACGAGCGTCGCGTTAACCTCCTCAACGAGATCGACCACACGCGCGGCCTCAAGGTCGTCGACGAAGCCTAAACTACTCAGTGCCACAAGCTAACAGCAGGGGCCCGCTCGGAACTCATGTCCGAGCGGGCCCCTTCATAGATTTTGGAATAAAAGGGCGCCGCGGATGGAATCCCGCGGCGCCCAAGCCACACGCTAACAGCTTTAAGGAGTCAAAGCTGGTTTAGCCAAAGAAGCGCTTGATCTCGATCTCAGCGTTCTCCAGGCAGTCGGAGCCGTGGATCACGTTGGCGTTGACATCGACAGCGAAGTCGCCGCGAATGGTGCCGGGGGCAGCATCAAGCGGGTTGGTAGCGCCCATAAGGGTGCGCATCTTGGAGACAGCGTAGAGACCGGAAACGACCATCTTGACGACCGGACCGCTCGTCATAAAGTCGCAGAGACCGCCAAAGAAGGGCTTGTCGGCCAGATGGGCGTAGTGCTCCTCGACGGTAGCGCGCTCGAGCGTGGTCATCTCCATGCGCTCGATGACAAGGCCGCTGCGCTCAATGCGAGCAACGATCTCGCCGATTTTGCGGTCGCGCACGGCGTCGGGCTTAATCATGATGAAGGTCTTCTCGATAGCCATAAAAGTAGCCTTTCAAGTAGGTTCGCGCGTGCCCAAGTCCCATTCCGGCACCCGCCTGGACTGCATCGTAACAGAGTTTTAGCTGCAGTTAAACAAAAAGCTGTTTATTGAAACGTTGCAATTTATTGAAGCGTTCCATATGTGTCACTTCTGTTTCGAAGCCCGATTAGAGTACCATCCGACTGCCCATCAACCGCATCGAGCAGAGCAGACGGTCGGTTGCCGCCCGCGAACGTACCCCCTTCACAACCTGCCCAAAGGTCCTACAGAACTTCTCGACAAGCCCCTCCCCCATAGCAACAAAATACGGGCGCCCACATCAGCAGACGCCCGTAAAGCAAAAAACGATTCCTCAATAAATGGACAATACGGCTTCAGCCAAACCTCTACTTTGCCCCGTGGCCCATCTCGACGACCTTAGTCAGCGATCCAAACACGCCCTCGTCGGCCACGAGCTGCGCCTTGGCACGCTGCAGCTGCACGGCAACGGCGGCAGGGGCGGTGCCGCCCTCGGTCGTGCGCGCGGCGACAATTGAGGGGATGTCGAGCGCCTCGGTAATGTCGCGCTCAAAGAGCGGGCTTGCCTCCTGGAACACTTCAAACGGCAGGTCCTCAAGATTGCAGCCGCGCTTCTCACACATCAGAACCAGATGCCCCACCACGGCATGTGCCTCGCGGAACGGCAGGCCACGCTTGGCCAGGTAATCGGCAACATCGGTAGCGGCAAGGTGCCCCACGCCGCACTCGCGCGCCATGGCATCCTCGTTGACGGTCCAAGTCGAAATCATTCCGGCCATAACCGACAGGCACTGCATGAGCGTATGGGCGGTATCGAGCGCGCCCTCCTTGTCCTCCTGCAAGTCCTTGTTATAAGCAAGCGGCAGGCCCTTCATGGTCACGAGCAGCTGCACCAGGTTGCCATACACACGGCCGCTCTTGCCGCGAATAAGCTCGGCAAAGTCGGGATTCTTCTTCTGCGGCATGATGGACGAGCCGGTGGAGTACGAGTCGGAAAGCGTGATAAAGCCAAATTCGGAGCTCGACCACAGCACAATCTCCTCGGAAAGACGCGACAGGTGCATGGCCATGACGGAACCGGCGTAATGCAGATCGAGCAGGAAATCACGGTCGGAAACAGCATCGAGCGAATTGGGGATCACGCCCGCAAAGCCAAGTTCAGCAGCCGTCATCTGGCGATCGAGCGGATAGCTCGTACCGGCAAGCGCGGCAGCACCCAGCGGGCAGTTGTCGGCGGCATCAAAGGCGGCCTTCAGGCGCGTAAAGTCGCGCGCGAACATCCAGGAATACGCCAGCAGATGATGCGAGAGCAGCACGGGCTGAGCGTGCTGCATATGCGTGTAGCCCGGCAGAATCACCTTGTCATACTTCTTAGCCGCATCCACCAGCACATGGCGCAGCTCAAGATTGGCCTCCATGAGCTCCTTGGCCAGTGCCTTGACGCCCAGGCGCGTGTCGGTCGCCACCTGGTCGTTGCGCGAACGTCCGGTATGCAAGCGCTTACCGGCCTCGCCGATGCGACGCGTCAGCTCGCTCTCGATAGACATATGGATGTCCTCGTCGTTGATATCGAAGGTGAAGTTGCCAGCATCGATATCCTGCTCGATTCCGGTCAGGCCCTCGGCAATCGCCTGCTCGTCCTCGGCACTGATGATGCCCTGAGCGGCCAGCATCTTGGCATGCGCCTTAGAGCCGGCGATATCCTGCTTATAGAGATGCTTGTCGACCGGCAGCGACGCGCCAAACTCCTGCGTGACCTCGGCCACGCCCGCCTCAAAACGACCGCCCCAAAGAGCCATGGGATCGTCCCCTTTCATCAAATACCAAACGAAGCGCCCAAAGCAATGCGCCATGTCGCTAAAGCGATTTACCAACCGCTAGTTTTGCACATTCCCCACTGCATGCGGGGCCATGTAGCTAATTTGCAAAGAAGTGACGCACCATGCACTTGGCACCCAACGTCTCCCTCCGGATGTTGCCCTGCGAACCGTCAATCCAAGCCTTCAGGCTCATAGGGACGTCCTCGACCTTTGCAGCATCGAGCTCGGGCGCGAGGGCAAGTAAAGCATGCGCGATGACATTGAACATATTGGATACTCCTCATATATATAGGCGCAAGGCCGACAAATTGATAGAAAGAGCCCCGCCAGACAACCCCGGCGGGGCTCGGACTCAGCCGCAAGCGCAGCGTCATATATGCGGGCGGAACGTAGGGGCCACCGATGTTAAGAAGTGTCAGCAAGCATAACGAAAGGTAGGGACCCCGTGCGCCCGTTTTGTATCACGCGGATGGGCCGCGCGGATACCAAGGGAAGGAAAAGCCTTAAGCCTGAGCGGCGGCAGAGCTGGGACCCTGGACCTTTGCCCACGTCTTGAGCGACAGCGTATCGATCTCGATAAAGCCGGCGCTGGCCTTCTCGTCAAACGTGGTGTCGCGGTCGTAGGTAGCCAGACCGTAGTCGTAGAGGCTGAAGGGGCTCTTGCGGCCGACGACATGGCAGTTGCCCTTAAAGAACTTCAGACGGACAGTGCCGGTCACGAACTTCTGGGTATCGGCCATAAAGGCATCGAGCGCGTTTTTGAGCGGGCTGTACCACTGGCCGTTGTACACGGCGGTGGCCCAATCCTGCTCGAGCTTAATCTTGGTCTTGAGCAGGTCGCCCTCGACGCAGATGTCCTCGAGCGCCTTGTGGGCGGTGATGAGCGTCAGGGCGCCGGGAACCTCGTAGCACTCGCGGCTCTTAAGGCCCACCAGGCGATCCTCGACCAGATCGAGACGGCCAAAGCCATTGTCGCCGGAGATTTTGTTGAGGGCGATGACGATCTCGGAGAGTTTCATCTTCTTGCCGTCGACGGCGACGGGCTTGCCGGCCTCAAACTCAATCTCGGTGTAGGTCCTGTCTCTTATACA
>URKV01000040.1 GCA_900548565.1 uncultured Collinsella sp.
ACGAGCCGGAGAGCACTTAATGTGCTCTCCGTGCGAGCAGGACTGTCCGAGCAGGCGACCTTATGCCCCGCCCCTCGGGACGATGGGATAGAAAAGGAGCACCCATGGCAGGCAAGCCGCAAACATTAGCTACGACCTCGGCATTCGAGATCTTGGGCCCCGTCATGGTCGGCCCCAGCTCATCGCACACCGCCGGCGCCCTGCGCTGCGCCCAAGTTGCCGCCAGCCTGTTGGAAGGCCGCATCACCAAAGTCACCTTTGGCCTGTGGAACTCCTTCGCCCACACCTACCGCGGCCACGGCACCGACCGTGCGCTCGTCGCGGGCATACTGGGCCTCGACACCGATGACGAGAACATCAAGCAGGCCTTCGACCTCGCACGCGAGCAGGGCCTCGAATATCACTTTGACATCAAGGGCGACGACGCCTCCATCCACCCCAATACCGTCGACATCGACATGGTCGACGACACGGGCGCCACGGCACAGGTTCGCGGCGAGAGCCTGGGCGGCGGCAAGATGCGCATCAGCCGCATTAACGGCGTCGGCGTCGACATCTCGGGCATGTATTCCACGCTCTTCGTGGCGCACAAGGACGTCCCCGGTGTACTCGCCGCGCTCACCAACCTGCTCGCCTACGCCCACGTAAACATCGCCTTCTGCCGCACCTACCGCACCGAAGTGGGCGGCCAGGCCTACTCCGTCTTTGAGACCGACGGCGCGCCCGACGACACCGTCGTCCCCATGCTGCGCAAGCTCGACAATGTCGATTACGCGACCTTTATCGAGCTCCCCGGTTCTGCCTCGTCGCTCTCTCCCGGCGTCTCGGCCAAGGAAATCTTCGACGACGGCGAGCAGCTGCTCGATGCGTGCGAGGAACTGGGGCTCAGCATCGGCGCCGTCATGGCCGTTCGCGAGGCACGTCTGACCGGCGAGGCCCACGCCGTCGCCGCCATGCGCCGCGTGCTCGACGTCATGCGCGAGGAGACCACGGCCCCCATCGCCAATCCGCAACGCTCGCTCGGCGGGCTTATCGGCGGCGAGGCCAAGCTCGTCGAAGCAACCCGCTGCAACGATTTGAGTGCAAGCCTGATGGGCGCCGTCCAGACCGACGCCGTTGCCCGCGCCATGGCCGTGCTCGAGCGCTCCGCTACCATGGGCGTGATTGTCGCCGCCCCCACGGCAGGTTCCGCGGGTGTTGTGCCCGGCTGCGTGCTGGCGCTCGCCGATCGCCTGCAGCTCGACGACGAGCAGGTCATGGACGCGCTCTACTGCGCAGCCGCCATCGGCCTCAACCTCACCACGAGCGCCTGCGTCGCCGGCGCCGAGGGCGGATGCCAGGCCGAGGTGGGAAGCGCCGCCGCCATGGCGGCCGCCGCGCTGGTGCAGATGCTCGGCGGCACGCCCGAGCAGGCGCTTGACGCCAGTTCCATCGCGCTGAGTAACCTGCTGGGCCTCGTTTGTGACCCCGTCGGTGGCCTCGTGGAGGTGCCCTGCCAAAACCGCAACGCCATCGGCGTGGCAGCAGCCTTTAGCTCGGCACAACTCGCCCTCGCAGGCATTAAGAGCTTAGTGCCGTTTGACCAGATGGCACATGTCATGCTCTCGGTGGGTCACGCGTTGCCGGCCACGCTGCGCGAGACGGCAAAGGGCGGCATCGCGCAGGCTCCGGCCGCACTTTCGGCCTGTGCAAAATGCGGGGTGTGCGGATAGCGGCAAAGAATAACTCAAAGGTGGGACAAATGTCCCACCTCTTTTGAATGCCACCGTTTCCGTACCACAAACAGCAGGGCAATCGCTATAATGCAAGCCCAGTAAAAACACGATGAACCGCAAGGCGAAAATCGAAGGATATGCATACGATGTCGCAAAACGATCGAACTCAACTGATTCCCGATCCGCAGCAGCCGAGCGGGCACACCGGCGGCGTTCAGTCGCCGCGTCCTATCGCGCCGAGCCACGGTCAGCAGCGTGGTGCGGCAAACGCTTCTCAACGCCCGAACCAACAGCGACAGCAGCGTCAACAACGTCAGCAGCGCCAGGCAAACGGCAATGCGCCCAAGCAGTCCCCCACGCACGCTCGAGGCGATCGCGGCCCCGCGCGCAAGCCCGCCGAGAACAATAAGTCGGGCAAAAAGACAACGCTCTTTGTCGTCCTGGGTCTTATCGTCATTGTCTATATCGTAGGCGTCGTAGCGTTTTCGCAGGTAGCCTACCCCAACACCACCATCGCCGGCGTCGACGTCTCGTTCTCCAACGCTTCGTCTGCCGCCACCAAGGTCAACTCGGCATGGAAGCACTATAAGCTCACCGTGACAGGAGATGACTTTAGCTGGACCTATCAGCCCGAGTCCGATGAACCCATCGTCGACGGTGAAGCTGCAGCAAAAGAAATCATCAACCACAACGAAGCCTTTATTTGGCCGGTCCGCCTTGTGGAATCCTTAAGCGGCAAGACCAAAACAACTGCTACCTCCAACAAAGTCGATCTTGATCAAGACGTCGACCTGTCCATGCTCTCCGATACCTTTGACCAAAAGAAGTTTGAGGAGGACCTGGGCGCTGCTATCGACGAGTTTAACGAGGGCCGTTCGGGCACGTTCGAGGCCAATAGCTCCTATGACGAGCAGGCCGGCAAGTTTACCGTCGAGAAGGCGCGCTCCAACGAAAAAATCAACCGCGAGCATGTCATTAAGTATGCCGAGCTCGAGCTTGCCTCGCTGGCCGAGACCGTAGATCTTTCCAAGCTCGGCAACGATGCCTATGAACCGCTCAATGGAACGCTGACCGATGATCAGATTCAGGCCGCATGCGATGCCGCCAGCAACTTCCTGGGCGTCAACGTGACCCTCAAGCTCAACGGCGAGGATGCCGGAAAGGTCGACGGCAGCTCCGTGTTGCAGTGGATCAGCTTTGCCGATCCGGCCAACCCCACGCTCGATACGTCGCAGATCAGTAGCTGGGCAGCCGAGCTCGCCAACGGCTTTAATACCGTGGGCTCCACTCGTTGGTGGACGCGCGCCGATGGCAAGCAGTGCGCCGTCGAAGGCGGCGACTTTGGTTGGTCCATCGACAGCAGCTCGCTCGCCAAGCAGGTCGAGGACGCCATTAACAACAAGCAGACCGGCGAAATCGAGATCAAGTACTCCCAGAAGGCCGACATCTTTACCGCAAAGGGAGAGCCCGACTGGAAGGCATACATCGATGTCGATCTGTCCGAGCAGCACGCGCGCTACTACGACGAGAACGGCAATATCGTGTGGGAGGCCAACTTTATTTCCGGCAAACCGGGCGAAGACGCCACCCCCGAGGGCGTGTGGCAGATCAACAGCAACGACGGCGGCAGCACCCTGATCGGAGCCAAGGACCCCGAGACCGGTAAGCCCAAATACGAGAGCCCGGTGAGCTACTGGATGCCGTTCGAGGGCAATATGATCGGCTTCCACGATGCCACCTGGCAAAACGACAAGAGCTTCGATAATGCCGAGTCGTACAAGTGGTGCGGCAGCCACGGCTGCATCAACCTGCGCCTGGCAGACGCCAAGGCACTGCACGATTGCATCAAAGTCGGCCTGTGCGTGGTTGTCCACTCGTAGTGCAACGCGCGCATTCCTACAATGTGGAACCGCTGCGACCAATCTAACAGTTCCGAAAGAAACCGTCCTATGCGCCCGCCCCAACCGGTGGGCGCATATAATTATCGAGGTTCTTTCTATAAAGGAGACGCTATGCCGAATGTCCCCACCATCACCCCGGGCCCGGATGATACCGAGAACACGCCCGAAGGTGCCACCGAAACGATTCCTCTGATTACAGACGTACATGCCGATAAGCAGAACGGACGCACGAACGATACGGCCGAGATTTCCGATGAAGAGGCATATGCCAAGCTCAAGGCAAAACGTGCCGAACGTCGACGCAAAAAGCTGATTCGACGCGGTATTGCCGCCGGCGTCGTAGGTGCCATCGCGCTCATTGCCGTTATCGTAACCCTGGTTATCAATGCGCAGCCACAGGGAGCTAGCGGGCCTGTGACCGACATGGTGGCCGAGGGCACGTTTACCACAACGGTCGAGGCGAAAGGCCAGCTCAAACCCATTTCGTCCTCAGTGGTCTCCCCTTCTGTCGACGGTACGGTCGATTCGATCAACGTGCAGGCAGGCCAATCCGTCAACGAGGGCGACGTGCTTATGACCATTAAAAACGACGAGCTCGATCGCAACGTTGCCGAGGCGCAGCGTGCAGTTGCAGCTGCTCAGGAAGACCTCGCCAACGCGCAGAAAGCCGCAGCCGCCTCGCAGGCCACCCCAACGACGGACGTCGAGGGAGCTTCCGCAGCGGCTGGTGTCTCCGCCGCATCAGCGGACACGAACGCCGTATCGACCGCGCAGCGCAGCCTCGCATCGGCCCAGGCAAACCTCGATCAGGCGAACGCCAAGGCAGCAAGCCGTACGGTCACGGCCCCGAGCTCGGGTAGCATCGTGGAGCTCAACGCCAAGGTGGGCGCCACGGTAACAGGTGGCATGATCATGGGCGAAAGCGATACGAGCGGCGGCAAGCAGTGCATGCAAATCGCCGACCTATCCAAGATGAAATTGACCGTGCAAGTGGGCGAAAAGGACATCGCCAAGATCGCCGTTGGGCAGAGCGCCAACGTCACGTATCCCGCGTTTCCCGATATCGTGAGCCAGGGCACCGTCACGGCTATCGCGTCGGTGGCAAACTCCGACGCCGCCAACGGTGGCGGCGGCAGCGTAACCTTTAACGTCGACATTCTCATCGAGGCGCCCGACGCGCGCCTGAAGCCGGGCATGACGGCCGAGGTATCGGTGGTGACCGAGCGGCTCGACGACGTAGTGATGGTTCCGACGATGGCGCTCATGACCGAAGACGGCGAACACTATTACGTCAACGTGGCGACTGATGAAGAGGGCAAGCAAACCCGTCGCGTGAAGGTGACCGTCGTGACGCAAAACGACAACGAAGCCGTAGTCGGCAAGACACAGGTCAAGCGCGACGACCAGGGCAACGAGATCAACCCCAACGTGCCGGTTACCAAGCTGCGCGATGGCGACACCCTCGTCATGGACACCGGAGCTGACGCAACAGCTGACGGCGGCCACAACGCGGATTCGGGCAGTATGTCTGCCGACGAGGGCATGTAATGCGTCCCGTTATCGACATCCGCAACGTGCACCGCATCTTTGAGAGCGAGGCAGGTTGCGCCCACATCCTGCACAACGTGAGCCTGGCGGTAGATCCCGGCGAGTTCGTCGCCATTACCGGCCCCTCGGGCTCGGGCAAATCAACGCTCATGAACATCCTAGGCTGCCTGGATAAGCCAACGGCAGGCGACTACTACCTGCAAGGGCTCAACGTGGCCGAGCTCGATGATGACGAGCTCACCGAAGTTCGCGCCCTGAGCATTGGCTTTGTCTTTCAGAGTTTCAACCTGCTGCCGCGCCTGTCGGTTATCGAAAACGTCATGCTGCCGCTGGCCTACACCAATGTGCCCCGTAGCCAGCGCGAAATGCGCGCCGTGCACGCGCTGCAGGCCGTCACGCTGCCGGTCGACCACTGGGACCACCGCATATCCGAGCTCTCGGGCGGCCAGATGCAGCGTGTCGCCATCGCACGCGCCCTCGTCAATGACCCGCCCATCATTCTGGCCGACGAGCCGACGGGAAACCTTGACTCCGCCACCGGAGCGCTTGTAATGGAGACCTTCCATAGACTTCAGGAGCGCGGCAAAACCATCGTTCTTATCACACACGACCCCGGCATCGCCGCCGAAGCCGACCGTGCCGTGACCATCCGCGACGGTCGCATTCACGACGGCGCGTATATTCCACATGCACCGCGGACCCTGCGCAGCGCCGTAGATAGCCTGCCCATGATTTCCGCCTCCGCTAACCCGCCGAAAGGAGTGATGGGATGAGCGCCCGCGATCTCATCCAGGAAGCCCTTCACTCGCTCGAGGCCAACAAGGGGCGCAGCCTGCTCACCATCCTGGGCATTGTCATCGGCATCGCCTCGGTTATCGCCATGACTTCGCTCATCGGCGGCATCCAAAACAGCCTGGTCAACAGCCTGGGCCTCAATGCGGCACGCATGGTGCAAATCTATTCGTCGCAAGAACTCACCGAGTCGGACATCGAGAAGCTTCAAAAACTGGTGCCGCAGATAGAGCAGATCGGCATTGTCGACAGCGCGTATACCGAGTATAAGACCGGCGATAAAAGCTATACCGTCATGGCACAGGGTGTCGATAGCGACATGCTCGACGCCGTGGGGGCCAGCAAGCTCGTTGCGGGGCGCACCTATTCCCAGGCCGAGTCCCAATCAGGCTCGCGCGTGGCGCTCATCAGCCGCAACGGCGCCGATCAGCTTTACGGCAACGAACAGGATGCGCTGGGGAAAACCATCAAGGTGTCCAACGGCGAGGTGCAGATTGTAGGCGTGATTGATGGCGGCAGCGACTCCATGGGCTCGCTCACGCTGTATATGCCACGCGAAACTATCTCCGGACTGTTTGGCGACGAGAATCCTTCATTCCCCAGCGTGACGGCACTTGCCGCCGAGGGCACGGACATGGATGAGCTCTGCAAAACCATCGAGTCCAAGGTGCGCGCGATGAAGGGCATCGAGGAGGAGGACGAGTACGACAGTGTATCGGCAACCTCCATGAAAAGCGCTATCGATGCACTCAACTCCTTTATGGGCGCATTCTCGCTCATCATGGGTGCTGTCGCCAGCATCTCGCTGCTTGTCGGCGGTATCGGCATTATGAATATGATGCTCACCAACGTATCTGAACGCATCCGCGAGATCGGCATCCGCCGTGCTCTGGGCGCCAGTCGTCGCGATATCACCGCGCAGTTTTTGGCCGAGTCTTCGGCATTGTGCATCACCGGCGGTCTGCTGGGTGTCCTGATTGGCTATCTGCTGGCCTGGGGACTCACGTTCTTTGCCGCAAGCTCGGGCATCATGAGCGAGTTTGGAGCCACCGGGACGATCACGCCAAGCTTCTCCATTACGACAGTGTTGATCGCGTTTGCCGTATCGGTCGGCATCGGCGTAATCTTTGGCTTCTACCCCGCTCGCCGCGCGGCAAAGCTCGACCCCGTCGAGTGCCTACGCTACCAGTAAGCCAACACCAACAAGTTGCGGTGAATTAGGGACTGAATATGCTATCTAGCAGCAAAAACAGACACTATTTCACCGCAACTTATTGAAGGGCCCTAGGCGCGGCGAGCGCCTAGCGCGCGAGCTCGCGTAAAAGTGCGTCTTCCACTTCCCGAAGCGAAAGGGCCCCGCCTCCCTCGGCGGGACGGGCGACCACGATACAGCGCGCTCCCACGTCGCGCGCGGAGGCGATCTTCTCGGCCGTGCCGCCTACGGTTCCCGAGTCCTTGGTCACAAGCCACTGGGCGCCCACCTGCCGAAGCATCGCCTCGTTGAGCTCGCGGGTGAAGGGCCCCTGCATGCCGATGACGTGCGACGGCGAAAACCCCGCGTCGATGCACTTCGTTATAGCACCGGGCAGAGGGAGCACACGCACGAAGAAGCGCTCCGCGAAATCGGCGACGCGCGTGTAGGGAGCAAGCTCCTTGCTCCCCGTCGTGAGAAGCGCGCGACCCGGGTTCTCGGAGAGAAAGCGCGCCGCGCAGGCGATCGACGCGACCGACACGACGCCTTTGGGCAGCGCCTCGACCGGGCGCGCAAGGCGCAGGCATCGTGCACCCACGGCGAGCGAAGCGGCCCGGATGTTGCCGCTTGCGAGCGTAGCGAAGGGGTGCGTGGCGTCGACGACGATGCGCGCGCAGGAAAGCTCACGCTCCATGTCGGCCTCGTCGAGCCTGCCCGCATGCACCTCGATGCCCGGAAGCTCGCCCAAAAGCTCGCCTCCGTACTCGGTTGCCGCGTAGGCACGGGCGGGGATTCCCGCCCCGCTCGCCCATTCGCACAGGAGGCGGCCCTCGGTGGTGCCGGCGAAGATGCGCAGCGCCGGTGCGGATGCGGGGGCCGTCACTTCGGGCCGCCTGGGCGCGTGATCTGGTAGAGCAGCGCATTCATAATGGCGGCCGCCACGGTCGAGCCGCCCTTGCGACCCCTCGCGACGATGGCCGGCACGCGTCGCGCGAGTAGCTCCTCTTTCGCCTCGACCACGTTCACAAACCCAACCGGCACCCCAACGACGAGCGCGGGCGCGATCTTCCCCGCGTCCATGAGCTCGGCGAGGCGCAGAAGTGCCGTGGGGGCGTTACCGACGGCCACGATGAGCGGACCCTCGATGCCGCAAGCTTTGTCCATGCTCGCAACGGCGCGAGTCGTGCCCGCGGCGCGCGCCGTTGCGGCGACATCCGGGTCGGCCATATAGCACACGGCCTTGCAGCCGAGCTTTGCGAGCGCGGGCTTGCTTATGCCTGCGAGCGCCATGTTCGTGTCGGTGAGCACCGTGGCCCCTGCGCGCAGTGCGTCGAGCGCACAGTGCGCGGCGTCATGGGTGAACACGAGGGAATCGGCGTACGAGAAGTCGGCAGTGGTGTGGATGACGCGCTTCACGACGGGCTCTTCGAGCGGCGGGAACGTGCGGCCGCCGAGCTCTTCGGTGATGATCTCGAAGCTGCGCCGCTCGATGTCGCCGGGCGCCATCTCCTTGGAATCCATCTAGTACTCCACTCCTTCCCTTGCACATATCCCCTGCTCGTAGGGGTGTTTCTCGCACCGCATCTCGGTTATGTAGTCGGCCTTCTCCACGATCTTGCGGGAAGGCGCGCGCCCGGTGAGCGCTACTTCGACGCCGCGCGCGGACATATCGAGCGCGCGGTCCACGAGCGCCTCGTCGACAAGCCCCTTCGAAAGCGCGTCGAGCGCCTCGTCGAGCACGAGCAGCCCCTCCTGCGCGCCCTCGAGCTCGGCGAGCGCGGAAGCGAGGTTCCCATCGTGCAACTCGCGCGTCGCGGCAAGTTCTTCCGACGTCATGGACCAGGTAAACTTGTCCGACGCCTTCCCCGCGAACACGGGCACGCCGAAATGCTCGGCGAGCAGGCGCGCCTCCCCGCTTTCGCCGTCTTTCAGGAACTGCACAACGACGACGCGGCGGCCTGCGGCGAGCATGCGAAGGGCGAGCCCCATCGCCGCCGTGGTCTTGCCTTTGCCGTCGCCATGATACACGTGGATCATACGCCCTCCTCGATAATGCGGTAGACATACTCCATGTCGAGCGCCCCGCGCACGGAGTCGGCCAGGCGGTCGAACTCGCGCGCACGGTGATCGGCCGCGGACACCGCGCCCTCAGCACCCACGACGCTCTCGGGCAGGCCGCGCATGCGCGCGAGCGAGCGCGCGAGGGCGAGTGCCACCCCCGGTTCGTCGAACAGGCCGTGGAGATAGGTTCCGAACACGTTTCCGCAGGCCGAGCCTTCTGGTTTGCCGCCAATCGTGCCCGCAGGGGCGCAGAAGACGGTCGTTACGCCGTCGTGAATCTCGTACCCGCGCGCCGTCATGCCGTTCCACACCGAGAACGCGCCTTGGGCGCCCGTGATGCGCAGCTCCGACTGGGCGAGGCGCTTTTCCTCCTTGAACACCGTACTTGCAGGGATGAGCCCGAGCCCGCGCGCGGTGCCAGCGCCTTCCCTGCCGTGCGGATCGGAAAGCTCGTCTCCCAAAAGCTGGTAGCCTCCGCATATGCCGAGCACCGGCGTGCCCGCGCCAGAAAGCGCGCGTACACAGGCTCCGATGCCGCTAGCCGCAAGCCAGCGCGCGTCGTCGAGCGTGGTCTTCGAGCCGGGAAGCACCACCAGGTCGGGTCGGCCCAGATCGGTCGTCGAGGAAACGTAGCGCACGCCCACGCCGGGCGCGCGCGAAAGCGGGTCGAAGTCGGTGAAGTTCGACAGATGCGGAAGGCGCACGACGGCGACGTCGATGACGCCGCGCGCCTCGCGGGCAGATAGGCGCGGCGCGAGCGAGTCCTCGTCGTCCAGGTCGAGCGTAAGATACGGCACGACCCCCACGACGGGAACCCCGCACATCTTCTCGAGCGGGGCCAAACCCGGACGCAGGATTTCCACATCGCCGCGGAACTTGTTCACCACAAGCCCCCGCAAAAGCGCGCGATCCTCGGGCGCAAGGAGCGCGACCGTGCCGTAGAGCTGGGCAAACACCCCGCCTGGGTCGATGTCGCCCGCGAGCAGCACGGGGGAGGACACGGCGCGCGCGAGCCCCATGTTGACGATGTCGTTTTCGGCAAGGTTGATTTCGACGGGGCTGCCGGCGCCCTCGATGACGATGACGTCGTTTTCCTCCGCGAGCGAATCGAACGCCTCCAAAATCTGCGGCATGAGCGCCTTCTTTCGCGCGAAGTAGTCCCTCGCAGCGAAGGCTCCCTGCGCCTTGCCGGCCACGATGAGCTGGCTTCGGTGGTCGCTTTCGGGCTTGAGCAGGATGGGGTTCATGCGCACGTCGGGCGCGATGCCGCACGCCTCGGCCTGCATGATCTGGGCGCGCCCCATCTCGAGCCCGTCGGCCGTGACACCGCTGTTGAGCGCCATGTTCTGGCTCTTGAAGGGAGCCACGCGCAGGCCGTCCTGCGAAAGCACACGGCACAGCCCAGCCGCAAGCAGGCTCTTCCCCGCGTTCGACATGGTGCCCTGGATCATGATGGGCTTCGCCCTACCCACGGGTATCGACCCCCTTCGCCGAGCCTCGGCCATCCGCGCCCGCCATAGCGCCGCTGCAAGAAGCGCCGCCCCGTTCGTCGGGTTCGTCTTCGCCCGATGCACCTTCCACCCGAAGCGCGCGGCTGAACGCCATCGCAAGCCGGGCATTCTCCTTGCGCGTGCGCACCGCGACGCGGCACCAGAAACGGGACAGTACCGAAAACGAGTCGCACGTGCGGACCAAAACCCCCTGTTTATACAGGCGCTCGGGGATGTCTTTCGCCGGCGTGCGGACTAAAAGGAAGTTCGCATCCGACGGCACGACGGAAAGCCCGAGCGAGGAGAGCTCGTGGGAAAGCCACGCTCGCTCGCCCGCCAATACATCGCGCGTGCGCGAGACGTATTCGACGTCTTCCAGGGCGGCGATGCCCGCGGCCTCGGCGACCGAGGAGACGGGCCACGCCTGCCCCGCCCGGCGAATCCCCTCGATGAGTTGGGCGTTTCCGCTGATCAGATACCCCAACCGCAACCCTGCCATTCCGTAGAGCTTGGTGAACGCGGAGAGCACGGCCATATGGCGCGAACACGCGGCGCGTGCGGCCACGCTCCTTTCGCGGGCGTCGGGCGCAAATCCGAGGAAGCACTCGTCCACGACGAGCAGCGCGCCCACCTGCTCGCAGCGGCAAGCCGCGGCATCGATCACGCGGGGGTCGACGAGGCGCCCCGTCGGGTTGTTCGGATTGCAGAGGTACGCCACGTCTCCCGGCCCCTCGATCGCGCGGGCGAAGGAGGCGGGCACGTCGAAATCATCCGCTTCGGAGAGCGGGAACTCCTGCACGCATGCGCCGTAGTACGATGCCGCCTCCGCATATTCAGAGAACGTCGGCGCGCACACGACGATGCGTTTCGGGCTCACCGCTGCGGCGAGCCGCCAGATGATGTCGGACGCGCCCGCGCCGCAAACGATAGTATCTTCGGGAATGCCCTGGGTGCGCGCTAGGGCGCGAACGAGGGCGAGGCTTTCCCTATCGGGGTAGGCGTCGATTCGAGAAAGCGCCTTGCAAGCTGCGGCGACGGCGCGCGGCGAGGGGCCTGCCGGATTCACGTTCACCGAGAAGTCGATGAGGTCGGAGGCGCCCCCTTCGCAAGCGATGCCGAGCGATTGCGAGCTGCCCCCATGCGTACGGGCGCGCAGGATTCCCCCGGCAGCCTGGGGCGCGGCGTGGTCTTCCCTCATGCCATCGCCCCCACGGCGAGCACGACCGCCGCGCGCGCGGCGCCGAAGACGACGAGCGCGCATACGGACGCGGCGAGCATGAGCCTTGTCGCCCGTGCGATGTCGCCCCACTCGATTTCGCGGGACGCGTCGCCTATCGTCGGTTTCTCAACGAGCTTGCCGAAATACACCGCGGGTCCCGCCAGACGCAGCCCGAGCGCGCCCGCGCACGCTGACTCGGTCTGCGCCGCGTTGGGGCTCGCATGGCGACGCCTGTCGCGGCGCCAGATGCGCGCCGCCCCGCGCGCGTCGAGCCCGACGATCGGGCACACGGCGATCATGAGCAGGGCCGATAAGCGCGAGGGAATCCAGTTCACCGCATCGTCGAGGCGCGCCGAGGCGCAGCCGAAGTCGATGTAGCGCTCGTTTTTGTAGCCCACCATGCTGTCGAGCGTGTTCACCGCCTTGTACGCCATGCCCAAGGGCGCACCCCCGATCATAAGGTAGAAAAGCGGCGCGATGACGCCGTCGCTCGCGTTCTCCGCCACCGTTTCCACGGCGGCGCGCGCAACGCCCTGCTCGTCGAGAACAGACGTGTCGCGTCCCACGATGAGCCCGACGGCTTCGCGCGCCGCGACAAGGCCGCCCTTCGAGAACGCGCGGGCCACGGCCAGGCTCTGGCGGCGCAGCTCGCATGCCGCGAGAATCTGATAGCTCGCCCATGCCTCGGCCACAAAGCGCAAGCCGGGGTGAACCATGCCGCAAATATGCAGGATTCCCCAGGTCAAAAGCCAACACGCAAGCGGAAGCGCCACGGCGAGCACAAGCCCTGCGGCGCGCGTGCCCGCGGACGTTTGCGGGAATGCGCCCCGCAGGCGGCCTTCGGCCCATGTGATCGCGCGCCCCATGGCGACGACGGGATGGGGAAGCCAGCGCGGGTCGCCGAAGGCAAGGTCGGCCGCGAACCCGGCGGCGACGGCAAGAATCGTCATCACCGGACATCGCCCCCCGAAGCGGGGCGAACGTCGCGAAGGCAGCGCCCATCCCAGGTGGCGGCCCATGCACCACCCGGCTCGGTATGCACGTCGAAGTATCCCATTTTCGGGACAGCTAGCTCGGAGAGCAGCGCTTTCACGGTACCCGCGTGTACGACGAAGACGGCGCGCCCACTCCCCTGGGCGCGCTCCGATTCGCACGCCTCCCGAAACGCCGCGAGGACGCGACGGGTGAAATCGCTCTTGCCCTCGCCATGCGGGCAGCGCGTCTCGCACCAGGAGTCTACCCAGGCGCGGTAGCGCGCATCCTCTTTAAGCTCGGCGGCGCTTCGCCCCTCGAAGTCGCCGAAATCCATCTCGCGCAGACCGGGGCATGCCACAAGCTCCGCGTTCGGGAAGAGGATGCGCGCCGTCTGATCGGTGCGGGCCATGCCGCTCGTGATAACACGGAACACGTCACGATCGCACGCGAGATCGCGCAAAGCGCGCTCGCCCGCGCTCGACAGGGGCTCGTCGGTGCCCGCCCCGCTGTAGCGATGGTCTTCCGTGCCCGCCGTGGCACCATGGCGCACGAAGACGACTTCCAAAGGCGCGTCCGCGCCCAGCGTCCCTCGAAGCGCATCGGCAAGGTTTCCTTTGATGACCTGGGGAATCCCGCACGTCATGCGCACGACGACGTCGGCGCGCGCAGCGAGCGCGCATCCCAGGCGCCCCGCGCGCTCGCGCCATTGGGCGTCTTCCGCACGCATAGGGACGACCCCCGAGCCGACCAAGGTCAGAATCACTGCGTCGAAGCCGATCAGCCGCTCGAGCGCCCGGTCAGCGTCGAGCGCGCGTACGAGTTCCTCAGCACGGTACGCGACGCGGCCGGCAAAAGCCGCGGGCACACAGCCCGCCGCGAACTGCGCCGCGTCGACGAAATCGTCCGCCGCGAACCCGAGCTTTTCGCGCACGAAGGTCCTCTTCCCCGAATGCGCGCCACCTACCACGAGCATCATAGGAGCATGCCCCCCGCCACCAGCATGGCAAGCATCGCGAGCTCGGCCCATTGCAGAAACCATCCGGCCAAATCCCCCGTCACCCCGCCGAAGCGGGACAGGGCAACATGGCGGTACCACGCGAGCGCCAAAAGCCCCGCCACCGCCATAAGGGCGCCGACGGCCCGAGCCCACGAGACCGAGGCTGATCTCGTATGCCGTCTTCTGCTTGAACAA
>URKV01000041.1 GCA_900548565.1 uncultured Collinsella sp.
GATCTACACGCGTAAGATCGTCGGCAGCGTCAGATGTGTATAAGAGACAGTTACCCCACAGGCCCCTTGCCTGCGGGCTTCTCATGTGACGTGGGCCCCCTGCCCCCGCCACGCTTCAGAGCGTGATTGTTCACGCCCTTACACAAAAAGAGCGCCCCGCTGCGCAGGACGCTCTTAGCATGTACAAATCCTTACTGGATGTTGTCGCGGATGCCCAGAGCCTTGATGAGCTCACGGTACTCGACGATGTCGCTCTTCTTGATGTAGGAGAGAAGACGACGACGACGGCCGACGAGCATGAGCAGACCACGACGGGTGTGGAAGTCCTTCTGGTGGGACTTCATGTGCTCGGTCAGCTCCTTGATGCGCTCGGTCAGGATGGCGACCTGAACCTTGGGGTTGCCGGTGTCGACCGGGGTGTTACCGAACTGGGCAGTCAGCTCCGCCTTGCGCTCTTTGGAAACAGTCATTGTTTCACCTTTCGTTTTACGTCGCCCTCGGGCGACTCGATTCGCCTCGGACTGGGAAGCCGCCGGTGGAGCGAGCAACCAAGGTCGAGGTACCAACAGGTCGGTATGTTACCACAAGCAACCCGCGCCTGCGCATCATCACCGACCCAACATGAATTCCATCGCAGGGAGGCGCTGATCGGTGTGCGTCGCAGCCCAAACATGCGAAAGCCCCAACAAAAATGCAGCGGTATGGGGATCGATCCTCTCGGCCATGAGTGCATCGAAGGTCATGGACATGAGGGCGCGCAGCCACGCGACCTCGCCGGTCGACACCAGTTCGGCACCCGGAACGCTCGACGCGCACGACCCGCACATGAGACCGCCCGCCTGGGGCGAAAAATACGACAGCATGGGATCTCCGCACAGCACACAGGCCGAAAAATCGGGTCGGTAGCCAACGTGCGACAACAGCTTAAAGACATATGCCGCCACGAGTAGATCCATATGCGCCGTGTCGAGTCCGCTGCCCACCAGGGCAAGCGCTCGCTGCGTGATGGCAAAGGTAAACGGGTCCTCGGCATCCTCGAACGAGCACACGCGCGCGACCTCGGCGATTGCGCTTGCGGCGCAGGTCGTCTCGTAATCGGGCGCAGCGCCGAGCGGCGCCTCCATAAGCTCGGCCTGGGAAACCACGTCGAGCGACCGTCCATGCGCGAGCAGCATATCGACGGTACAGAACAGCTCGCAGCGCGCCGCCAACCGCCCGCCGGGCTTACGCGCACCCTTTGCCACGGCACGAACCTGCCGACCCCGCTCGTCAAGCATCGTCAGGATCAGGTCCGTCTCTTTGAGCTTCGTCTTGTCGAGGACGAGCACCTTGGTGCGATAAGTCCGGGAGCCTGCCATGCGCGCCGCTCGCCCTTAATCCTCGGCGTTATAGCCAAAACGGCGAATCTGGGCCTCGTCGTCGCGCCAGCCGGCCTTGACCTTCACGTCCAGCTCCAAAAAGACCTGCGTGCCAAAGATACGCTCAAGATCGCGACGGGCGTCGATGCCGATATGCTTGATCATCTCGCCGCCCTTGCCGATGATGATGCCCTTCTGGCCCTCGCGCTCGACGTAAATGGTGGCGTGCACGCGCAGCACCTTCTTAGTCTGCTCGAGCGCATCGCAAATCACGCCAACGGAGTGCGGAATCTCATCACGGGTGCGGCGCAAGACCTTCTCGCGCACAAACTCGGCAACGAGGGTCTCGTCGGAAGCGTCGGTACCCATGTCCTCGGGGAACCAACGCGGACCCTCGGGCAAAAAGTGAGCGACGGTCTCGATAAAGGCATCGACGTTGAAGTTCTTGACCGACGACGTCACGATCTCGTCGTCATATTCCATGAGCTCGTGGGCGGCCTTAAGCTGCTCCATGACCTGTGCGGGGTCGGCTTCATCGGCCTTGGTGAGCACCAGAACCTTCTTGGAACGGGCATTCTTGACGCGCTCGGCAACCCAGGCGTCTCCCCTGCCGATCGGCTTGGTGGCATCAATCAAAAACGCGACGACATCGACATCGTTCAGCTCGAACAGCGCGCTCTTGTTGAGCTCGGATCCCAAACCATCCTTGGGTTTGTGAATACCCGGGGTATCGACAAAGACCAGTTGGTAACCGGGACGATTGACCACGGCGCGCATGCGGCGGCGGGTCGTCTGGGCCACCGGCGAGGTGATGGCAACCTTTTTGCCATAGCAGGCGTTGAGCAGCGTGGACTTACCGGCATTGGGGCGGCCGACCAGGGCCACGAAGCCGCTGCGGAAACCGGGCTCAACGTCGCCAAAGCCCGCGAGGCTATCGTCCTCGTCGCACAGGGCGTCGAGCTCCTCGTCGCTCATGCCCTCAAACGGGTCGAACTCCTCGACATCCTCGAGCTCCTCGGTATCCACCGCGTCCAGGGACTCGTCGTCCAAAATCTCATCGGTAGGCTGCATATTGTCGGACATGGGAATCCCTTTCTAAATAAAGCCGAGCGCGTGGGCAAATACCAGCAAGCCCACAATCGCGGCGGTGATGGAAAGAACGTATACAGAGGCGGCGGCAATGTCCTTCGCACGCTTGGCCAGCGGATGGAGCTCCTGGGTCGCCAGGTCGACGATGGCCTCCATGGCGGTGTTACACAGCTCGCCATGAATCACCAAGCCACAGCAGATGATAATCGTGGCCCACTCGGCAATGTCGAGCCCCACGATGCAGCCGGCAATGACGGTACACACGCCCGCAACGAGCATGACCTTAATGTTGCGCTCGGTCTTTACTGCGGTGACGAAGCCCTCCATGGCGTAGGAAAACGACTTTAAGAAGGACGGATGGTCCTTGTTAGATCCGGGAATCATAGACGGCTCCTAGTCGTGGGCGTGGTTGGTGATGGGGCCGACATGGACTAGCTTGGGGTCCTCGCCGCGCTCGAGCGCCAGATCGCGCAGGATGGCGTCCTCGCGGGCCTCCATGACCTCGGCCTCGTCGTCCTCGATATGGTCATAGCCCAGCAGGTGCAGCATGCCGTGAACGAGCATCAGACGGCACTCGTCAGCGGGGCTATTGCCAAAACCGGGGGCCTGACGGGCAATGACCTCCGGGGCCAAGATGATATCGCCGAGCTCGAGCGTCTCATCGGCGGGAATGTCACCGTCAAAGGCCGAGTCGCATTCAAACGAGAGCACATCGGTAGTGCGGTCGATGCCGCGCCACTCGTGGTTGAGCTCGTGCATCTCGTCCTCGTCGACATACGAAAGGGAAATCTCGACTTCACGCTCAACGCTCTCGGCGGCAAGCACAACCTCGCAGATGTGCTCCACCTCCTGCGCGTCGAGCAGCGTATCGAGCTCGGCATCGTTGCTGATCAATACACTCAACGGGACTCCTTTCGGTCACGTGCGCGTTTCTCGCGCACATCATCATAAGTATCGTATGCCTCGACGATACGTCCCACCAAGGCATGGCGCACCACGTCGGCACGCTCGAGGTGCGAAAATGCGACATCGTCGACACGGCCTAAAATCTGCTCAACGTCAGCAAGACCGCCGCGACGACCAACCAGGTCGCGCTGACTCAGGTCGCCGGTAATCACGAACTTGGAGTTGAAGCCCAGGCGCGTCAGGAACATCTTCATCTGCTCGGGCGTGGTATTTTGCGCCTCGTCGAGCACCACGAAGGCATCACTCAGCGTGCGGCCGCGCATGTAGGCAAGCGGGGCGATCTCGATCACGCCGCGCTCCATAAGCTCATCGGTGCGCTCGCGATCCATCATGTCAAAAAGGGCGTCGTAAAGCGGACGCATGTAGGGATCGATCTTTTCCTCGAGGGTGCCGGGCAAAAAGCCCAGATTCTCCCCCGCCTCGACAACCGGACGCGTCAAGATCAGACGGCCCACCTCGTGACGCTTGAGCGCGGCAACGGCGAGCGCCATGGCCAGATAGGTCTTACCGGTACCGGCAGGACCCAAGCCAAACGTGATGGTATGCGAGCGGATGGCATCCACATAGCGCTTTTGCCCGAGCGTCTTGGGGCGAATGACGCGGCCGCGATACGAAAGCAGCACGTCATCGCGAAGCGACGTAGCCTCGTGCTCACCGTCGCGCAAGACGGCCAGGCAGCGAGAGACATCGTCGGCAGACAGCGTGCGCCCGGCGGCCGCCTCGCGAAAAGCGTGCTCGAAAAAGCGCGCCACGAGTTCGACCTCGTCCGGGTCGCCGCTCACGGAGATGCTATCGCCACGGGCGACCACATGGGCGCGAACCAAGCTCTCGAGCGCACGAAGGACGCCGTCGCCGGCGCCCAAAACGCGCGAGGGATCAATCCCCTCGGGAACGGTAAGTCTAATCTTCGAGGCTTCCATGAACCTCCCTGCGTGCATGGACCAAGCCGGAATCATCGACTCCGATGATAGCAACATCGAGCAGGCACGGGGCTGTAAGTCCACAGGTATCGTCAAGACGGGCATGATGGAACGAGCCGAGCGTCAGGTTGTCGCCATACTCGAGCACGGCACGCTCGACCGTGCCCACGCGACGGCGAGCGTCGGCAATAGCGAGCTCCTGTGCGGCGGCCCGCATACGGCGGCTGCGCTCGGCCATAACCTCGGGCGGAACCTGGTCGGGCATGTCGGCAGCAAGGGTACCGGGACGCTTGCTGTAGCGGAACACGTGCATACGCGAGAAACCCACACGGCGGCACAGCGCCAGCGACTCCTCGAACTCCTCGTCCGTCTCGCCAGGGAAGCCGACAATAACGTCGCAAGAAAGTGACGCCTGCGTCAGATTGGCGCGAATCATACGCACCGTGTCCTCAAAGGCCTCCGCACTATAGGGACGGCCCATGCGATGCAGGGTCGCCGTGCAGCCGGACTGCACGGGCAGGTGCAAAAACGGGGCGATACGCTGCGGATAGCGCGCCATAACCTTAAGCAGGCGCTCAGAGATATCCATGGGCTCAACCGAGGAAATGCGCACATGCGGGATAGACGTGCACTCCATGATGGCCTCGAGCAGCTCATCGATTTCGACATGCTCGTCGGTCGCGCTCTTGCCATCGTAGGTGCCCAGGTTCACACCGGTCAGCACCACCTCGGGCACGCCGGCCTCCTGGGCCTCGCGAACTTGCTCGAGCACGGACTCAACGGGCACGGAGCGCTCGGGGCCGCGTGCCTTCCACACAATGCAATAGGTGCAGCGATGGTTGCAGCCATCCTGAATCTTCACGCCCAGGCGAGAGCGACCGAGCGCATCGACCACCTCGCCATCGCTGCAGGCGGGAACGCTATCGGACTCAACGCCCAACACCTCGCAGACACGTTCGGCGACATCGATCTTGGACGGCTCGGCGATCACGCGATCCGAAAGCTCCAGCAGCTCCTCGGGATGTAAATTGACCACGCAACCGGTCACAAGCACATAGGGCTCGTTAGGATGGGCCAGCGCATGACGGACGGCCTTACGGGTCTTGGCCTCGGCCTCGCCCGTAACGGCACAGGTGTTAATGACGATCAGATCGGCATCCTGGGGATCCACAATAGCAAAGCCCAGACGCATAAGATCGGCAGTGATACGGTCAGACTCAACCCGGTTAACGCGGCAGCCGAGGTTGACGACGGAAATATGGGGTGCGAGCACGCGGGCTCCTTAATCGAGGATATCGTCGAGGGCACTCTTGATACGGTCGGTCACCGACTTCTTACCAGAAGCGACGTCATCGCCCATCTCATCGGCAAAAGCACGGAGCAGTTCGCGTTGCTTATTGGAAAGATTGGTGGGAACGACCACGCGCAGTTGCACGATCAGGCGGCCACGCGAACCGCCACCGCCAATGCGCGGCATGCCGTAATTATTGACGCTCACGGTGTCGCCGTACTGGGCGCCGGCGGGAACCGTCACCTTAACGACCTCGTCGGGCATAATGCCCTCGACCTCGATCTCGCAGCCGAGCGCAGCCTGCGCAATCGAGATATCGCTCACCAGGTACAGGTCGTCACCGTTGCGCTTAAAGCGCTCATGGTCGGCAACGCGCACGTTGACAATCAGGTCGCCCGAGGGCTCGCCGCGAAGGCCGGCCTCGCCAAAGCCGCTCACGCGCAGCTGGCGACCGGTCGAAACGCCGGCGGGAATATCGATGTCGATCTTTTCGTGCGAAGGCGTGCGGCCCTGACCGTCGCAGGTCTCGCAGGGATGGTCGATAACCGTACCCTCGCCATGGCAGTCGGGGCAAGGCGAGGAAGACTGAACCTGGCCCAGGAACGAACGCTGAACCGTCGTGACATAGCCCGTACCGTGGCAGCGGCCGCACTGCTTTTCCTGTGCGCCCTCTGCCCTACCGGTGCCATTACAGTCCTCGCAAGGAGCAAGGCGGTCATAGCTGATCGTCTTTTTGCAGCCGAGCGCCGCCTCCTCAAGGGTCACCGAAAGCGAGATGGCCATGTCACGTCCGCGACGACGCTCACGACGGCTGCGGGCGCCACCGCCGGCACCGCCGCCAAAGAACGACGAGAACAAGTCGTCCATGCCCATGCCACCAAAGATATCGTTGATATCGACGTAACCCGAACCACCAGGGCCGTCAGCAGTGCCGTAACGGTCGTAGTTAGCACGCTTCTGCTCATCGGAAAGAACGGAATAGGCCTCGTTGAGCTCCTTGAACTTGGCCTCGGCCTCGGGGTCGTCCGAAACATCCGGATGTACGGTACGGGCCTTCTTTAGAAACGCACGCTTAATCGTCCGCGCGTCGGCATCCTTGTCGACGCCAAGCACCTCGTAGTAATCCCTATTTTCCGACACGACCGAATCCTTCCGACTTTCATTATTGTCACAGTGCGTCCTATACCCAAGCTGGGCCGACCGCAAACAGAGGGTTTGATGTTATTGCATTGCGTAGGGCGAAAGCATGGCACGTTGCGAGCAGCTCGCGAACCAAACCGACACGAGCGCGAACATGAAGCCGTTGGCAAAACCGTTGGCAAACTGCATCGCACCGCGCTTCCACCACAGCAGACTACGATGAAGCACACCGTCCGAAAGCACCATAAACAGGCCCATGGTAAACGGAATAAAGCACATCACGGCAAAGGCCGAGAACACGCCCGAAATGGCCGACAGCACCAAAAACGGCGCCACGATGCCCATCAGGTAAAAACCGGTACGAGCTTTGCCTTCCAAGCGCTCAGCCTCAACATGAGCGCGGCCGACCAGGTCGCCGCCCGCGGCACCGTTGGTTCCGGCGTGACCCATGCCGCCAATGCGGACCTCGTCGCCATCGTGCGTGCCGGCAGGAAACTCAATCGTCTGCTCGGAGGTTACGCGAGTACGACCGCTGCCACCGCAATCGGGGCAGGGGTCGGCCACGACCTTACCGGAACCGCCGCACTCGGGGCAGACCGACTGGAACGTGCCCGCACCAAACAGGAAGGACAGGTCGACGTCGATGTGGCCGCGGCCGCCACAGCTTGGGCAGGTATGGGCATGCTCGGAGGAGACAGAACCCGAGCCGCCGCAGTGACCACAGGTATCGAAGCGCGTATAGCGGACGGTCTTGCGGGCACCGCCCTTGGCCTCCTTGGCGTCCAGTTTGATATCGACGACCACGTTGGCGCCGTTCTCGGGATTGAAGGCAGCCTGTCCACGACGCTGCTGGCCCCAGGCACCGCCAAAAGGAAAGCCACCCTCAAAGGGATTACCATAGCCCGTGTTGCCGGCGTAGCCGCCACCATAAGGCGAAGCCGTAGGAGCACCGGCAAATGGACTACCAGAACGCATGGCGTCGTAGCGCGCACGTTTTTGCTCATCCGAAAGCACGGCATAGGCCTCGGAAACCTCTTTAAACTTTTCCTCGGCATCCGGCTCTTTGTTGACGTCCGGATGGAGCTTACGGGCCTTTTGCTGGAAGGCCTTTTGAATATCACGCGAGGTGGCGTCTTTGGAGACACCCAGAATCTCGTAGTAATCTTTTTCGTTCATCGTCGCCATGCGCGGCAACCTCCTGCTCACAGCAGCGTATATATTCCGGTAATTCTACCCGAGCGGCCTAAGCTAGATCCCAAAACAGCTCGAACAGAACATTTCCATCGAGCCAGCCCAGGTGGGTCGGCGCCAGACGAGCTCGAACATGGCCCGCGACGACATCTGCCGAAGTGAAGGGTCCCTCATGGACCCCGAGCGTCTCGGGCACCCAAGTGGCAAGACCCAATTCGAGCGCGCGATCACAGGCAGCTGCCAGCTCATCGGCCGGGATGACACGAGCCGCGCGAGCCAACAGGTCGGACGCAATACCACGCGTCATGCGACAAGCGAGCATCAGGTCTTCAGCCGCAGCCTCACGCTGCGACAGATATTCGGCCTCGAACGCCGTCGCGTCATCGTCACGTTGCACCAGACGCACGCGATACGAATCGCCTCGAGAAGACACACCGGGGAACAAACCTGCAAGACGGTCGAAATCCTCGGCGTCGAGCATGCCCGCGGCAGAGCGACCCAGGCCCAGGTAGCCCCGTCCGGTCCAGTAGGCAATGTTATGGGCACACTCATGGCCGTCGAGCGCGTAGCTCGCCACCTCATACGGGTGATAGCCGGCGGCACCCAGGAGTTCGCGTGCCACGTCCATGCAGGCAGCCTGAAAATCCTCATCAGGCACGAGCGACTCATCGCGGCACGCCATGCAATAAAGGAGCGTCCCCTCCTCGAGCGTGAGCGGGTAAACCGACACATGATGTGGAGCCGCCGTGAGCACGCCATCAAGCGTGCGCTGCCAACTCGCCGCCGTCTGCCCGGGAAGGCCACACATAAGGTCGCACGACACGTCAATCCCAGCGTTCTTGACCGTCGCGATGGCGGCGAGCGCCCGATCGGCATCGTGAATACGGCCGATGGCGGTAAGTTCGGTGTTATCGAGCGTTTGCACGCCCAGAGAGACGCGTGTGACACCAACCTTGGCAAGCGCAGCGGCAAGCTCGGCGGTCAGCGACTCAGGATTAGCCTCGCAGGTAAACTCAACGGGGGCGCACCGCGCACGAATACGCCGCGCCAGCTCCACCAGGCGCTCCCCCGCCAGCGACGGCGTACCGCCGCCAACATAGACGGTGCGGATATGGTCAAGGGCCCCAGCCTTGCCAAACGCTTCGAGGCGCGCGAACAACTGCTCAAAATAGGCATCGAGCGCAGCGCTCAGGTCGCACGGAGCAAAACTGCGCGAGTCAAAGTCGCAGTACCGGCACTTTTGGGCGCAAAACGGCACGTGCACGTACAGCGCGGTAACGGCCACCCTTAAGCCTCCAGCGGATGAGCGGGCACCGACTCACCGGCGGAAAGCGCGGCCTCGCAGGCCACCACATCGCGCTCGATATCATCGACCAGAGCCATGAACTCCTCATACGTGGAGCAGCGCACCACATGGGCACGCCAAGCGGCGGCATGGGGCATGCCCTTTAAGTACCAGCTTGCGTACGTACGGGCACGCGACATGAGCGGCAGGAGCTCATGCGTCAGCGTTAGGTGCTCACGCAGGGCGTCTAAGCGCTCGACGGAGCTGCGCGCCGGCACCGGCGTGCCATCGAGCGCAAGGGCGCGAGCATCACCGAACACCCACGGATTGCCGTAGATGCCGCGCGCGATAAACACCGCGCTGGCACCCGAGCCTTGCAGATGCTCAGCAGCGTCCTCGGCCGAGAGCACATCGCCCGAACCGATCACGGGAATCTCGACGGCGTCGGCAACTTCATCGACGACAGACCAATCGGCCTGGCCCGTATAGAGCTGCGTGGCACAACGACCGTGCACGGCAACTGCAGAGACGCCCGCCCCTTCAAGCATCTGGGCAAACGTTGCGGCGTTGCGGTCCTCGGCATAAAAGCCCTTGCGAATCTTGACGGTCACGGGCACGTGCGCCGCGCCCACCGTGGCCTCGACGATCTTCTCCGCCAGGTCGGGCGTGCGCATAAGGGCAGAGCCCTCGCCCTTGGTGACAACCTTGCGGGCAGGACAAGCCATGTTGATATCGATGAGCGACAGGCGATCGCCCACACGATCCTCGACGGCGGCGACGGCGCTCGCAAACTGATCGGGCTTGGAGCCAAAGAGCTGCACGCAAATCCGCTGCTCCTCGTCGGCCGGCAGCACCAGGCGCCACGTTTTGTTGCTGGCATAGGCAAGGCCAGCCACGCTCACCATCTCGCTGTAGGCAAGGTTGGCACCGCGGCGGCGGCACATGATGCGATAGGCGGGGTCGGTCACGCCCGCCATAGGAGCCATAAGGAACGGCTGCTCGGCATAAGCACCCAGCAGCCGCTTGCTGTATTCAGAAAGCGCCATAGACCTACTCGTCCACCTTGAGGATCGCCATAAAGGCCTCCTGCGGGACCTCGACTGAGCCGATGGCCTTCATGCGCTTCTTGCCCTCTTTCTGCTTCTCGAGCAGTTTGCGCTTACGCGAGATATCGCCGCCGTAGCACTTTGCAAGAACGTCCTTGCGACGCGCTTTGACGGTGGAACGGGCAATGATCTTGTTGCCGATAGCACCCTGGATGGGCACCTCGAACAGCTGACGAGGAATAATCTCCTTGAGCTTGTCGCATAGGCCGCGGGCAAGACCGTAGGCCTTGTCCTTGTGGACGATAAACGACAGCGCGTCCACCTCGTCGCCCGAAAGCAAGATATCGAGCTTGACGAGCTCGGAGGGACGATACTCGTTGAACTCGTAGTCGAGCGAGGCATAGCCCTTGGTACGGCTCTTGAGCTGGTCAAAGAAGTCCAAGATGAGCTCGGCGAGCGGCATATCAAAGCGCATCTCGACCGACTTGCTCGTGAGATGAATCATGTCGGTAGTAATGCCGCGGTGCTCGATAGCGAGCTGCATGACGGCACCCGTATACTCGGGCGGGCAGATAATCTTGGCCTTGAGGTAGGGCTCCTCGATGCGCTCGATGCGCGTAGCCTCGGGCAGATCCTGCGGACTGCGGACATCAATCATCTCGCCGTCAGTCTTGTAGACGTGATAGTCCACCGAGGGGCTCGTAGCAATGAGGTCAAGATTGAACTCACGCTCCAGGCGCTCCTTGACGACCTCCATATGCAGCAGGCCCAAGAAGCCCACGCGGAAACCAAAGCCGAGCGCCACCGAGGTCTCGGGCTCCCACACCAACGACGGGTCGTTGACGTGCAGCTTATCGAGCGCGTCACGCAGGTTCTCGTAGTCCTTGTTATCGATCGGGAACAGGCCCGTATAAACCATGGGCTTGGCCTCGCGGTAGCCGGGAAGCGGCTCGGGGCAGGGATTCGACGCCCACGTGAGGGTATCGCCCACGCGAACGGCCTCGGGGTCCTTCAGGCCCGTGACCACGTATCCGACCTCGCCGACCGTGAGCGCGTCGACCGGAGTCTCGGCGGGACGCTTGACGCCCACGCCATCGACCAAAAAGTCGCCCTTTGCCTGCATCATGCGCAGGGTATCGCCCTTTTTGATTGAGCCGTCAAAGACGCGCACCGTGGCGACGACGCCACGATACTCATCGAAGTACGAATCCAGAATGAGTGCCTTGAGCGGCGCGTTCGCATCGCCCTTGGGCGGAGAGATCAAAAAGACAATGGACTCCAGCAGATCGTGGATGCCCTCGCCGGTCTTGCCCGAGACACACACGGCATCATCGGCAGGGATCGCCAGGTCATCCTCGATCTCGGTCTTAACCTCGTCGGGATGAGCCGAGGGCAGGTCGATCTTGTTGATGGCCGGCACAATGTCCAGATTGGCGTTCATGGCGAGCGTCGCGTTAGAGACGGTCTGCGCCTCAACGCCCTGCGTGGCGTCGACAACGAGCACCGCGCCCTCACAGGCTGCCAGCGAGCGCGAGACCTCATAGGTGAAGTCCACGTGGCCCGGCGTATCGATCAGATTGAACTGATACGTCTCGCCATCGTCGGCGTCATAGGACACGCGAACGGCATTGGACTTGATCGTGATGCCGCGCTCGCGCTCGATATCCATGGTGTCGAGCAGCTGCGACTCCATGTCGCGTTCGTCGACGGTATGGGTGAGTTCGAGGATACGGTCACTGATCGTGGACTTGCCATGGTCGATGTGCGCAACGATTGAGAAGTTGCGGATGTGGGAAATGTCAATTGAAGTATTCATGCGGACTATCTTACCCGAGCGATACAAAAAATGGAGCCTGTTCCATAAAACAGGCTCCATTTATGCGCGTAATCTGTGTGGTGTGAAATTTACAACTTAGGCGTTGATGCTGTTCACGAGCTTGGCAAGACCGGACTTGCGGTTGGAAGCCTGGTTCTTGTGGATAACATGCTTGGCGGCAGCCATGTCGAGACGCTTGGTGACGGTCTTGAGGGCAGCCTGGGCCTTCTCGGCGTCGCCCTCGGCGACGGCGGACTGGACGTGCTTGGTCAGCGTCTTGAGCTCGGACTTGACAGCCTTGTTACGCATGCGAGCTGCCTCATTGGTGCGGATACGCTTCTTCTGAGACTTGATGTTTGCCACTTCTGGAGTTCCTTTCGAGTTCCTTGCAAAAAATGTATGACACCTCTGAGACACGGTGAGGTCATGCAAGCGCCTACTATAGCACGCTCCCCCTCAAAGGGATAGAACGAATTTGTCAAATAGGCAGGTATCATCACGATTTTCTCAAGATGTTCGTAATCCAGAGCAAAAGCGCGGTCTCAGAATCGGCCGAACCCTTGAGCGCGAGCTCCACATCAACGGCACCCTCGAGCGCTGCGACGAGCTCTGCCATCGAAAAGCGACGTGCCCAGGTCAGGTGATTCTTGACCTGCCAGGACTGGAGTTTGAGCGTTGCGGCCAGCTCACGACCCTGTCCGCGCGCATCGAGCGCCTTGGCAACGATAAGCTCGCGAATGCGGCCGCACAACAATGTGTACGTCCACACGTAGCTCTTGGCGGGCAGTAGATTGAAGAGCTCGAGCGAGCGGCGCATGTCACGGGCCGAGACTGCATTGAGAAAGTCCCAGGGTTGAACCTCGGCCGTACGTACAATCCAGCGCCTGTCTCTTATACACATCTCCGAGCC
>URKV01000042.1 GCA_900548565.1 uncultured Collinsella sp.
ATCTACACGCGTAAGATCGTCGGCAGCGTCAGATGTGTATAAGAGACAGTGAAAGCGCCGGTCAAGCGGGTCGCCATACTCTGCGGCGCACTCGGGGCACATGGGAAAGCAATCCATCGACGTGGCCGCTCGGTCATAAGGCAGCGACCGGATGATGGTAAAGCGCGGCCCGCAGTTGGTGCAGTTGATAAAGGGGTAGTGATAGCGTCGGTCGGCGGGGTCGAATAGTTCGCGCAGGCAGTCGTCACAGGTGGCGATATCGGGGGAGATGAGCGTCGTGTGCACGGTCTGATCCTGTGACGCTACGATACGAAAGACCTGCTCATCGTCGGCATCCCAAGCGTCGGGCTCCAGGTCTGCAACAGCGACATGATCAACGCGGGCCGCGGCAGGCGCGTGCTCCGACAGCGCGGCGACAAAGCCGTCGAGTGCCTCGACCGAAGCATGCGCCTCGATGTGCACGCCATCGCCCGCGTTGAGCACCCGGCCGCAAATGCCATGCGCCATAGCCTCGCGATACACAAATGGCCGCATGCCAACGCCCTGCACAATGCCCGTCACATGAATATGCACATGCCGCATGTGGCTCCCCTTCATTGAAGTGTGTGCCGTTAGAGCCCCAAGCTCTGCTTGGTGGCGGCGCAGGTGAGCTCGCCGTGCTTAACGCCGCGCAGCCCCAGCAGCCGGTCCGCCAGCTCGTAGACGCGTTTGCCGCGACCCTTGAGCGCCAGAATCTCCAGGCAGTTGTGGTGGTCCAGATGCACGTGCATGGTCGAGACAATCTCGTCGGTGAAGCCGTGCTGCACCTCGTCCAGACGGCGCGTCAGATCGCCGGTATGGTGGTCATAGATCATGGTGAGCGAACCGATGACCTGCTCGTCGGGCGTACGCATCTGCTCCTTGGCGATCGAGGCGCGAATCAGATCGCGTACTGCCTCGGAACGGTTGGCCACGTCGCCGCGGCGTGCGATCTGCTCGTCAAAGCGGCGCAGCAGGTCGTCGGGCGCGGTGACCGAAAAGCGGACCAGCTCGGAGCTGGGGCCGCTGCAGCGGCAGCTCGCATCGTCGTCCGCACCGTGATCGTGCGCGTGCTCGTGCTCGGCCACGTTACACCAGTTTCACAGAGCCGACGGAGTTGTGGTCGGCCTCGATGGCCTCCTCGTAGCCCTCGAGCGCATCGTGCGCCTCGTGCAGCGCAGACATGGCGGCCTCGAGCTTGGCGCCAATGCGCTCCATGTCAAAGTTCTCGGTCGCATGCAGCAACTGATGGCTCCACTCGTGAGCGAGCTCAATGGTGTCGTCGACCTGCTTGACGCTCATGGCAAGCTGGCTCATGTTCATTCCGACGTCATGCATGGGAATCTCCTTTTGTACGGGGCGATATGGTGGTTCAGATTCTACTACGCCCGCCTTGGGCGCCGCCGCATAAGAAAACGGGTGCGAGTCCGTCTGACCCGCACCCGTTCACTGGGGGCTGTTTGTGTCTACCATACTATCCGTGGTCGCATGTCTTGCGTTTGGCGCTCCGGCGAGCGGTGCGAAACCGCTCATGGACGGCAGACAGGTAACAAGCGTATTACAGATGTTTCTCCAGCAGTGCCTGAAGCCTTGCCTTGGGTAAGGCGCCGACCGAGCGGTCGACCTCCTCGCCGTTCTTAAAGACGATCAGCGTGGGGATGCTCATGACGCCAAACTTCATGGCCAGGTCCTGGTTGTCGTCGACGTTGCACTTGGCCACAGCCAGCTTGCCGGCCAGCTCGTCGGCAACCTCGTCTACGATGGGCGAGAGCGAGCGGCAGGGGCCGCACCACGGGGCCCAAAAATCAACCAGTACGGGCAGGCTATCGTTGACGACAGCGTCGAAGTTCTCGGGGGTAATCTGCTTAATGTCAGCCATGGTGACCTCCATAATGCGACGCGGCTCGGCCGCGTAAAACTCAGTACGACCGTGCTTATACCCAGCGGCTCGTAAAGCAACCACTCGCGGGCGGCTCTTTTATATAATGGTGGGCACGCAAATGATTGGAGAGCGCATGCCCACGTCACAAAGCCAGAAAAAAGAAGCCATCGCTCAGGCGACCGAGCAGGAGCTCGCGTCGCTTGCAGATCGCGGCGTGCGTATCGCGGGCAATGCGTGCTCGCCGATTGTGCTGGTCAAAGGCGATTTGGATGAAGCCGAGTGCTCGGGCGGCGAGCTGGCTGCCGGCGCGGATGGCGCCGCGTTGCGCAAGGCGCTCGGCGCCATCGGATATGCCCCCGAGGATTTTTGCGTGCTGGCAAGCGTCGCCGGCGCGGGCGACGGAGCGGCCGCGCCGGGCGAGGCCCTGACGTGCGACCTGTTCCGCGAGGCGCTGGAGACCTTGGACCCCGAGGCGGTGCTGCTGCTGGACAACAGCGCGGCCGATGTCATGCGCGAGACCTATGCCGATATGCTTGTGGCAATTGATGACTTTGACACCGCCATGCTCAAGCCCGGCCTGGTCGCCCATGTGCAGGGGCGCCGTGTGCTGGCGCTCGACGGTTTTGAGGCGGCGCTCACCGACAAGGCCGCCAAGCAGCGCATGTGGGCCTACATTAAGCAGCTGACCCCGGCGGCCGCACCGCTGTAGCGAGGCTGGCGGCAGCCCCTACATCACGGCGCGCAGCTCAAACCGGTCGCCGTTAATGCGGAACTGGCAGTTGCCGTTCATACGCTCGACGGCAAGCTTAATGCTCTTGGTGCCAAAGCCGTGCCCAGTGTGCTGAGCCACGGGCATGCCGTCGACCATGTGCGGCGCACGGCCAAACGTGTTGGAAACCAGCAATAGAAGCTGACTGTCTTCGTAGCGAAGGTCCAGGTCGACAAACCGCTTGCCTTCGGGGGCGGCGCTCGCTGCGGCGATGGCATTGTCCAGGGCGTTCGATACCACACTGAACAGATCGACATCGCTCACGTGGACGGTTTCGGGCACGGCGGCGCGCAGGTCGGCGGTGATGCCGTGCGCGTTGATGTCCGCGGAAAGCGACGAGAGCGCAATGTTGACCGTTTCGTTGGCGCAGTAGCGGCGCACGGCGGTGCGGTCGTTGGCCTCGCAGAGCGCGTCGATGCGCTCGAGCGCCTCATCGGTGTGACCCTCTTCGATCAGGGCCGCTAGACCGCGCAGGTAGTGGCGCATGTCGTGACGGAGAACCGAGAGCTCGCGTCCGGACTGGCGCCAGGCTTCGAGCTCTTTGATGGCCGCACTGTCGCGGGTCGCGAGCATCCAGCGCTCGCGCTCGGCGATTTCCTTTGCCTCGTATTCGCGAAGGTAGACGGCAAGAAACATAAGGTAGAAGGCGCAGAGGGCGAACGCCAAAAACTCAACGGTTACCACCGAGCCCGAGTGGAAGAGCGTGGTATAGACGTTGGTGGCGTAGTCGAAGATGTAGTAGACGAGCGGCAGGATGAGCAGAATCTCCAGCTCGGTGGGGCTTTTGATCGCCAGGCGGGGGCCAATTTCGCTTGCCCAATGCAACAAGACGGCAAAGACGCCGAGCGTGGTGATGATGCGCGCCACGTAGTACGCGACCTGCGAATCGGTGGCGGCGAATGCGGCGATGTCCACCCAGTTGCTAAACTGGCAGCTCAGGTAGGCACTGGTAACGCCCAGGATGGCGAGCAGCGGACTCAGGCGATAGCGTACGCACAGGTAGACGACAAGCGGCAGATGCACGACGAGTGGATAGGCCTGTCGGGCAAGCAGCTCACCTCCGACGAGGTTGGCAATCGCAAAAGCGGTGCCGGTTACGGCGCCGACCCCCACCAGTTCGAGCGAATGGCGGCCGTTGATCTCGACACCGCACAGCGCCGCCGAGGCAAAGACGCCAAAGAGCAACGTCGTCGCATGGTGGATTGCCCAAAGTACCAGTTCTGCCGAGGAAAGCATCAGCGTCTCCCGCCCTCGAACCGCACCGCAAAGTAGGCGTCTTGGAATCCCTGCTTGCAGCTGCGCGCGAGCGGTATGCACGCGCCCGAGCGCATGACGATTTCCGTGCGGTTAAAGTGGTCGATGTTGCGCAGATTGACCTGGTAGCTGCGGTGGCACTTAAAAAAGGCCGCGTTTTGGGCCAGCCGGTCCTCGATGCTGCGGAACGGCTCGAGCGCCTCGATATCGCGGCCATCGCGCAGGTGGAAGATCACGTGCTTGTTGCGAGCCTCGGCATATTCGATATCGGATAGGCGCAGGGCGTGGTAGCCAAAGGACGTCTTGATGACGAGCTCGTCGATTGCAGCCGGACGCAGGCTCGACAGCTCGTCGAGCAGTTGCGCCAAGCGCTCGTAGGTCACGGGTTTGAGCAGGTAGTCGAAGGCGCGGACCTCGTAGGACTCAAGTGCGAACTCGGGCGATGAGGTCAGAAATACCAAGTGCACTGCGGTATCGGATTGACGCAGCTCGCGGGCGGTGTCCATGCCGTTGACGAGCGGCATGATCATGTCGAGCATGATAATGTCGGCGCGCGATGCGGCATGGCGTGCCAGCAGGTCCTCGCCGCGCGTGACGAGCGCAACATCGACCGCCGTGCCCGTCTCAGTCGACCAACGGTCGATCATCCGGTGCAGTCTATCTAGAAAAGCGACATCATCGTCGCAGGCAATAATCTTGAGCATTCGGCCCCCTTAAGTAGTTCGATTTTGCCACATCGGGTACGCGCCGCTTGCGGGGGTGCGGACCGTTTGCGCCCCACGGCGTGCAACTCGCGCCAAGCGGTATTGCGGTGGCGAAAGATGCCTCCTGCGCCATCGAGAGCTCAGCTATCCTCAGCTTGCCAGTTCGAAAATGGACCTGCCACATGATTGAATCTTTATTTCAACTTTACACCTAGGTTTACAGCTGTCTTGTCAGCTGTAAACCTAGGTGTCATACTAAAGCCCCAAGATTCGCCAAAAGAGAGGGGCCTTGATGGCACAGAGCGCGAACATGGATGCGTCGGAGCTTGCACGCGATATCGCGGCCGGCCTAGCATCGGCAACGACGGCAACGGAGCGCGCGGCACTGGTGCCCGCAGAGCTCGTCGAGGCCATTCAGCAACTAAAAACCCAACGTGACGCGGTGATCCTAGCGCACTATTACGTGGCGCCCGAGGTGCAGGCTGTGGCTGATTACGTCGGCGATAGCTTCTACCTGGCCAAGCTCGCCAAGAGCCTGCCACAGCGGACCATCGTGCTGTGCGGCGTGGAGTTTATGGGCGAGAGCGCCAAGCTGCTCAATCCCACTAAGACCGTGCTGCTGCCCGAGCCGGGCGCGGACTGCCCCATGGCTCACATGGTCAAGCGCGAGACGGTCGACGCGGCGCGCGCCGAGTACGGCGACGACCTGGCCGTGGTGTGCTACGTCAACTCCACGGTCGAGATCAAGAGCTGGAGCGACGTGTGCGTCACCAGCTCCAACGCCGTCAAGATCGTGTCCGAGCTGCCGCAGCAGCATATCCTGTTCATTCCCGACCAAAACCTGGGCCGCTTCGTAGCCGAGCAGGTGCCGCAAAAGCACGTCATTCTCAACAACGGCTACTGCCCGCGCCATCACATCATCACCGTCGAGCAGATCGTCGACGCGACGGAGGCCCACCCCGACGCGCTCGTGCTGGCGCATCCTGAGTGCAAGGCCGACGTCCTGGCCGAGGCCGACTACATCGGCTCCACCGCCGGCATTATCAAGTACGCCGAGGAGTCCGACGCGAGCGAGTTCATTATCGTGACGGTCTGCGGCGTGCTCTACGAGCTCGAGCGCCGCTGCCAGGGCACCGACAAGAAGTTCTACTTCCCCGCGGTGCAGCCCACCTGCGTCAACATGGATCTTATCACGCTCGAAAAGCTCGTGCGCTGCCTGGAGACGGGCGAGGGCGAGGTGCAGATCGGCGTCTCGGACGAGGCAGCAGACCAGGCCAAGCTCACGCTCGACCGTATGCTCGAGTACGCAGCACGCTAGAACAATGTTGCATGAGGGACGGTCCCTTATGCCACATTACAAGGGAGAGGATTCCTGTGGAAACCAAGCAATACCCCGATATGGAGTGCGACGTCGTCATTGCCGGCTGCGGCGTGGCGGGTCTGTACGCGGCCCTCAATCTGCCGACGAGCACGCGCGTGATCATGCTCTCCAAGGGCGCGGTCGATGAGTGCGATTCGATGCTCGCGCAGGGCGGCATCTGCGTGCTGCCCGAGGGCTCGGACTATGACGCCTTCTTTGAGGACACCATGCACGCCGGTCACTACGAGAACCGCCGCGAGAGCGTCGACATCATGATCCGCTCGAGCCGCTCGGTCATCAACGACCTGCTAGCGATGGGCGTGGATTTTGAGCGCAAGGCCGACGGCAGCCTCGACTTTACCCGCGAGGGCGCGCACAGCCGTCCGCGCATTGCCTTCCATGCCGACATTACGGGCAAGGAGATCACGACCAAACTGCTCCAGGCCGTTCGCAAGCTGGACAACGTGCAGATTTTGGAGCACGTGGCCATGACCGACATCCTGACGGGCGAGCGTGACGGCGCCACGGCGTGCACCGGTATCGTCGCCGTTCCCGTGGACGAGAACAACTCGGTTCGTCCCGCCGACGAGCTGGTAAATGCCGCCGAGGGCGCGCATGCCGGCGAGCCGTTTAAGATCCATGCCCGCCACACGCTGTGGGCAACGGGCGGCATCGGCGGCGTATACGACCATTCGACCAACTACCCGCAGCTCACGGGCGATGCCTGCTACATTGCTCAGGAGCATGGCATTAAGATGGAGCACCTGGACTACGTGCAGATCCATCCCACGGGTCTGTTCTCGCCGCAGCCGGGTCGCACGTTCCTGATCAGCGAGAGCTGCCGCGGCGAGGGCGCGATTTTGCTCAACGCCGCCGGCGAGCGTTTTACCGACGAGCTTCAGCCGCGCGACGTGGTCGCCGCCGCTATTCGCGAGCAGATGAAGCAGGACGGCACCGAGCACGAGTGGCTGAGCTTTGCCCCCGTCGAGCGCGATGTGGTGACCGGGCACTTTGCCAATATCCGCGCGCGCTGCCTTGAGGACGGTCGCGACATCCTGGACGAGCCCATCCCCGTCACGCCCACGCAGCACTACTTTATGGGCGGCGTGTGGGTCGACAAGGACGGCCGCACCTCGATGCCCGAGCTCTACGCCGCGGGCGAGACGGCTTGCAACGGCGTTCACGGCAAGAACCGCCTTGCATCAAACAGCCTGCTCGAAGCGCTGGTCTGGGGTCGTCGCGCCGCGTGGTATATGCGTACCGGCGAGTCACTGGCCGTGGAGCAGGCAGGCGATCCCGCGCTCGATGGCCGTCATCGCGCCCTGAGTGCCGACACCCTGGCAATCGATGATTTGGCCCGTGCCGCCGGCACGCAGGCCGTGGAGGAGTAGACCATGAATCCCATTACCATGAAGCTCGTCGTCGATGATCTGATTCTGCAGGCTCTGCGCGAGGACATTACGTTTGAGGACGTGAGCACGGCGAGCGTGTGCCCCACGGCGCGCCCCGCCACGGTGGAGCTCATCGCCAAGGCCGACGGCATCATTGCGGGACTGGATGTGTTCGCTCGCACCTTTGAGCTGCTGGATTCGCAGAGCTCGGTGCTGTTTGATGTTGCCGATGGCGACGAGGTGCACGCCGGCGACCATGTGGGTCAGGTGCGCGGCGATGCGCGCGTGCTGCTTTCGGGTGAGCGCGTGGCACTCAACTACCTGCAGCGCATGAGCGGCATCGCTACCTACACGCACAGCATGGCCGCGGCGCTCGAGGGCACCAAGACCGTGCTCGTCGACACGCGCAAGACCACGCCGGGTATGCGTGTGTTTGAAAAGGCGGCGGTTGAGATTGGCGGCGGTAGCAACCACCGCTACAACCTGTCGACGGCCGTCATGCTCAAGGACAACCACATCGATGCCGCCGGTGGCGTGGCGCGCGCGATCGAGATGGCGCGCGCCCATGCGTCGTTTACCACGACGGTCGAGATCGAGTGCGAGAACCTGGACATGGTGCGCGAGGCCGTGGAGGCCGGTGCCGATATCATCATGTTCGACAACATGACCCATGACGACATGGCCGCCGCCATAGAGCTTATCGCCGGTCGTGCCAAGACCGAGTGCTCGGGCAACGTGGACGCCGGCAATATCCGCGCGCTCGCCGACCTGGGCGTTGACTTTATTAGCTCGGGGGCGCTGACGCACTCTGCGCCGATTCTCGACCTCTCGCTCAAGCACCTGCGTCTGCTGGACGGTAAATAATGGACGCCCGCGAGCGTCGCCGTGCCATCATGGGCGTGCTCGAGCGAGCCAAAGACCCCGTCTCCGGTAGTGCACTTGCTCGCGAGGTGGGTGTGAGCCGCCAGATTGTCGTGCAAGACATCGCCCTGCTGCGTGCCGATGGACACGATATCGTGGCGACCAATCGCGGCTACGTGCTGCAGGAGGCCCCCAGCAGCCCCGCCGTGCCCACGCGTCTTGTTAAGGTGCGCCACAGCGTGGAGCAGGCGGGCGACGAGCTTACGAGTATCGTCGACGCGGGTGGCGCCGTGCTCAACGTGATCGTCAACCATCGTGTGTACGGCAAGATCACGGCCGACTTGGACATCCGCAACCGCCGCGATGTCGAGCGCTATCTGCGCGATATCGAGAGCGGCAAGAGCTTTCCGCTGCTAACGGTGACCAGCGGCTACCACTTCCATCGCATTGCGGCGGAGGACGAACAGACCCTCGACGAGATCGAGGCGATGCTCAAGGAAAAAGGCTACCTAGCAGACCTGATGCCCTACGAAGACGACCTATCGTAGCCGACGCTGCAAACGCCCCTAAGCGGCAATCTGACGTTCAATCGTCGGTCGCGTACAAAAGTACGCTTCCGTTTGGTATGCCGGCTCACGTAACTAGCGAAGGCATCGTTGTTGCTCCGGTCGATACGCTCGGAATCTAAAGTTATTTGCATTTCCAGAAATCCTCTAGAAGGCGTCTAGAGGATTTCTGGAAACAACCGGTATTTTGATCTGGGCTACGAAAGGTTGCGGGTCCAAATTCCGTGCTGCGTGGAGCCGGTGATTTTGTTCAGGAACTCGCGCTGCCCCTCGGTTGCGAGAATGTAGGTTGAACAACCGCTGAGCATCTGGTTGACGTCCGAGATCTTGGACGTTTCCCAGCCCGAGATGCTGACAGCCTTAAGCGCTAAGCAGTTGAGGAACATATAGGACGTGTTCTCGACGTTTGAGGTGTCAAGACGGTCGAGATCAAAAAGCTCCGTGACGCTTGAACATCCCCTGAACATGCCCTCCAGGGTCGTGCAATCCGATGTATCGAGTTTCAATAGGTCGAACGACTTGCATTGGGTCAGCCCGTCGAACAGGTATCTACCGCTCTCCGGAGCCCAGGTATCCAGGACAACGACCTCACGGATTCGATTCCTGTAGGGATACCACGGTTGCTTTCCGAATTCGTCGACTTGCCCCGCGTCATCGAACCAGCCGCTTGCGAGGGTGTCGCGCACCTCACCGTTGTTCGGCCTGCCTGGCGTGTTGTCCTTCTTGCCTGGAACGTCTTTGATTCTCTTAAAGTACTCGATATATAGAGTGCAGTCACCGAGCGCGTCGGAGTCTCCGGCGCAATCCTTCGGGCACGCGATTACCCAGCCGTTCGCCAATGCCATTACTCTTCTCCCTTGAACATATTCTCGAACTCATCGGCACTGATGATCTCGATGCCGTACTGCTCAGCTTTATTTCTCTTCGTCATGCCCGCACCCTCACCGCACACGAGGTAGCCGGTCTTCTTGGTGATGTTGTCCTGTGGCGTGCCTCCGACGTTCGCAATCGCCTGCCAAGTCCTCACTCGATCGCCGTCGAACATCGCCACGTCACCAGAGACGACGACGAGCTTTCCGAACAGCGGGTGAGACTCATCGAGTTTATCGGTGGTCGGCTTAATGTCCTTGGCCTTTACCTTGTTGCCCCAGTTCTTGTTGTAGACGGCACCGGGTCGGCTCGCGCGACGGCGCGGCGGCTCGATCGAAAGCTCGCCGGACTTCACGCCATCCCTTATCGCGTCGTAAACAGACATCTCGTCTTCGCAGTCCGCAAGCGCACGGTGGGCGTCGTCATTTTTGATATTAAGAAACTCGCGAAGTACCTGCATGCTCCATCGTTCGAGGTGTGGCCATGCCAGTTGTGCGAGTTGGTATGTGTCAATCGCCTCCGCGTAATCGAAGTCGAGTCGGCATGCGGTGGCAACCCTTTTCATAATCGGCAGGTCATATCGCTTGATGTTGTGTCCGACCAGGACAGCGCCTTCACCGATGAACTCGATAAAAGATTTCATGGCCTCGGTCGCGTGTGGAGCATCGGCAAGCATCTCGTCGGTGATGTTGTTAACGTTCAACGCGGCTTGCGGCATCGGGAAGTCGATGTAGACGAGTTGGCTGAATGTATCGACGACTTTCCCGTCGCGGACTTTTATCGCGCCGATCTCTGCGATTTGGCAATCCGTGCAGTTGAGTCCGGTTGTCTCCAGGTCGAAAACGACGTAGCTGTTCGGCAATCCAGGGACATCATCGGATGTCTCGGCAGTTTTCTTTTTAGCGACCGCTTTTTTCTTTTTGGGAGTCGCGGCATTCGTTTTCTCGGGGACGCTGTTCATATCGGAGAAGTACCAAGAGTGAGTTCGATTCGTAATCGTTCCGTTCGCGAGCTTCACGACAACGTTGCACCACCGGTCCCATACGTCCTCGATTTTGAAATCGAGGACCTGTGAAACCGTGTCTCGGTCGCGGTACATAATTTTCTTCGTGATCGGTAGGCCGAGTTCGCGCAACAATGGCTTGCGCGTCTCCTCGGACAACTCTGAGAACCAGAAGCCGTTCACCTGGACGCGGTTTCCGTTTTCATCTTCGACGTACGCGTCGATCGGATAAGTCCGCGGCGTTCCCGGAGCGGCATCAGCCGGAACCGACTCGACTTTGCTTTTCGCATCGTCCCAGTTTTTGAAAATTTCACCGTTGGCGCCGTAAATCATCTGGCACTCCTTATAGATTTTGAAACACTTTCCTAAGGATACCGTTTTTGATTAGTCATCCGTACAAATAAAGGAGGCCTCCGCGGCGATGCGGAGGCCTCCTTTTGTGCACGGTGTACTTTTGAGTGTGCAAGTGGGGGAGCTGTTACTCCTCGACGATCTCGGTGATCGCGCCGGCGGGGCAAGCGTCCTGGCAAGCGCCACAGGCGACGCAGGAGTCCTCATCAGCGACGGTAGCGACGTCCTGGAGCTCCAGAACGCCAGCGGGGCAGGAGTCGACGCAAACGCCACAAGCGATGCACTCGTCGGCATCAATTACGGGATGAGCCATGGTAGTTTCCTCTCTGTTGACCGACGCTACAGGCGATGCGCGCCGGTTTGATTCGGGCAAAAACATACCACGGGAGCGACCGTTTGCAATACCCTCTGGCCGGCATCTTCATACCGTTCGCCGAGTATGCCAAGGTTTACTAAAAAACGCGCAGGTGGGGCCGTTGAGCTGCGCAAATGTTAGCTAAAGGTGACTTGAAATATTGAGCTATTGAGCGCGCTTGCGGAAAGGGCATCCCGTTATTTGGTCGAAAAACGGGTCGCAGTTTCCGGTTGGGCCCGCTAGCGGAAACTGCGACCCGGTATCAGCTCTCAAAACGGGATACGGTTTCCGGTTGAGCCTTCAGACGGAAACTGCGACCCGGAATCCACGCTCAAACCGGGATGAGCTTTCCGCAAGGCAGCCCCAGGCACCCCCGGACCCAAACCTCAGCTATCTCTACATAGATCTCGATAGATTTGTCGAGAATTCAATCAGCGCATCTACCTGCGCATTTGAGAACCTAAACTCTCAGCAATAAGAAATCTTATATGAATTGACTTAGATTTTGTATATTCCGGCCCATAAGGGGATACACTACATCCTGAAAGACAAGCCGAAGCGCCGCGTGACAGACCGTCGAGGCGGCGCGAACGCACAAGAGAGAGGGAATTTCTAATGAGTAAGATTCTTGGTATCGACCTTGGTACTACCAACTCCGCAATGGCCGTCCTCGAGGGCGGTTCTCCGACCATTATCGTGAACGCTGAGGGCGACCGCACCACCCCGTCCGTCGTGGGCTTCCGTGCCGACGGCGACCGCGTTGTGGGTAAGGCCGCTAAGAACCAGGCTGTCACCAACCCCAAGAACACCGTGTTCTCCATCAAGCGCTTCATGGGCCGCAAGTACTCCGAGTGCACCTCCGAGATCAAGACCGTGCCGTACGAGGTCAAGGAGGGCCAGGGTGGCCGTGCCGTCGTCGATATCGAGGGCAAGGACTACACCGCCGAGCAGGTGAGCGCCATGACGCTCGCAAAGATGAAGGCCGACGCCGAGAAGTATCTGGGCGAGACCGTCACCGACGCCGTCATCACCGTCCCGGCCTACTTCAACGACGCCCAGCGTCAGGCCACCAAGGATGCTGGTAAGATCGCCGGCCTCAACGTCAAGCGTATCGTCAACGAGCCGACCGCTGCCGCTCTTGCCTATGGTCTGGACAAGCAGGGCACCGACCAGCGCATCCTGGTCTTCGACCTGGGCGGCGGCACCTTCGATGTCTCCATCCTCGACCTCGCCGACGGCGTGTTTGAGGTTCTGTCCACCTCGGGCGACAACCATCTGGGCGGCGACGACTGGGATCAGCGCGTCATCGACTGGATGGCCGACAAGTTCCAGCAGGAGAACGGTGTCGACCTGCGTCAGGACCCCATGGCCCTGCAGCGTCTGAAGGAGGCCGCCGAGAACGCCAAGAAGGAGCTCTCCGCGGCGCAGCAGTCCACCATTAACCTGCCGTTCATTACCATGAACCAGTCCGGCCCGCTGCACCTCAACTACACGCTGACCCGCGCCGAGTTCGAGAAGATCACCCGCGACCTGCTCGAG
>URKV01000043.1 GCA_900548565.1 uncultured Collinsella sp.
TTTAATGATACGGCGACCACCGAGATCTACACGCGTAAGATCGTCGGCAGCGTCACCGGCGAGCTCGATGTCGGCATCGAGCATATAGGTGGAACCGGCATCCGCGGCGAGCACCTGCTCGACCTTGCCCGACTCGCAGGAAAGCTCAAAGGCCTCGACTGCCTTAGCCTCGCCAAAGGCGCCAAGCATGCTGTCAGGGAGCTTGGTGCCGAGCGTTCCGTCGGCACGCTGAACGATCTCGAGAGGCATAAAGGTGCCACCCCACAGGTAAGAGCTGGGATCGCCACCCTCGTCACGCGTAGGAACCCAACCAAAGAGAACGCGGCGCTCGCCATCAAATGCGGTACGCGCGGCATAGTACGCGCGGCCATCGAATGAATCGTCAGCAGGAGTGATCCAAGGACCGTTGATGGAGCGAGACATGCGGTAACGGGTCTTGTTGCCATCACTGTACTCGGAGAACACCAGATACCACCAGTCGCCCATCTTAAAGAGATCAGGCATCTCGAACATGGTGTAAAGGCCCGGATTCCACCAGTCGCCCTGGAACTCCCAGGTATCCAGGTCCTTGGAGGTGAACTTGACCAGACGCCCGGTCATCAGACGCTTGTCCTCGCCCACGCGCGTGCCGAGGATGAGCATGTACTCTTCGTTCTCCTCATCCCAAAGCACAAAGGGATCGCGCCAGTTGCGGTCATCGTAACCTTCCTGGGGCGGAAGCAGCGTCTCGGCGATGTTCTTCTCCCACTTGACGGCGTCGTCACTCGTTGCGTGAAGAAGAACCTGCTTCATCAAGCGTGCCTTGACCTTATCGCGATTGCAACCAGTGTAGAGCGCATGGTACTTGTCGCCCACCTTAAACACCGTGCCGGCATAAACATACTGGTCGACTTCCTCGTCGCCGCCACGCTCAAGGCTCTCGCCAAAGTCTTTGTAATTGACGAAGTCCTTGGTTGTCGCGAGTGCCCAGCCAAACGGCTCTCCGAAAGGTCCGGGGTTTCGCGTGTCACGCTGATGATAGAGATAGAACGTGCCGTCCTCGCCGTACGGCATGATGTCGCCTACCCAAATTCCCTCAGGCTGGTAATACACCTTGTGCATCCGAGACTTCCTTTCTCACGAGATACTAACTCGGTACAACTGCAAGATATGTCAATCGTTTTCATATGTCAAACGTTTTCACATCAATACGTCTTTTCGCAGTTCCAGTCGTCGGCAAACGGTTGACATATGCCGGCGAACGGTCATCAGAGGTGTTTGAGGAATTCTTTTGGCACGGGATGAACTACGCGGTTTTACCCTCAATGAGTTCAACGGGGAGCTTGATATTCGATTCGGGCTTTTCGCCGTTAATAAGAGCAATGATGGATTGCGCCGCGAGCTCTCCGATGCGATCGATATCTTGGCGTACGGTTGTTAAGTCAGGCATAAACGTCATAGTGCGGCGGGCACCATCCGCGCCCACGACCTTAATATCGCCCGGAGCGCTCAAGCCGCGCTGCTTCATCACGTTAAGACAGATAGCCGCCATCGTGTCGTCTCCCGCAAAGATGCCGTCAATATCGGGGTTCTCATCGAGGATCTTCGCAACGACCGCGCTCTTTTCGTCGTCGGGCTTAACGAACTCAACCTCACGGACAAGCGCGGGCAAACCGGCCTGCTCAACAACATCGAGGTAGGCATCGGTACGCTTATTGGCAGGCATGCGCATGCGGCTATTGCTGCGCAGGCACAGGATGCGTGAACATCCGTCATCGATCAGGCGACGCGTGGCAAGTTCGCCGATGCTATAGCTGTCGCTCGCAATCTGAACAGAGGCTTCGCCAAGGTCGCAGTCGATACCAACCAGACTCAAGCCCATCTCGGCATACGCCTCGGCACCGATATTAAGCGAGTTGACGATGACGCCATCAACCATATTGCGTCGAAGCATGTCGATATAAGAGCGCTCAAGCTCGGGTCGATTGGCGCTATTGCACAGCAGCATCTTAAAACCGTTTTCGGCCAGGGTATGCTCAATGACTTGAACCACTTGGGCATGAAACGGACTGCTGACATAGGGGACGATCATACCGATAAGATTCAGGCGACCGTTGAGCATGGCACGGGCGATATCGTTGGGCGTATAGTTGATGCGCTTCATCGCGGCATGGACCTTATCGCGGGTCTCTTGGCTAATATAGCCGCGATTATTAAGCACGCGAGATACCGTAGTAGGCGAAACCCCCGCCACCGCTGCAACTTCCTTGATGCCAGGCTTAGCCGTATCCTTAGAACGAGCACTCTCGCGAGCCATAGCACCCTCCCCCATCAACATGTCATACGTTTACATACGAACAAAGCATACCCCAATAAGAGCGGGAAGACGGTAACAGTACAAGTAAGTAAACGACTCATCCAAATAATTAGGAGAGTTCCGCCTAAAGGGTGACTACACAGAACCCCAGCCGGGGCTGTTTGGGCTACCTCCCAAAACATTCCGCAGGACGCAAAGAGGCTCGCCGCACGAAGTGCGCAGCGAGCCTCTTTGCATGTCCGAGGACACCAATTTAATTTAGCGTGGTTCCCTAAAGGACGACAACGCAGGAGACCCGGCAAGGCCGGGAGCACTTTGTCTCGCAAACATTCCGCAGCCGCGAAGCGGCGAGGACGTTTGAGAGGCAAAGTGCGTAGGCCTTACCGGGTCTCCGGTGGGAGTTGAGTCCCTTTAGAACTTGTCGTGGAAGGTACGCGCAATGACCTCGTCCTGCTGCTCCTTGGTGAGCGTGTGGAAGTTCACGGCATAGCCGGAAACGCGGATGGTCAGCTGCGGGTACTTCTCGGGGTGAGCCTGAGCGTCGAGCAGCGTCTCACGGTTGAAGACGTTGATGTTCAGGTGGTGGCCACCCTTCTCGGCGTAAGCGTCGAGCATGTGGACCAGGTTATCGGCCTGGGTCTCGGAAACTTCAGAAACCTTCATAATGTGTCTCCTTCGATTAATAGGCGCCGGCCGAAACCGGCGCGCTAATCAGTAATCGTTATTGTTAGTATAGCACTAACAATAGTTACTCGCCCAGCTGATCAAGGTCGATATCGCCAAAGAACACCTGGTCCTCCTTGCCGAGCGCACTCGGGATGATGGAGAAGGTGTTGGAGATGCCGTCCTGAGCATCGCGGAACGGGAGCTTGGAAACCGAAGACAGCGAAGCGATGGCGCCGTGGCTATCGCGCTTGTGCATGGGGTTAGCACCCGGGGCGAACGGCTGGCCAGCCTTGCGGCCGTCGGGCGTGGAGCCGGTCTTCTTACCGTACACGACGTTGGAGGTAATGGTCAGAACCGAGGTCGTGGGCACGGAGTTGCGGTAGGTGTCGTTCATGCGGATGTACTCCATGAACTGGTGCACAACGTCGTGAGCGATCTGGTCGACGCGGTCGTCGTCGTTACCGTACTTGGGGAACTCGCCCTCGGTCTCGAAGTCGACGATGATGCCGTTTTCGTCACGGACGGGGTGGACCTTGGCGTACTTGATGGCGGACAGGGAGTCAGCCACGACGGAAAGGCCAGCGATGCCCGTAGCGAACCAGCGGTGCACGTGCTTGTCGTGCAGAGCCATCTGGATGCGCTCGTAGCAGTACTTGTCGTGCATGTAGTGAATGATGTTCAGCGAGTTGACGTACACGCCAGCAAGCCACTTCATCATGTCGTTGTACTTGGCCACAACGTCGTCGTAATCGAGCGTATCGCCCTCGACGGCGCGGTACTTGGGGCCGACCTGCTTCTTGGAGACCTCGTCAACACCGCCGTTGAGTGCGTACAGCAGGCACTTGGCCAGGTTGGCGCGAGCGCCGAAGAACTGCATCTCCTTGCCGATGCGCATGGAGGACACGCAGCAGGCGATGCCGTAGTCGTCGCCATGATAGACGCGCATGAGGTCGTCGTTCTCGTACTGGATCGAGGAGCTGGCGACAGAAGTCTTGGCGCAGAACTTCTTGAAGTTCTCGGGCAGACGGGTCGACCACAGAACGGTCATGTTGGGCTCGGGGCTGGTGCCCATGTTCTCGAGCGTGTGCAGGTAGCGGTAGCTCATCTTGGTAACGAGCGTACGGCCGTCGACACCCATGCCGCCGATGGACTCGGTGACCCACTGCGGGTCGCCGGTGAACAGGGCCTGGTACTCAGGGGTACGGGCAAACTTGACCATGCGAAGCTTCATGATGAAGTGATCCACGAACTCCTGGATCTGCTCCTCGGTGAAGGTACCGTTGGCAAGGTCGCGCTCAGCGTAGATGTCGATGAACGTAGAGGTACGGCCGATGGACATGGCAGCGCCGTTCTGCTCCTTGACGGCAGCGAGGTAGGCGAAGTACATCCACTGGATGGCCTCCTGCGTGTTGGTAGCAGGGTTGGAAATGTCGAAACCATAGGTCTCGGCCATCATCTTGAGCTCGCCGAGGGCGCGGATCTGCTCCTGCAGCTCTTCACGATCGCGGATGTTGTCGGCGGTCATGACCGTCGGGGTGGAAGCCTTCTGGGCCTCCTTGTCCTTGATCAGGTAGTCGACGCCGTACAGGGCAACACGACGGTAGTCGCCGATGATGCGGCCGCGGCCATAGCCATCGGGCAGACCGGTGATGATGTGAGCCGAGCGGCAAGCACGCATCTCGGGGGTGTAGACATCGAAGACGCCAGCGTTGTGGGTCTTACGCTCGAAGGTGTAGCGCTCGACAACGTTCTCGTCGACCTTATAGCCGTGCTGGCTGGCAGCCTGGCAAGCGATGCGAATACCACCGTTGACGTGCAGCGCGCGCTTGAGCGGCTTGTCAGTCTGAAGACCGACGATGGTCTCCTTCTCGCGGTGGGCGTTATCGATGTAGCCAGCGGGGTGGCTCACGATACCCGTGACGATCTTGGTGTCCATATCGAGGACACCGCCCTGCTCGCGCTCCTTAAGCAGCAGGTCGAGAACCTCGCCCCACAGCTCCTTGGTACGCTCGGTCGGACCGACGAGGAACGACTCGTCGCCCTCGTAGGGGGTGTAGTTCTTCTGGATGAAGTCTCGGACGTCAACCTCTCCCGTCCAAATGCCTTCCTTGAAGCCTTCCCATGCCTCCTGCATTGTGTAACCACGCTCCTAGTTACGTGTAATGCGGCGCTCTCTCACACCGCTGCTTATTGAATTCTTGAATGTTCGGCTTGCACTACCGGCTTCTTCCGTTCTTCACCACACATTGGTGCAGGGAAAACGTTTGTCCACCTTGGAACTACAACCCAAAACCCAAGATTTCACCCGTTTGAGAAGGATAACATAGCGACCCTCTCCATCTGGGCTGTTATATGTTTCTTTTTTTATATCATAAGGACGTTTTTTACAAACCCGCAGGAAATGCGAGTGCAAACAACTACCGTTCACCGATTTGTATGGTATTTTTCCTTGCCTTTGTACGACGTTCGCTCTAGCTGTTATGCCAGCTTTAGCAGGGTAAAGTGTCCCAGAGACCCTACAGAAACTGCAGGGCGGCCACGGAATCCCCCGTGGCCGCCCTGTGGCATGGCTAGTTTTTAGCTTTGATTGCCGCTTGGCATTAGGCGGCTGCGGCGGCCTTGTCGGCCGTTGCCTTGCTATCGCCGTTGCCCTGGCCCTCAAAATGCTTGTAGCACCAGCTGGTGACCAGCGGGGTCAAAATAGCCGTAACGATTGCGCAGGCAGCAACCTGTGCCGTAGCCGTCGCGAGCACCGCACCGCCGTACATGGCCCCGTTGACGCTTGCCATGGCAGCAGGCGTGGCCACATTGGCTCCGGCGCAGCTCGAAATGGCCGCACCTGCGACACCCGTACCACCCGTGAGCTTATCGACCGCGATGACGGGAATTGCAAAGATCACCGAGCAGATCACGCCGAGCAGGATGCCGGGAAGACCGCCGTTGATAAGCTGGCCAAAAGTCATGGTCGAGCCCATGGCAAAGAAGACGAGCACGATGATGGCGGAAAGTGCCGGTGCCATCATCTTCTTAAAGCTGGGGAACAGGTTACCCAGAATAATGCCGACGACGATCGGCAGAATGGCGCCCACGAGCGACCAGCCGATCGGGGCCTGGCCGGCAGCGCCGAGCACGATCATCGTGACCGGAGGGCCGACAACCAGCGTGGTGATGGCGACAGCGCCACGTTCAGCCTCGTTGCCCATGGTACCCATCAGCCCAGCGTACATAGCGTTGTTGGCGCCGGTGCAAGCCGCCAGCATCACCATGGCAGAGATGCCAAACAAGTTGTCGTTGAACACATACAGGATGAGCAGCGACACGGCAACGACCACGATCTGCTTGACGGCGATGATGATGGCGCCGCGGGCAGCGGCGGCAGGAGCGCTCTTAAACGAAATCGTCGTACCGACGATGAGCAAAAAAGCGCCCACGAGCGGGCCAGCGCCCTGCTGGGTCATGCCAAGCGTAAAGCTGCCGAGCGTTTTGAACAGGTCGGGTAATAGCGTGTTGAGCAGACAGCCCAACAGAAGCGGCACCAAGATATTGGCGCCCGGGATGGAGGACATCTTAAAGAACGGCTCCTTTGCCGCCGGCGCCTCCACCGCAGTCGATTCACTCATATATATCTCCTTTGGATGCATGCGAATCGTAGCCGCATGCGCCTATATCAGAAAGAAGGCGACGGTCCCGAGTCGCAGGAGCCGTCGCCGAATAATCGTCGCGGAGTATTACCCGTCCAGAACGATGCCACCGTCGCAGTCACCGATCTCGCCGTTCACGAAGCTGGCGAGGTCGGAAGCGAAGAACAGCACCATCTGCGCAGGCTCGCTGGCCTGGGCGGCGCGGCCCAGAGGAATACCGTTGATGATACGCTGAGAGTTCTCGTCAGAGAGAATCGAGGTCATATCGGTCAACGTGAGCGACGGGCACACGGCGTTACAGCGGACGCCAAACTTGCCGCCTTCCTTGGCGACTGCCTTGGTCAGGCCGTTGACACCGGCCTTAGAGCTCGCGTAGGCCGCGGTGCCGAGCAGGCCGCCACCGATCTTGCCAGCGACAGAGCTCACGTTGACGATAGTGCCGGCATGGGCCGCCTTAAAGTGCGGGTACACGGCGTTCATCATAGTGAAGGTACCGTTGAGGTTGATGTCGATGGTGCGACGCCACTCGGTGTCATCGATCTCGTCGAACTTCTTGGTGCTGATGACGCCAGCGCAGTTGATCAGGATGTTGGTTTGCGGCAGGTCCGTAAAAATCTGCTCGACGGTCTCGCGCGCCTTGGGTGCATCGGCGACATCGAGCTGATAGAACTTGTTGCCCTCGCCAAGCTCGGCCACCGCGGCCTCGCCCTTAGCAGCGTTCCTTGCGATGAGCGCGACGTGTCCGCCGCCCGCAACGATGCCCTTGGCAATCTCGAGGCCAATGCCCTGAGTGCCGCCGGTAACGATCGCGGTTTTGCCCGTGAAGTCAAATGCCATGACTCCAACCCCCTTGATTCAGGTGTCTCCTTGCGGGAAGTTGGAGCATCGCACGTGGCGATAAATGAGTCCCAGTCGTCATGGTGGTGACAACCCCTCGCCTAACCGCGGGCATAATAGTTCTTTGAAACGCTTCAGCGATTGAATTTTTTACTCTTTATGCGCTCTTTATATTGCCCACTGCATGAGACCCGAATACGCGGGTATCATCTTTCACCGAAAATAGTTTCTAGTGTTAGGGGTTTTCGGTGGAAGATACCGATTTCCATGAGCTTGGGCGTCAGCTCTTTACCGAGTTTGGCAGCATGCACCAGCGCGTTTCGCGCTTTGCCGACCAGGCTCTGGGTGGCGAGATGGCCGTCATGCGCGCCCTCATGCGCGCCGGCGGCTCGCTCACGCCGAGCGAACTCGCCGATCGTGCCTGGGTCTCGAGCGCCCGTATCGCCAATATCCTGCGCGCCCTCGAGGCCAAGGGTTGGGTCGAGCGCGAGCACTCAAAGACCGACCGTCGTCGCGTACACGTCACGGTGACCGACAAGGGATTCCAGGTCATCGAAATCAAACGCCGGGAATTCGAGGACCGCACCGCGGCCTTCCTCGAGCAGCTCGGCGAAACAGATACCCAGGAGATGGTGCGCCTTCTAAGACGTGCCAACGAAATTATCGACCGCAATCAAGAAAGGAGAGATGCCGAGTGAGGATTCTCAAGCTCTTTAAAAAGCATGTCCTGGCACTGTTCGCAGCTATCATACTTATCGTAATCAGCTGCAACGCCGATCTGGCGCTGCCTACCTATATGAGCGACATCGTCGACGTGGGCGTGCAGCAAGGCGGCATCGCCTCGCCCGTGCCCGACACCATTCGCGCCGAATCGCTCGACGACCTCGAACTCTTCATGAGCTCCAAGGACGCCAAGGCTGTGGAGGCCGTGTTTAGCAAGGCGGACAATAACGGCATTCGAACGTACAAGGGCACCGAGGAGGAGCGTGCCGACGGCGGCAAGATTGCCGACATCATGAGCCTGCCCGAGACTGTCGTCCTTTCGTTCAACCAGGGTATTGACGCCAACTCCATGGGTGACATGACCGGCGCATCTACCGAGGCAAGCGATGGCGGCGCCGCTCAGGCCATGCCCACGCCCGAGCAGATGGCGGCGATGACGCCCGAGCAACTCGCCGAGATGCAGCAGAAGGCCGCTGCGGCGCAGAACATGCAAAAACAGATTGATGCCGACGGTGGCAAGATCACCATGAAGAGCCTGCGTCTAGGCGTTGAAGGCGGCCTAATCGACCAGGGCAAGCTCGTCGAGGGCGCCAACGAAATGGCGGACAAAATGGGCTCCATGTCGGGCTCCATCGTCACCCAGCGCGCCGTGAGCTATGTACAGGACGAGTACAAGGCGCAGGGCATCGACCCCGCCGACGTGCAGAACGCCTACCTGGGCCGCATGGCGACCACGATGTTTGGTCTGTGTCTGGTGTCGCTGGTCGCCACCATCCTGACCGGCGCCGTGGCTTCGCGCACCGCCTGCTCCATCGCCCGCGACCTGCGCCGCGAGACCTTCAACAAGGTTATGCACTTCTCGCCGGCCGAGGTGGGCAAGTTTAGCCAGGCCTCGCTCATCACCCGCTGCACCAACGACATTCAGCAGATCCAGATGGCCGCAACTCTGTTTATCCGCATGTGTCTGATGGCCCCCGTCATGGGCATCGTCGCCGTCATGCGCGTCCTGGCCAACCATACCGGCCTGGAGTGGACCATCGCCGTTGCCATCATCGCGGTCTCGGCCGTCGTCGGCGTGCTTATGGGCCTCACCATGCCCAAGTTCAAAAAGATGCAAAGCTTTGTTGACCGCGTGAACCTTACCGCCCGCGAGCTGCTCGACGGCCTTATGCCCATCCGCTCGTTCAACCGCGAGGAACATGAGCTCGAACGTTTTGACAAGGCGTCGCTCGACCTGATGACCACGCAGCTCTACACCAACCGCGCCATGAGCTTTATGATGCCGCTCATGATGCTCGTCATGAACTGCATCACCGTGCTTATCGTCTGGTTTGGCGCGCAGGGCGTGTCCGACGGCGTGATGCAGGTCGGCAATATGATGGCGTTCATCTCCTACACCATGCAGATCGTCATGGCGTTTATGATCCTCACCATGGTTTCGGTCATCCTGCCCCGTGCCGAGGTCGCAGCCGAGCGCGTAGATGAGGTCATCACCTGCCCCACGAGCATCAACGACCCCGCCTCGCCCAAACTGCCCGCGGCCAGCGCGCCGCGCGGTGAGCTCACCTTCCGCGACGTGAGCTTCCAGTATCCCGATGCCCGCGCCGATGTCATCAGCGGCGTGAACTTCACCACGCATGCCGGTCAGATGCTCGGCATCATTGGCTCCACGGGCTCGGGCAAGTCCACGCTCGTGCAGTTGATTCCGCGCCTGTACGACGTCACGGGCGGCAGCATTTCGCTCGACGGCATTGACGTGCGCGACATGACCCTTTCCGAGCTGCGCCGCCGCATTGGTTACATCCCGCAGCAGGGGCGTCTGTTCTCGGGCACTGTCGAGAGCAACCTCAAGTTTGCCGGCGACATGGTGAGCGATGACGACATGCGCCAGGCCGCGCGCATCGCCCAGGCCGAGGACTTTATCGCCGAACGCGAGGGCGGCTACGACTCCCCCATCAGCCAGGGCGGCTCCAATGTTTCGGGCGGTCAGCGCCAGCGTCTGGCCATCGCCCGCGCCTTGGCCAAGAAGCCCGAGGTCGTGGTGTTCGATGATTCGTTTAGCGCGCTTGACTACAAGACCGACGCTCGCCTGCGCGAAGAGCTTGCCAAAAACGTTACCGACGCCGCGCTCGTGGTCGTGGCCCAGCGCATCGCGACCATCATGCACGCCGACCAGATCATCGTGCTCGACGACGGCCACGTGGTGGGCACCGGTACGCACGAGGAGCTGCTGCGCAGCTGCCCGGCGTACCTGGAGATCGCACAGTCGCAGCTTTCCGCCGAGGAGCTGGGGCTTACCCAAGAAGAGATTGCAGCCGTCACGGAAGGAGGCGAGCGCTAATGGCAGACGAGACCAAGACTCAAATTCCCAAGCCCACCCGTCAGCGTGGACCCATGGGCCGCATGGGTGGCATGCGCCGTGGCGAAAAGGCCAAGGACTTTAAGGGCACCATGAGGCAGCTGCTCGGCTATATCGGCCAGCACAAGATTGCCGTGTTTGCCGCCGTCGCCTTTGCCGTATGCTCGGTGGTCTTTAACATTGTGGGACCCAAGGTGCTCGGCCAGGTTACGACCAAGCTGTTCGAAGGCCTGGTCGCCAAGGTCAACGGTACCGGCGATGTCGACTTTGCCTGGATCGCCAAGACGCTCGGCTTTTTGCTCTGCCTGTATCTGGCGAGCTCTGTCTGCAGCCTGGTCCAGGGCTGGCTCATGACCGGCGTCACGCAAAAGATCTGCTACCGCATGCGCAAGGAAATCGCCGCCAAGATTGCCGTCGTGCCGATGAGTTACTTCAACGGCCACAGCAAGGGAGACGTACTCAGCCGCATCACCAACGACGTCGATACGCTGGGTCAGTCGCTCAACCAGAGCGTGACGCAGCTCATCACGTCGGTGACGCAGATTATCGGCGTGCTCGTCATGATGCTTTCGATCAGCCTGCCGCTTACCGGCGTCACCGTGCTCACGCTGCCGGCCGCTGCGATTATCCTGACCGTGATGATTCACTTCTCGCAGCCGTACTTCCGCGAGCAACAGCAGGTTCTGGGCGCCGTCAACGGCATTATCGAGGAGGACTTTGCCGGCCAGAACGTCATCCAGGTGTTCGACCGCGCCGAGGCCTCGATCGAAGAGTTCGACCGTCAAAACGACCGCCTCTTTATTAGTGGCTGGCGCTCGCAGTTCCTGTCGGGCCTGATGATGCCGCTTATGAGCCTGGTGGGTAACATGGGCTACGTGGGCGTTGTCGTGGTGGGCGCACAGCTCGCACTGACCGGCAACGCCACGCCCGGCGACATCCAGAGCTTTATCCAGTACGTTCGCAACTTTACGCAGCCCGTGCAGCAGCTGGGCAACGTGAGCAACACGATGCAGTCGATGGCAGCCGCCACCGAGCGCGTCTTTGAGTTCCTAGCCGCGCCCGAGGAGGAGCAGAAGGCCGACGCGCAGATTCCCGAGAAGCGCCCTGGCCACGTGGAGTTCGACCACGTCAAGTTTGGCTACACGCCCGACAAGACCATCATCCACGACTTTAGCTGCGAGGCGCAGCCCGGCCAAACCATTGCCATCGTCGGCCCCACCGGCGCCGGCAAGACCACGCTCATCAAGCTGCTGCAGCGCTTCTACGATGTGGACGGCGGTTCGCTGCGTGTCGAGGGCGTCGACGTGCGCGACTGGGACCGCGCGGCGCTGCGCGGCGAGTTTGCCATGGTGCTGCAGGATACCTGGCTGTTTAACGGCACCATCCGCGAGAACATCCGCTACGGACGCCCCGATGCGAGCGATGCCGAGGTCGAAGCCGCCGCGCGCGCCGCACGTTGCGACCACTTTATCCATACGCTTGCCGGCGGTTATGACTTTATGATTAACGAGGAGGGCACTAACCTGTCGCAGGGTCAGCGCCAGCTCGTGACCATCGCCCGTGCCATTTTGGCCGACCGCCCGGCGCTGATTCTGGACGAGGCGACTTCCAACGTCGACACCCGCACCGAGGAGCTTATTCAGCGCGCCATGGATGCGCTGATGCAGGGCCGTACCAGCTTTGTCATCGCGCACCGCCTGTCCACGATCCGCAACGCCGACGTAATCTTGGTAATTCGCGACGGCGACATCGTCGAGAAGGGCACACACGACGAGCTACTCGCCCAGGGTGGCTTCTACGCCGACCTGTATAACTCGCAGTTCGACGAGGCGGCGTAACAACCGGCGGCAAACAACCGCAATGCCCAGAAAACGGGGGCGCAGGACAACCTGCGCCCCCGTTTTTGCTCTGCGACCCTCAAACCGCCTCCCCTGGGACCTGATTGACAGCCCCTTCGAGGCCCCGTGGGCAAAAAATGGCAAATATGAGTACTGTTACCCTTTTAGTAACAGCCAAAACAGCCCCAAATGCCGTTTTCACGGCTTACACGCGTCCCTAAATTGATCAAACAGCCCTATAGCGGACTTATATGTGTTTGCGTTAATGAACATATTTTGCTGTTATGTCTATTATTTTGCGAAGGCAATATGCTACTAAGCTAGCAACCGTACTCATATTTAGCATTTTTTGCCCACAGGGTGTTTCCTGGGGAACCGACAATAGCCTTAGGGTCCCGCGCGACGCCACTCCCTGTCTCTTATACACATCTGACGCTGCCGACGATCTTACGCGTGTAGA
>URKV01000044.1 GCA_900548565.1 uncultured Collinsella sp.
GATCTACACGCGTAAGATCGTCGGCAGCGTCAGATGTGTATAAGAGACAGGCTACTACCGCGCTCGCGCACGAAGCGCTCATATCGTTCGAGGCCCTCGCGCCATGCCGCACCCTGCAGAAACGTGTCGTCGCGCACCCACGGCACGAGCTGCCAGCCGCAGTGCGGGCATCGGGGGACATCCTCGCTGCGGACCTCGAACCCCGCCATGCTCGCGAGCATGCGCTCGACGTAGGGGCTCGCGTCGAAGAGCTCGTCGCAGCATGGCTGCTTGCACTGAAGGTGCGCGAAGCTTCCCTGATAGTTGCAGGTCCTCTCGGCGGGAAATGTCTTTTCGACCTGGGTGTCCACATTGGTGCTCAGGATGAAGTAGTCCTTATGGCCGATGAGGGCCCGCAGGTCGAGATAGGGCTGCGAGGCAGGCTCTCGCAGCATGAAATCGATGTATCGCGCGTAGTATGCCCATTGCTGCTCGAGGCTGGGGTAGAGGTGATAGAAGCCGTCGAAAAGGCTCTTGAAGCCAAAGGCTTGCTGCCAGTCCGCCATTCCGGCACGCGTCATGCCCGCGTGGTTGTAATGGTTGAACCCGGCGGCGCTCGACATGCCTGAGCCGATGCCGACGATGATGGCGTCGGCATCGTCGATAAGGCTTCGAAGCCTCATCGCTTCTCTTTCTAGAGGCGGCATCGGGCGATCTCCTCGAAAGCCGGGGTCATATCGCCGTCAACGAGAATCGTCTCGCACGATGCATCGGGCGCCATGGCCTGGCTGTAGTTGAACACGATATAGGTGGCGTGCTCGCAGGCGTTCGCGATCTGAGCGAGCATGCGCTTTATGACGCCGTTGCGCACCCCCACGCCAAGTTCGAGGATGGCGACCCTGCCGTTGCGATGGGCTTGCACAAGGCACTCGAGCTCCTCGAGCTGGGCCGTGGCGAGGGCGTCTGGATGGGCAAGACGCCGCTCGTCGATTGACGTGCGTATGCTCCCCTCCGTCTCGAGCACGCGACTCTCGTTGAGCCCAGCGCGCGCGAAGTGCCCGTCGATATTGCACGTAATCACGAAGGTATCAGCGTGCTCCGTAAGATGCCGCAGCCCGTTCATGAGCGGGCTGGGCTCATATTCGACGTACTCCTTTTGATGGAACCGTTCGCTCCATCGGCGTCGCACGTTTGCGTCCGGGGAGGCGAGCCCCTGCAGTATGCAGCCGATGCCATCAGCCTGGGCGAGGTCCCCGTACACCTCTCGGAAATGGGCGTCGGCGCAGAAGAGGTTGAGCCCCTCCGCCATGTCGAGCCCGTTGCTGGCGCCGATGATGACAAGATCCGCCTCGGAAAGCGCCGTGCCTATGCGAACTGCTTTCGCTGTCTCCATGCGCTACCTCCCCAGCGTCTTGCGCACGTCGGCGAGCACGTCGGCGATATCGGCGCGAACGGCGAGCCCCCGATCCTCGATCGCACGGGGGAGAAACTGCGTCTTGTTGTTCACGGCGATGTAGCTAGCCTGCGGCAACTGCGCCGTGAGGGCCCAGAACGGCTCCTGGATAAATGCAGGCGTCATGCGGCCCACGCCCAGCTCGAGGAAAAGGATCCTCTGCCGCGCGTGCGCGTCGAGCCAGTCGGACACCTTGCGGTACTGCTCCTCGTAGAGCGCGCCCTGCAGGAAGTTGCCGTAGCCGCGAACCCAGGGGAACGCCTCTGCCCCGCAGTGCGGGCAGCGCGGCACGAGCTCTGTCGGAACCTCAAGGCCGTCTCCCATGGCCTCTACCATGCGGGAGACCGGCTCGACCGCGTCCCACACCTCGTCGGTGCAACAGTGGGAGCACTGGAAGAAGCGGTGATCGCCTTGGATCTCGGCCACCTTCTCCCAGGGGTAGAGCTTCACAAACTGCGTGTCCTGGTTGGTGGTGAGTACGAAGAAATCCTTTTCGGCGAGAATGGCGTCGAGGTCCTTGTAGGGCTTGCGCAGCGGGGCGTTGAGCGTGGTGTCGAGGAAGGTGGCGAGGTATCCCCAGCGCGCCTCGGCAGTGGGCCAGCGGCAGAACGACCCCTCGAAAGCGCCCCTGAAACCGTAGCGCTCGGCGAATTTGCCGAAATGCCTGCGATAGGTCGCGTTGTCCTCGTAGTAGAAGTCGCCGCCGCCCGCCGCGGAGAGCCCGGAGGCCCCGCCCACCAGCACGCAATCGGCTTCCTCGATCATGTGGGCGAAGTCCTTGATTTGCCGGTCGTAGGGCTCGGGCTCGCGGGCGCTCAGCTCATAGGGCGTGCCGCCGGTGCGGTAGGCGGCCTGATGGGAAAACGATTGGTTGGTGAGTTCGATAACGAACCGCTCGTATAGAGTCACTTGATACTCTCTTTCAACTACAATGAACAGGTGTCTATAAAAAGTATCAGTGTTGATTTGTGTCAGAGCAATGAACAGTTTCGAGCTGCTGTCGATAAACGAGCGGCTTCTGGATATTGTTGAGTGCTGCAATTGGAGGGGCCATGGAATCGGGGAAGATCGATCGTCGCCGACGCTATACGCTCTCGGTCATACAGGAGGCGTTCTTTTCGCTGCTGGCCGAGGTCGGTTTCGCGAAGATGACGGTGGCGGATATCTGCCGCCGCGCCGATATCAACCGCGGCACGTTCTATTTGCACTACGATGACAAGTTCGCGCTGCTCGACGCACTTATCGATGAGGCCCTGGCGGCGGCGCCCCCATTCGAGGGAACGGAGACGGGGCCCTCTGCCAGCGCCCGCCGGCAAACGATGACTATTATCTGCTCTACTCGGATGACGATGCGTACGCCCGGGTGGCGCAGCGCGTCGTCAAGCGCGGCGCTGAGCAGATGGTCCCCTCTATCATGGAGAAGACCGGGCTTTCGCGTGAGGACGCCTATCTGCTCTTCGTTCACAACGTCCAGGGAAATCTCGCGGTCAACCGCCTGCTCGGTTGGAGGCGAGGGCCCGAGTTCGCCCACGCCCAGGAGCTGCTCAGCGCCTATTCCGAAGGGGGCATGCGGGCGGTATCGGCCCCTTGCACACCGATCGCGAATTAGAACATGATAGCGTCGTCGGCCGTGAAGGCATCAAGGGATCCCTGCTTGACCTGAATGCAGACGTATGTGATGCCCGAGTCGGATGCGGCGCGGAACTGACGGTGTGCGGCGGGGGAAATGCGCAGCCAGTCGCCGGCTGCAAGCTCGATATCCTCACCGGCGATCGTGACCGAGCCGGCGCCTTCGAGCACGCCATAGATTTCCTCGTTTTCCTTGTGTGCATGGACGAACGGAACGCCAGCGCCGGCGGGAAGATTGTTGACACTCACCTCTGCCCCGGTAAGCCCGAGCACTTCGTGCAGCTCGACACGGCTCTCATTACCGATGTGGGTCTTTGCATAATTAGCCATAATGGTTCCTCTCTTTGGGTTGATTTACCTTGCAGGCATCTCCTGCGTGAGTTATATTCAACGCGAAGGCGCATGCAAATACGAGTACGCACATATTTGTAACTGCGTACTTTTTTGTGAAACCGGTATGGTCAAGGAGGTTGGGTCTCCCGTGATGGCGAAAGAGGAGCTTCCGGAGTGTCCGGTCGCAACGGCGGTAGCGCTCATTGGCGGCAAGTGGAAGCTGCTCATTATCCGTAACTTGCGCGTACGCCCCTGGCGTTTCAACGAGTTGCGCCGCGACCTTGAGGGAATCTCTCAGAAGGTGCTTACCGACAGCCTGCGGCAGATGGAGGATGATGGGCTGGTCTTTCGCCATGACTATGGCGAGAATCCTCCCCGCGTTGAGTATGGCCTCACCGAGCTCGGTCGCCAGATGATGCCCATCATGGACTCGCTCGCAGACTTCGGCGCTTATTACAAGACGGTTGTTTCGTAGCGGACACGCTGCTTAGGGGGCGGAGAACCGCTACGAGTACGATAGCGATTCTCCTACGGCTGCCGTCGATTCCGTAGTTATAGAGTGGAAGGAGACTGCAATGGGGTCGTCCGCCCCACAAGAAGGCCCTCCCGTCCCGGTATGGCGCCGACATGCGCACGCCGGCTCAAACTGCTCGATGCGCGAAGTGTTGTTATGGCTTCACTCAGCCTGCGGATGCCCAATCATCCGTGCACCACATTCTGCCCATGTGCATGGGCGGCTGCCCCCACTGCCACATGGTCTCCGGCGTGCGCCGTTGCCCCGGGTTCAAAGACGACCCTGATGCCTACGTACTCGCCAAAATTCGCGCCGCCAGCAAGAGTCGCCAATATAACCTCCAGCTCTGCTTGGCCCTGGGAATAAACGTCAGACTTGCCCGATTCACGCTTCGCGCAAGGGCCGTTCTACTTCCCAAACCTGATCTGTCTGTCGCACAGCTCAAGGGAGCCTGGGATACTTCTTTGATGTCTTCCACGAACTACTGGAGTGCGGCACAGTCGAATGGCTGGACCGTTTTCGTTGGAGCTTGGTTGTTTGCCTGTGTGAATGGCGTATTTGCTTTAGCTAGTGGTTGCGACGCCTTGTTGCAGAAATGCCAACTGCTGCAACTACACCACCGGCAACACTCAGGGCGGTTGCCATCGCACTGTTGTCGCCCGTCACGGGTAGGGTGGTCCCGGCTGGTTTAACTGCCGTTACTGCCTTGGTGGAAACGGGATTTGCCGCGGGCTTTTCTGTCTTGGGCTGCGGTGCGGGCTCGGGCTTGGTTTCCGGTTCGGGTTTGACCTCTGGGATCGGCTTAACACTTGGATCGGGTTTGGAACCGCTCGTATCGGTTGCAATCAAGTGCACGTCACTGTCGAAGATGTAACGGATGTAGTAATCGTGCCGCGTCTCGTGCATAATCCCTTGCCCGCTGTCGAAGTCACGGTCAACGTGTGTGCCAAGGTGGGCTGAGCTGTTGAGGTTCAGCCTGTAAGGGATTTGGTCGTCGGCGTAACTGCCTGTAAAGACTACGGTTGCTCTAACGTGATTGTCGATCATGGTCAGGGCAATAGAGACGCTGGCCTCTTTGGGGTTCTCGGTTTTTATAAGGCCTTCGGTATCGGTGTCGATCTTGAAGAGAAGGACGGTGTCGTTAAGCCCGTAGATGAAGTCTTCGGGTTTGTCGGGGAAATCGTATACAAACGCCTCATTCTGGACCAACATAAAGGCAGGAGGGAGCTCCAGGTCATAGTTATGGTCGACAACGGTGGTAGCTGTGAGGCTGCCTTCCGCGTTGGCTTCGTCACAGGTAATGGGTGCTGCGACATCGGTTTCGGGCATTTCTGTCGCCAGTGCTGTGCGGGGTAGCAAAAGCAGTCCTGCCACAAGAATGCTTACTCCGAAGGCGGCGACTCTGGCGCCTGCATGACGCTTGACGTCGCGGATAGACAGGCCAGTCCGTTTGTTATGGGTCTGCGGTGCAACATGCTGTCCATACATAAGACGCTCCTTATTCGTAGGCCGATTTCCGTGGATCTATATTGCGCCTGCCCGATTCGGCCAGGCTCATACACGCGAACGCTCACGCGAGCAGGAGAAAGCTCTAGTTAATTTTCCCACAGTCGACACTTTGCGGCCAACGATTTACTGTTCAATTCTCGGAGAGAGAATCAAGACAGTTAACGAGTTGTCAGGCAATGAGATTGTGTCTAGAGAGCACGAACAAGAGATGCGATCTGCAGACGACTGAATAGCTCCATCTGTTTTGGTTACAACGAAATGTGTGCCGCGCGCCTGCGGCATGAAGAAGGGAGATTCTTATGAATATCGTTGTATTGAGCGGCAGCCCGCGTAAGGGCGCCAATACCGACACCATGGTCGAGGCGTTTGCCGAGACCGCGCGTGAGGGCGGCAATACGGTCGAGGTCGTCCGCGTTGCCAGCAAGAAAATCGCCGGCTGCTTGGGATGCCAGTACTGCTTCGCCCATGAGGGCGTCTGCGTGCAGAAGGATGACATGGCCAACGTGATCGAGTCGCTGAAAGACGCAGATATGGTCGTCTTCGCCTCGCCTATCTACTGGTTCGATATAACCGCGCAGGAAAAGGCCGCCATCGACCGTCTGTACGCCTTCGGTGCCACGGGATTCCCGTTCACCAAGACGGCCCTTTTGCTCGATAGCCACAGCGAGGGCGTCTATGACGCGGCGATCGCCATGTACAAGTCAACCTGCGCGTACTGCAAGTGGGAGGACCAGGGCATTGTCACCATCAGCGGTATGACCGAGCGCGACAGCATGGCCTCCTCGCCCAAGTTGGAAGAGGTGCGAGAGCTCGCTTGCAAGCTCTCTTAAGGCAAGAAGAGCGCATGGCAATCGGTGTTGGTGGAAATGCTTGCTGTCCTTACCGAGAGGAATGCTGATTGCCATGCGTTGATGCTTCCGCGGACAATTCCGGCGTGCTAAAACGCCTTCTCGTTCAAGAATTCCCTGAACGCGGGAATGTCAAAGCCAACGAGACCACGCCCGCGCTCTCCGATGACGCCGTCCTCGAGGAGGCGGCGCTTGTATTGGCTTGCATAGTTGCTGGCGACGCCCATACGCTTGGCAATTTCTGAGACCCTGCTGGGGCCAGAATCGGGCAGCATCGCGAGTAAAAACTCAATGTCTTTATCGGAAAGCTCCCGATAGGTCGTTTCGAGAGAAGCCCGATGCCATGCTTCTCGAGTTGCCTGAAGATGCCATTCATGCACGTGCGCCAGTTGCCCTGGGCTTCTTGAACATATGTCCAATCGATGCCCACTGGACCAATTTGAACGCCGTTCATGCGCGCGTGAGACTGTGAAAGGTAGCTATCTGCCGCTTCTTTGGTTCGCTCGATAATATCTTCGAGCATGCCTGGCATGGCGGAGCCATTTGCTGTACTCCATGGTGGCTCCTTTGCAAGTTTTGCTAACTTTTGCAAGTTTTGCTAACGATTGACCAAAGGGCATCGAAGCAGTGGCGCTGACATTTTTTACGCAGAAAAATAAGCAGAAATCAATTTATCTGCGTTAAAAAATAGTTGAGAAGAAAAACGACGAGTCCCGGGCGCAATGCCGTTGCGTTCCGGGCCTCGTCGCTTTGCGAAGTATCTAACGATCTCGTTGCCGTCGTCCTAGTCAAACAGGCTCGGCATGTCGTTTTCCTTCATGAGGGCACCGGCGGAGGGCAGACTCTGCGCGGTGAACTTCTCGGCCGAGACGCCGGCGCCAAGAATCTCCTCGGTCGTGCCGACGGTGGTGACCAAGCGACCCTTCTTGGCCGTAAAGGCTTGGACGCCCTGCGTGTTGGTGGTCGTCTTGGTCTTGAGCAACGACGTGTTGAAGTTCATCAAACGATAGTCGCTCGAGACCAGTGCGATGTCGCGGTCTTCCTTGAGCACCTGGGCATACAGCAGCTTGCTGCCACCGTAGATGGCGTTCTTGAGGCGCTTGCGGTTGGTCTTGGTGACGTATCCAGAAAGCGCGACGCGCACCACGCGGCCGTTCTCAAAGACGAACAGCACGTCGGCCTTGTAGTCCTCGGGGTCAATGACCCAGATGACGCTCTCGTCGGGTTCCATCTCAAGATCGGTCGGCAGGTACGAGCCCAGCTGGGCCGACTTGGTATCCTCAAACGCCGCGACCTTGCACTTGTACACCTGGCTCTTGTTGGTAAAGACCAGCAACTCGTGGGTGTTGGAGGACGGGAACTCGATAAAGGGTTTGTCGCCGTCCTTGTACTTGAGCGTGGCGGCCTTCTTGAGCACTCGGTCGGTCATCTTTTTGAGGTAGCCATCGCGCGAGAGCATGATGGTGACCGGGTACTCCTCGACCTCGGGCTCCAAGCTTACTTCGATAACCTCATGGGGCTCGATCCTGCCCGTGCGGCGCGGCATCACATACTTCTTGTTGACCGCGGCCAGCTCGTCGCTGATGACCTTCTTGATGTTCTCCTCGCTGGAGAGGATCTCCTCAAGCTCGGCAATCTCGCCCTCAAGCTTAGCGATGTCCTTGGTGCGGTTGAGGATGTACTCCTCGTTGATGTTGCGGAGCTTGAGCTCGGCAACAAACTCGGCCTGGGTCTCGTCGATGTCGAAGCCGCGCATAAGGTTGGGCACGACCTCGGCCTCGAGCTTGGTGCCACGGATGATGGCGATCGCCTTGTCGATGTCGAGCAGGATCGCCTCGAGGCCGTGCAGCAGGTGCAGGCGCTCGGACTTTTTTCCCAGGTCAAAGTTAATGCGGCGACGCGTGGACTCAATACGCCACTTGACCCACTCGTGCAGGATCTGACGCACGCCCATAACGCGAGGGTAACCATCGACCAACACGTTGAAGTTGCACGAGAACGAATCCTGCAGCGTGGTCGAGCGATAGAGCTTGGCCATGAGCTTGTCGGGGTCGACGCCGCGCTTAAGGTCGATGGCGATGCGCAAGCCCGAGAGGTCGGTTTCGTCGCGGATGTCAGCGATCTCCTTGACCTTGCCCTCTTTGGAGAGCTTGACGATGCGCTCGATGATGACATCGGTCTTGGTGGTGTAGGGAATCTCGTAGACCTCGATGATGCGCTCTTCGGGAATCCAGCGCCAGCGGGAGCGGATCTGGAAGCTGCCAAGGCCGGTCTCGATAATCTTTTCCATCTCCTCGCGGCGGTAGATGATCTCGCCGCCGGTCGAGAAGTCGGGCATGGGCATGTATTCGAGCAGGTCGCAGTCGGGGTCCTGCAGGTAGTGCATTGTGGCAGTGCAGACCTCGTTGAGGTTGAAGCCGCAGATGTCGGACGCCATGGCGACACCGATGCCCTTGTTGGCTGAGACGAGGATATTGGGGAACGTGGTGGGAAGCAGGCGCGGCTCCTTCATGGCGCCGTCGTAGCTGTCGACGAAGTCGACCGGGTCCTTGTCGATGTCCTTGAAGATCTCGGCGCTGATGGGGGAGAGCTTGGCCTCGGTGTAACGCGAGGCGGCGTAGCTCAGGTCGCCCGAATAGTACTTGCCAAAGTTGCCCTTCGACTCAACGAACGGTGCGAGCAACGCCTCGTTGCCGGTTGCCAGACGCACCATCGTCTCGTAGATTGCGGCGTCGCCGTGCGGGTTGAGCTTCATGGTCTGGCCCACAATGTTGGCGCTCTTCTGGCGCTCGCCCTTGAGCAGGCCCATCTTGTACATGGTGTAGAGCAGCTTGCGGTGCGAGGGCTTAAAGCCGTCGATCTCGGGGAATGCACGCGAGACGTTGACGCTCATGGCGTAGGGCATGTAGTTGACCTCGAGCGTCTGCGTAATCGGCTGATCGGTGACCTCGGAGTGCAGGCCGATGACGTTCTCGGCGTTGACCTGCTTTTTCTTAGGCTGGTTCTTCGTCTTCTTCTTTGCCACGATTTCCTCTTGAACTTCTTGTGGGCCGTCGTTATCGATTTGCTGCTATTGCAGGTCCAGCTGGTCCAGGTATTCCTTGCCGTGCTCGGAGATATGGCGCTTGCGGCCCGCCTCGTCGTTGCCCAGCAAAAGGTTGAACATAGTCTCCATCTTGGTGACGTCCTCGGGTTCAACCTTGATCAGGCGGCGCGTCTCGGGGTTCATGGTGGTGAGCCACATCATGTCCGGATCGTTCTCACCAAGACCCTTGGAGCGGTTGATCGAGCATTTTTGGTCGCCGATCTCCTTGAGGATGCCGTTCTTCTCGAGCTCGGTGTAGGCAAAGTAGGTCTTTTCTTTGCAGTTGATTTCGTAGAGCGGCGACTCGGCGATATACACGTAGCCCTCGTCGATAAGCGTGGGCACCAGTCGATAGAGCATGGTGAGTACGAGCGTGCGGATGTGATAACCATCGACGTCAGCGTCCGTACAGATGATGACCTTGTTCCAGTTGAGGTTGTCCAGGTCAAAGGCGCCAAGATTCTTGATGCGCTTGTCCTTGATCTCCACGCCGCAGCCCAGCACGCGCATGAGGTCCATGATGATGTCGGACTTAAAGATGCGCGGATAGTCTTCCTTCAGGCAGTTGAGGATTTTGCCTCGGACGGGCATGACGCCCTGGAACTCGGCATCGCGCGACGTACGAATGGCGCCTGCTGCCGAGTCGCCCTCTACGATATAGATCTCGCGACGGCTCTTGTCCTTGGAGCGGCAGTCGATGAACTTCTGCACTCGGTTGGCCATGTCGGTCTTCTGCTGCAGGTTGGTCTTGATGCTCTGGCGCGTTTTCTCGGCATTCTCGCGCGAGCGCTTGTTGATGAGCACCTGCTCCATGATCTTATTGGCGGCGTCCTTGTTCTCGATCAAGTAGGTCGAGAGGCGCTCCTTAAAGAATGCCGTCATGGCCTGCTGGATAAAGCGGTTATTGATGGCCTTCTTGGTCTGGTTTTCGTAGGACGTTTGGGTGGAGAAGCAGTTGGTCACCAGCACCAGGCAGTCTTGGATGTCTTGCCACTTAATGCCGCTCTCGTTTTTGTTGTACTTGCCTTGATTCTTGATGTAGGCATCGATGGCGCTGGTCAGAGCGCTGCGGGCGGCCTTTTCGGGCGAACCGCCGTTCTCGAGCCACGATGAGTTGTGGTAGTACTCCTGCATTGTGAAGGTGCGCGAGAAACACATGCATGCGGTGATTTTTACGTTGTAGTCGGGCAGGTCCTCACGATCGCGACCGCGACGGTCGGCTTCGATAAAGAAGGGCTCGGTGAGGTAGTCGGTACCGACCTTCTCGAGCACATAGTCCTCGATGCCCTTGGGGTAGCAAAAGTCCTCTTCGGAAAACTCGCCATCGTCGCCCTCGATGCGCAGACGGAAGGTCACGTTGGCGTTGACCACGGCCTGGCGGCGCATGGTCTCGCGATACCACTCGTGGGGAATGCTAATCGAGGTAAAGACCTCAAGATCGGGACGCCACTTGATGGTGGTGCCGGTGCGTTCCTCGTCGCTGGGCTCAATCTCGAGTGCCTTCTTTTTGGCGCCGACGACCTTGCCCTTTTTAAAGTGCAGGGAGTACTTGTTGCCGTCGCGCCAAACTGTGACGTCCATGTACTCGGAGGCGTACTGGGTCGCGCACGAACCCAGGCCGTTGGTGCCGAGCGAGAAGTCGTAGTCGCCGCCCTGGTTGTTGTTGTACTTGCCGCCGGCATAGAGCTCGCAAAAGACGAGTTCCCAGTTAAAGCGCTTCTCGGAGGGGTTCCAGTCGAGCGGGCAGCCGCGGCCGTTGTCCTCTACCTGAATGGAGCCATCGCGAAAGGCGGTAAGGGTGATGAGCTTGCCGTAGCCCTGGCGCGCCTCGTCAACGGCGTTGGACAGGATCTCGAAGGCGGCGTGTGCACAGCCATCGAGTCCGTCCGAGCCAAAGATGACGGCGGGGCGCAGACGTACGCGCTCCTCGTCCTTGAGCTGGCGGATACTGTCGTTACCATAGTTTGCGGTGTTTTTTGCCATACTCGCTCTCTCGGTGCTCCTTTGCTGCGTTTAAGTCATATAGATAGTCAAGGTAGCATAGCCCAGCCCACAGACGATTCCAACCAACACGAAATCCATCGAACAATCGTTCGGAGTACGATGGAGATTCGTTTACTCGGACAAACCGAGTCGGTTCTGACCGAGTAAGTTTGAATAGCGAACCGAAGTTGTAATGTCCGCATGGTGATGACAGACATGGTTTTCATAATGACAGATATAGTTGACATTGCCTGATGGATGCAATATATTTCCGTCATGTTGCAACGGATATCTGTCCATTACTACGAAAGGAACTCCATGCCGGGCAAAAGGAACCTACGCATGAAGGCGGCGCGCGCGGCGGTTGGCCTTTCGCAAGCTGACCTGGCCGAGGCCGTGGGCGTTACGCGCCAGACCATCGGCCTGATCGAGGCGGGCGGCTACAACCCCACGCTCAATTTGTGCGTGGCAATCTGTAAAGCGCTACGCGTTACGTTGAACGACTTGTTTTGGGAAGACGAGAGCGACGTCGACCCTGACGCTCTTTAGGAGTTCGCTATGAAATTTGAAGATTTAAAACTCGTGCAAAAGTGGCGTGAATATGCCGGCCCAAAGGATGAGCGCCTGGAGGCCGAGAGCGCGAAGATCTACAAGATTGGTTTCGTGCTGCTTTCGTTTGGCATGTTGATGATCTTTTTCTACCAGTTTATAGCTCGACAGGTTGCGTGGGTTCACAGCGACGCCAGTGAAATGCCGCATGGCTTTGCAACGCCGTTCGAGGCAGCCATGTATTTGTGGCTCGTTCTCGTGATGTTGATTTGCGCAGGACTGCAAACGCGGAAGGGCTATGTCGATACCAATCGTTTTGGGCAAACCGAGCATCTTCCTGTTGGATATTTCCTGCTTGTCAGCGGTCTTAGCGGCGCCGCGTTCGCTCTTGTTATTGCCGCAATGCGCTGTATCGCTGAGGCGCAGATCGTACCGCTCGAAAGCGTCTTTTGGTTGGCGAACCTGGCCACGGGCGTGTTCTGCGGTGCGACGATTTTCGCGGCCACGTTTGCTGCCCTGTGCGCAACGTTTTTCACGGCGAAAAGACGCCGTGCCAAGCTCGAGGCAGAACTCGACTCCTCTGACGACATCTAATGCGTAATGGGCTGGCTCTGGGTATTCAGAACCAGCCCATTTTGATGTTCGATGAGCCGAGTCGGCGCCTCTCACAAAAGTAACTAGGAGCTAGCGAGGCCTATCCGAATTGGCCTCATTGGCGGTGTCGATCTCGAGCGCCGTGCGGCGGGCACTGTAGGCGATAAGGCCGGCGCCTGCCGCGGCGAGTGCTGCAGCGGCTGCCGTGAGGGGAGCGTTGGCATCGCCCGTGCCCGCAAGCGCGCCCGCTTTTCCGGAACGCTTGTTATTGCCGTGGTCCTTGTCGCTGCCAGAGCCGCTGCTGCCACCGGAGCTGCTT
>URKV01000045.1 GCA_900548565.1 uncultured Collinsella sp.
GACGGCATACGAGATCTAGTACGGTCTCGGGGGCTCGGGCGTTGTCGCGCACGGCGAGCACCAGCGCCTGCCACAACCACTCCTCGGAACGAAACTCGGGCAGCTCGTGGTCCTCCAAAGCATCGAGCATCACGCCGCGCTGAATCTCCTGAACCAGCAGGCTCTCCTCAAAACACGGCGCCTGGGCCACCACGCGACCGCAGTCGTCGAGCACAAACGAACCGCCGGTATACACCGACTCGTCATAGGCACCGACCGGCGCCATGCAGGCAAACCACACGCTGCGCTTGGATGCGATCTTGCGGTAGGCGCCGCTGCGAACGGCGGCAATGGCGGCAGTCTCACGGTCGGTCATGTCAAACGCGTTGAATTGGAAATACGCAATGAGGTCAACACCGGTCGGCAACATCTCGAGTTCGCGGTCCAAGTCAAAAATCACGGCGATGCGCACGCCGTCCACGTCGAACACCGGCGGCGCCCAACGTGTGTCGTTGTTCTCGCCACGCTGCAGGGCAATGCTCGAACGCGCCGGCACCACATGACCGTCCTTGAGCATCATGTAGTCGAGCAGCGGCTGGCCCTCAAACGAAACCGCCGCGGGCACGATGCAGATCATGTCAAGCTCCTGGATACGCTCGGCGACACCAGTCAAACCGGCAAGCACGTCGTGCTCAAAGTCGGCAGCGCCCACCAGGCCACCGGGCATGGCGCCCATAAAGAGCGGAGCCGGAACGCACAGCACGCGCGCCCCGCGCTCGTGGGCCAGACGAGCCTGGTCCTCGATGCGGCCGCAAATGCCCTCAATATCACCCAGGCGCATATCGATTTGTGCAAGCGCGAGTTTCATGGCCCAGTCCTTTCCGTCGTAAACCATCGAAATCGTAGTAAAAGCGCCGGCCGCATAATGCAGCCGGCGCTTGCATGTGCATATGCTAGCTATGATACCCCGAGCGGGGGCGCGCTCCTAGAATGTCGCGGACCACAGCCCGTGCAGGTTGCAGTAGGCATAGACGGTACCGGTCTTGGAGCCGCCCGCGAAAAACGTCGCGGGTTTCATGCCGGGCTCAAGGTAATGGACCTCTAAGCGGCCCTCGGCCTCAAGGGCGATCCACTCAATGTAGTGCTCGGGCAGGCTGGGGTGCTCGACCGAGCCAACGCGTGCGCGAATCACGTGACCGTCACGCTCGGTCTCGACAACAGGCACGTGCTTCTCGTGCGCTGCGTCCTCAGTGTTTGCAGTCAGTTCCGTGCAACCGGCAGGGGTCGCAACGTCGTCGCCAAGGGCGGCGATGAGCTTGCCGTCGGGGTCCTTAAAGAATTTCGCCATGATGTTCTCCTTTGCTGATGTGCCAATGTTCTCGATGGTTCTTATGCCCAAAGGCAGACAAACCATCCACGGCATTGCAAATGAACACATAACGGATCAGGCAAGCGGTCGGGCCAAAATGCGTCGACCGTCCTGCCCACTCCAGCAGTCCCACCCCGCGCGCGGCTAGCGCCCGTCGCCGCCGAGCAGCGCCAGAACATCCTCGCGCGTGAACAGTGCCGACGAGATGCCGTCGCCGCCGAGCACGCTGTTGACCAGGTCGCGCTTGGACTCCTGCATCCGCATAATGCGTTCCTCGATCGTGTCCTTGGCGATGAGCTTGTACACGGTCACGGTATGTTGCTGGCCAATACGGTGTGCACGGTCAGTTGCTTGGTCCTGCGCCGCCACGTTCCACCACGGGTCGTAGTGGATGACCACGTCGGCAGCCGTCAGGTTAAGGCCCACGCCGCCCGCCTTGAGCGAAATCAAAAAGACCGGAACCTCGCCCGCTTGGAACTGCGCGACCATCTTGGCGCGGCTCTCCTTAGACGAAGCGCCCGTGAGCTTAAGGAAGGCGATGTCCTCCTTGGCCAGGCGCTTACCGATAATATCGAGCATGCCCGTAAACTGGCTGAACAACAAGATACGGTGACCGCCATCGAGTGCGCCGTGCACGAGCTCCATGCACGTATCGAGCTTGGCGCTCCCCGACTTGTAATCCTCGTAGTGTAGACGCGGGTCGCAGCAGATCTGGCGCAGCTTGGTGAGCTCGGCGAGCACTTTGAGCTTGTCTTTCTTAAACTCGGATGCCTCGCGGTGCTGCACCTGCTGGGCGATGCGGTCCTGGTTGGCCAGGTAGAGCTTGCGCTGCTCGCCGGTAAGCTGCGCCATGACCGTATCCTCGATCTTCTCGGGCAGGTCGGCCACCACGTCTTCCTTTACGCGGCGCAGCACAAACGGCGACACGAGTGCCTGCAGGCGAGCGGCACTGTCGCCCTCGGCATGCTCGACCGGGCTTTCGAAGCGTCTGGCAAACGACTCGCGAGTGCCAAGCAGGCCCGGCATCAAAAAGTCGAAGATGCTCCAGAGCTCGGACAGGCGGTTTTCGATGGGCGTGCCCGTCAGGGCAAAGCGCACGCCGGCCGGCAGGCGCTTGGCGGCGCGCGCCACCTGCGTGAGCGGGTTTTTAATGTACTGGGCCTCATCGAGCACCACACGGGCAAAGTCCTGCTCGACGTACTCGTCGATATCGCGCCGCATAAGGTCATACGACGTCACGACCACGTTATGCTCGGCCACGCCGGCGATTTGCACGCGACGCTGCGCCTTGGCGCCCACGATGGCGCACACATCGAGCGACGGGGCAAAGCGCTCCAGCTCGGCAGTCCAGTTGTACACGAGCGAGGCCGGGCATACCACGAGTGTGGGCTTGATGTCCCCCGCCTCCACGCGTGCCAGGATATGTGCGATCATCTGCAGCGTTTTGCCCAGGCCCATGTCGTCGGCCAGGATGCCGCCAAGGCCCAGGTGTTCGAGCGAGCCGAGCCACTGGTATCCGTCGACCTGGTAGCCGCGCAGTGTGGCCTTGAGCGAAACCGGCACCGTAAAGTCCATCTTGCCGAGCGTATCCAAGCGCTCGACGGTGCGGCGGAACGCGGCGTCACGATCGGCCTCGAGCGCGGGCGTGCGTGCGAGCATGCTATCGACGAACAGGGTACTCGACGCGGGAAGCGACACGCCGTCGAGCAGGTCGACGGCATCGACGCCCAGATCCTCGGCGAGGCCAAACGCGGCTCGAGCGCCCTCGTCCAGGCGAATGATGTCGCCGGACGTAAGGCGCGCAAACGTTTGATGGCGCTTGTACGAATCGAGATAGACGGCAAGGTCCGCGGCCGAAAGCCCGCTCGCGCCCAGCTCGACATCGAGCAGATTGCTCTTGACGGTCGCACGAACCGAGAGCTTGGGCGCGGGGCGCACCGAAATCTGGCGCAGACGGTCGCTGAGCATGACCTCACCCAGCTCGGACAGGGCGGACAGGCCCTCGGTCAGCAGGCAGAACAAGTTCTCGTCATCGCGCTCCTCAAACGCCAGACCGCCCTCGTAAAAGTCGAAATACAGGGCCGCCGTATCCATAACGCGAAACTCCGCCACCTCGTCGCGGGGCGGCACGCCGGGGCGTTGCTCTTCGAAGGGGCTGCCCGGAGCGCCCAGGCTAAAGAGATCCGCCGACCAATCGCCGTAGGCAACCGTAATTTTGCAGGTCACGAGCCCATCGTCGACGCCGATCGCCATAGCAAAGCTCGGCTCGGGTGCCACGGTATCGAGCACGGCGGGCGCGGTAAGGTCGGTATAGTCGCGCAAAATGGGCAGCGCCATACGACAGAACTCCCCCACCTGGTCGGCAGCGATATGGACTGGCGTGCGACAGGGCAGCAAGCGCGATAGGAACGGCGCCGCATGTTGGGCAAACGCCGTGTCGGTACGGCGCGCGCGGCGCGTGTCGACCAGGTAGGCAACATCGCCCGATGCAAAGCAGTACATATCGGCGGGCAGGCGAAGGTCGTAGCTGCCGCCGACCGCCGGCGCAATCTTGGCGGCAAGGAGCGGCGGGCGCTTGGTCGGAGCTTCATCCTCCCCTTGCGGCGCCGGCTCGACCGCCACGTCATAGGTGCGATGCGTCGTCGTCCCCCGCGACCAGGCGGGCTCAAAAGAGATGGTCTGGCCGCGCAACAGGTCCAGCACATATACGATGCTATGCTCGGACAGCGGCAACTGACGCTCGGCGACAAAGCCGCTGCGGGCAAAGTCGTACGACGCCGAACGTGAGCTTGTGATGTCATCGAGATAGGCGACTGTCGTCACAACAAGGTTGAGCAGCTTTGTCGACACGTCCTCGAAGGCTTCGGGCGTATGGACAAACGTGAGCTTCTTGCCGTACGAGAAGGTGCCGCCTCGGACATAGGCATCGGCCATGCCGTCGATATCCTTGACCACGTAGGACACCGAACCGCAGCGAATGCGGAACTCGAGCGCCCAGCTAAAGCGGTCGGCGAACAGCGGATTGTAGTACGGCACCAACGAGGGCTCCAACGCCGCTTTGGGGGCGTCGGGATCAACGGCACCGGCAAGCTTGCGGCGCATGCTCGCCAGCTCATCCATGCGCGCGTCCGAAAGATCGGAGAGCGCCGCCATGAGGCTGGGACTCGTGGGGACGGGCGCCGGAAAGGGAAAGTTGGGGTTGACGGCCGGCGCTTTGGGCGCGGTGCGCGCGGGCTGTTTCGGCTGCGCCGTAAACGTGCGAACCGGCGTGCGCAGCCCCTCAACAGACTCAATGCCGCTGGCGTCCAGGTACGCCAGCGCTGTGGCGATGGCGTGCTTGCACATGCCGGGGTAGCGATAGGCAGCGGGGCAATCGCAGTCGTAGTCGATCACCTCGTGCTCGTCCATATCGAGCGCCACGTGCGTCTTGTACAGATCGCCGCGCGAGCCACGCACCGAGCCCTCAACCGTCACGTTTTTGGAGAAGCGCGAGCCGCTGTCCTCAATCGACAGCACGGCGCCGTTGAGCATGAGCGAGCGGCCCTTCATAAAGGTGCCGCTCAGCGCCGCCTCTTTCCGGAGCGCCTGCACAAACGTCCCCTGTGCCATCACTTCCTCCAATCTCGCACGGACCAGCGAGGTCGCCCTTAGATCACCGTCACTCTGCCTTGGTTACCCACGATGGCCTTGGCCTCGGCCAGCAGCGGAATCGAGCGCGCGTTGACCTTCGCCGGAACCTCGGCACGTAGCACGCGCCCGTCCACCTGCTCGATAAAGATCTCCACACGGTCGCCACCCGGATTGGTGGTGAGCACCGTGGCCAGGCGCGCCATATTGCCCTGGCTAAAGCGGCTGTTGGGCACCATGACCTCAAACACCTTGGGCTTGTTGTTCTCCTCGTTGAGCTCCAGCGGCACAATCTCCTGCGCGATGATCTGGTCACCGCGGTCCGAGCGCTCGAGCTTGCCCTTAATGCGCACAAACGCGTCGGACAGCTGCGCACCGGTCTCGGGATCGACCTCGCCGTACAGGTACCCCTCGGCCTCTTTATAGGTCTTGGGGAACACGACGACGGTGGCCTCGCCTTCCATGTCCTCGAGCTGCACGATGCCCATGGGGTCGCCGTTTTTGGTCACGCGCTTGGACACGCTCGAGACCATGCCGGCCCACCACAGCGCTTTGCCCTCGGGAATCTCCTGGTTGATGGTGCCGCCCGTAGGATTCTGAACTTCGTAGCCGGTGTCGATCTGCGAGAACGAGAAGTCGCGCGCTTTGCTGAGCGCATACTCAAACGGGCGCAGCGGGTGGTCCGAGACATAGATGCCCAGAACCTCCTTCTCCTGGCTCAGCTTAAGGTGGCGGTCCCATTCCTGGCCGTCCGGATCGGGCACGCTGACCTCGAAACCCGAGCCCTCAACATCACCAAACATGTCGAAGAACGAGGTCTGGCCGCTCGCGCGGTCCTTCTGGCGCTTTATCGCGGCGTCGATGATGTTCTCGGGGTTGTTCTTGTCCACAAAGTGCATCATCTGGCGGCGCGGATAGCCCGTGGAGTCGAAGGCACCTGCCTTGATCAGCGACTCGATCACGCGACGGTTGGCCTGGCTCGAATCCACGCGCTCGACAAAGTCGTGCAGCGTCTTAAACGGGCCGCCCGCCTCGCGCTCGGCGATAATCGCCTGCGCCACGCCGGTACCCACGCCGCGGATGCCGGCCAGACCAAAGCGCACGCCTTCCTTGGTAGCCGTGAACTCGGTGCCGGACTCGTTGACATCTGGCGACAGCACGGGGATGCCGTCGTGACGGCATGCCGAGACGTAGTGCACGATCTTGTCGGTCTTGCCCGTGTAGGACGTCAGAACGGCTGCCATGTACTCGTGCGGATAGTGCGCCTTGAGCCACGCCGTCTGCATAACCAGAATGGCGTAGCCGGCGGAGTGCGACTTGTTGAAGGCGTAGGACGCGAACTCGAGAACATCGTCCCAAATCTTCTGGGCAACCTCGCGCGTGTAGTTGTTCTTGATGGCGCCGTTCATCCAGTGGTCGTAGGTGGTCTCGTCCGAGCCATCCTCCCAGTGGAGCACCGTCGACGTGAGCAGCTTGATCTTCTTCTTAGCCACGGGTTTACGGATACGCGAGTCCGATTCGCCCTTGGAGAAGCCGCACATCTCGACGGAGATGAGCATAACCTGCTCCTGGTAGACCATGGTGCCGTAGGTTTCGCCCAGGATGTCGTCCAGACGGTCGTCGTAGGAGACGGCCGGCTCCTTGCCGTTCATACGGTTGATGTAGGACGAAACCATGCCGGCGCCCAGCGGGCCCGGGCGGTACAGAGCGATCAATGCCACGACGTGCTTGTACTCGGTGGGCTTCATGTTCTTGATCGTGGCCGTCATGCCGGCGGACTCGACCTGGAAGACACCGGCGGTGTGGCCGGAGCCCATGAGCTTAAAGATCTCGGGATCGTCAAAGGGAATCTCTTCCTCTTTGATGTCGATGCCAAAGTTCTTTTTGATGTTTGCCTTGGCCTTGGAGATAACCGTCAGCGTGCGCAAGCCCAAGAAGTCCATCTTGAGCAGGCCCATGTCGGCGACGGTATGGCCCTCGTACTGGGTAATCTCGACGCCGCCCTTGGTGTCGAGCTTGGTGGGCACATGCTCGTTGACGGGGTCGCGGCAGATCAGAACGGCGCACGCGTGCACGCCCTCGCCACGGGTGAGGCCCTCGATCGAGAGCGCCGTGTCGATGATGCGGCGGGCGTCGTCGTCCTTTTTATAGGCCTCGGCAAAATCGGGGTTAAACAGATCCTCTTTGCCGGGCTGTTTGTCGAGTACCTGCTTGAGCTTGACCTTGGGGTCGCTCGAGACCATCTTGGACAGGCGCTGGCCCATGTAGACCGGGTAGTCCAAAACGCGCGCGGCATCGTTGATGGCCTGCTTGGCCTTAATGGTCGAGTAGGTGATGACGTGGGTGACCTTCTCGGGACCGTAGAGCTGGCGAACGTGCTCCACGACCTCGAGGCGCCGCTCATCGTCGAAGTCCATATCGATATCGGGCATCTCGGTACGCTGCGGAGACAGGAACCTCTCGAACATCAGGCCGTTCTCGAGCGGGTCGAACGCGGTGATGTTCATGGCGTAGGCGACGATAGCGCCGGCGGCAGAGCCACGGCCGGGGCCGACGCCGATGCCGTTGTCCTTGGCCCATTGCACGTACTCGGCAACGATCAAGAAGTAGGCGGCAAAGCCCTTGTCGCAGATGACCTTGTATTCGTACTCAAAGCGCTCTTTGATGTTGACTCCGCCGATCTCGCGCGTGGCCCAGTCGTCACCGTAGTGCTGGCGCAGGCCCTTCTCGCACTCGCGGCGGAACTGGCTCTCGTGCGTCTCGCCGGGATCGAGCAACGGGAAGCGCGGCAGGATGATGGAGTCCCAGTCGAGCTCCACGTAGCACTTGTCGGCGATCTCGAGCGTGTTGTCGCAGGCCTCGGGGCAATACGGGAACATCGCCCGCATCTCCTCCTCGGTCTTCATGTAAAACTCCGAGCCGGTCATGCGCATGCGGTTGGGGTCGTCGACCTTGGCGTTCATGCCAATACACATGATGACGTCCTGCACGGGCGCGTCCTCGCGGCGCAGGTAGTGGAAGTCGTTGGTGGCGATGACCTTGACGCCCACCTGTTTGGCGATGTCGATGAGCGTGCGGTCCATCTGCTCGTCGGTCAGGCCGTTATCGGTGGTAATGCCGTGTTCCTGGATCTCGATGTAGAAGTCGCCGGGGTCGAAGGTGTCGCGGAAGGTCTCGGCCCACTTGATGGCGCCTTCCATGTCGCCGCGGTCGATATATTTGGGGATGATGCCCGCGATACAGGCACTCGTGCAGATCATGCCCTTGGCGTGGCGGCGCAGGTTGTCGAGCGTCACGCGGGGCTTGTAGTAAAAGCCCTGTACGGCGGCCTCAGAGACCGTCTGCATCAGGTTAACGTAGCCCTCCTGGTCCTTGGCCAGAAGGATCATGTGGTAGAGCTCGGGCTTGTGGTCGCGGGCAAGGGTCTCGTCCGGCGTAAAGTAGACCTCGCAGCCAAAGATGGGTTTGATGACCAGGGGCGGCTTGAGCTCGTCGATGTTGCCCTTCTCGTCCCACATGGCCATGTCCTTCACATACTGGGCATGCTCGCGCGGGTTTTCCTCGGGATCGGGCTCCACCAGCTCGTCGCGGCGGTCCTTTTCCAAGAAGGCCTTGTCGTGGCTCCAGGTTTTGTACTCGGGCGTGTTGTGATTGACGGCGTCGCAGGCCAGCGCCAGGTCGGGCACGCCATACATGTAGCCGTGGTCGGTAATGGCGACGGCGGGCATGCCAAGCTCAACGGCACGGTTGACCATATCCTGGATACGGGTTGCGCCGTCGAGCATGGAGAAGACAGTGTGGTTGTGCAGATGGACGAATGCCATGTGATGAGCTCCGATGCGGGTTCGTGTTCTGACTGAACGATTTTACCCCACGGCACGGACAGCACCCGAACCTAGCCAAACCCACACGGGTAGCTAATTTGGTACCTTCAAAAAGGGGAATGAGGGCATCCAGATACATCGAGTATTACTGGAACCCCGGCGATGCGCGAAATGATTTGTGACGAATAGTCATGTCCATCAAGAAGGCTCGACGCTTCGGATAGCTCGTCAATCGATATATCAATTCTTGGAGACCTGCATTCCTACCATTTTCAATGAAACAACGGCGGTAATTGCTATCGCGATTGTACCAATAATACCGAGCGCTATCTGAATGGGATATAACCCCAACACATGTCCAAATATGGAGAAAAACATTGCGGAAAAGAGAGCCCTTACCAGAGACGCGACGGAAAGGATCGTCGCGCGGAGATCGTCCGCTATCGCGTCTTGGATTAAGTTTTCCGAAGTGATGTACACCACTTCTGGGAGAAAACAAAGCACCATGCTAAGGCCAAACAAACACAGCGGATTTGAAGCGAACCACGGAAGAATCATGAAAAGGCCAGCCTCAATTAGCATCGAGCCGCGCATGGTATTTCTTTTCCCGAAACGCGATGAGAAGAAATCTGCTGCAATGTAGGCCATCGCATTTACTGCATAGGATGCACCGAAAAAGATTCCTATTATGGAGACGGGAGCATCAAATGCGTCGAATACCAACTGATTCAAGTTGTAATAACTCCCGTAGAATCCGTCGAGCATGCTTGTGCCGATTAGGAGAAGCAATACCGCAAAAGCGGATTCTCCAACGCGCCAGGTCTCGCGCCTGAACATCTTGGCTGCGTCAAACCTCCCCTTTTCTGATCTTTCAGAACGGGTCGTTTCCGTCCTCTCAATGGGATACAGAAGGAAAAGCTGCAGGAGATAGAAAACGGAGACACATACGTAGAGGGCACTCCAAGATACTTGGGCAATGAAAGATCCGAGCACAATTGCCATTCCCGTAGCGATTGATTGCGCGGCAAGCAGCCGAGCGTTGATGGTGAGGAAGCGCTCTCCTTGACCGGCATTTCGGGCAATTTCATATAAAAGTGCTTGTTCGGATCCCGATTGAAGGGAGTAGGCGAGTGCCTCAACAAGGGAAAGCACGACAAGAAAGGGGCCTGAGAGCAACAGCATGCCGGCGGTATGGAAGAAAAGCAGCAGCACGCCCACTTGAATCGAAAACTTCTTTCCAAAGAAATCGCCTATCAGCCCTGTTGGCAGCTCGAGGACGACCGTTGCTATGTTGAACAGGGCTTGATAAAGCGCGATTTCCGTTACAGACATTCCTTTCTCCGCAAGGAAAAGTAGAAACACTCCCCGATTTAAAACAAATCCCGTGAGAACGAAAAAGGCGGAATAGACGTGCAGTTGCGTAATGGCATTCTTATTCATTTGGCACTACCAACAACTATTTTTGTCGGGCCGCTCGCTACTGATTCGAAGCCTGAAGTGTTCACAGTTGATGTGAAGAGCGGTAAAGCTTTTGAACAGGGTATCAATGGAATACATCCGAAGCGTTTTCGGCAGTATCATCGGCGAAGGCGGGATTAGCCTTTACGCGGCGCTCACCCTCGATGTATTTGACGATTTGATCAATCGTCTGGTTGGCGTGGCTCTTGAGCTTGCGCTCATAGAAGAAGAGGCCGAGCTTGCCGCGCGTGCCAGACGTGTTGCCACCCACGCCCTGAAAATCCTCGGTATAGGTGAGCTCGCAGGCACCATCGCCAGCAGGTGCAGCCTCATAGCGCATGGTATTGATGCCCGCCGCATACTGAAATCGGACCTCATAGAAGCACGGGTAGTCAAAGTGCTTGATCTTAACCTTAATCGCCGTGCCCTTAGCCTTGCCTTTTGCAGACTGGGCACGCTTCTCGTACTTATAGCCGTTGAGCTTGTTGCGGCTGGGACGCTTGCCCGTGGCGTTCTCGATATCCTGCATGATGGACCCCGCCAGAGCGTCAAAAAGCTCCTCCGGCGTCACCTTAAGCGTTTTGGTGAGCTGCATGATGGCTCCTTATTCGTTTGAACCGTTCGAGTCATTGTACCGCCCCAGGCTCTCCCATGCGTTGCGGTGCCATTTGGACGATTGAGGGCTTTACGGCCCCAAAACTAACCAAATAGCACCGTAAAGCCTGAGGTGGCTAGAGGTTGTAGGTGACTACTTGAGGTTCGGCGGGTTCGACGAAGATGGTTGGATCCGGCTGCTCCACGCGGACGAACTTGACGGTCACGGCCTCAAAGCCCGCCTTGTGCAGAACATCAGCGTAAACGCGCGCCTGCAGGGCGTGCTTCTCGAGCAGCTGGTCGGGCGTCTCATCCGGCGTGCCGCCCGTCTTGTAGTCGATGACCAGTGCGCACGACGGATCGGCCGGGTCGGTAGCCAGTGCATCGATGGCGCCCTCGGCATAAGCACCGTAGCGAGCGATGTCCTTGTCCTCGCAGCCCAGTGAAAAGAACGGCACCTCGGCGCGAACGCACGGCCACGCGAGCAGGTCGGCACGAACAGCCGACTTGAGCCAGCGGTCCAGGGCAACGTCGAAGCGTTCGCGCTGTTCCGGCGTCAGGTGCCACAGGCGAGCCAGGGCCTCGGCACGCTCAGCGGGCAGCGCATCGGCACCCATCTCGATGAGCCACTGGCAGGCAGCGTGGAAGGCCGAGCCCAGCGCCATGGGGTTGCCAACGGGCTCGACGGCGGCCACGTCTGCATCCGTCATCTCGGAACCATCCGACTCCGCATCATCGCCGGACTCGTCCATGGGCACGTGTGCCTCGGCGGCACGATCTTCCGTCTCGGCATGGAGCGCCGCGGCGATTGACGAGTAGCTATACGAATCACGCATCGGATACGGACAGATGCCCATGCGCACGCCCACTGCCTGGGGATACACAAGCTCAAACGAATCGGGCTTGGGGTCGGCAGGACCGGGCACGGTTGAGCGCGCAGCATTATCGGCGGCATCGGCATCGCCGCGAACAAGCCTGCCCTCGACATCCAGCGAAGCGTTGGCCTCAAACGCCTGCTCGCCAAACGTAAAGTCCGCCAGCGAGATAAGCTCGTAGTCGCCCGGCTTGGAGTTGTCGAACACCAAACGGTCGCTATCGAGCTGCGGCATGTCCAGACTGTCGGCCGGCAGGATGCGGCGCAGCACATCGTAGGTCAGATCGGTCTCGACATCGAAGGTCGGCGCCGTCACCTTGCCGCGGCTCACGCCGGCATCCATCGCCAGAATGACCAGCTCACGCGCTCGCGTCATGGCGACATAGAGCAGACGAGCCCGCTCCTCGAGCGAAAGCTGCAGGTCGTCGTTGCGCAGGCGAGCAAATGCCTCGGCGGGAGAACCCGTCGCACAGACGTCCTCCATGAGCTCCGGCGGCAGCCACAGCGACGTGCCCTTGCCCTTAAACGCATGCTCAAACTGCTTTTTGACGTCATCGCCCTTCACAAAGGTCCCATCGGCAAGCTTAACGCCATCAAAACGAGCTGGCAGTGCCACGACCTGCGCTCCGCCCTCGACACGCCCCATCTGAGCCGCACCGGACGGCTTGCGCACGCCAAAACACTCGGCAACCGCTACGACCGGATACTCCAGACCCTTGGACGCATGCACGGTCATGATGCGCACCGCGCCGTCGCCCTCCTCGTTGAGGGCACCCGGGGCCTCCTTGCCCGCCAAGAAGCGGTCGAAGGCCAGCGCGATGGAACGCGGCGAGTTGCCGAACTCGGCCTCCTCCTCGGCCACGGCGTCGAGCGCCTTGAGCCTGTCTCTTATACACATCTCCGAGCCCACGAGACTCCTGAGCATCTC
>URKV01000046.1 GCA_900548565.1 uncultured Collinsella sp.
TCTACACGCGTAAGATCGTCGGCAGCGTCAGATGTGTATAAGAGACAGACTTAAATGAGTGGCCGTTGAAATGCCGGCACCTGGGGGCGTTCATTTTCTGTCGGCAGCTGGGGACGACCATTCATTGGGGACAGACTTAAATGACCAGTCGTTGGGGGGGCAGTCTCTATGTGCCGGCAGTTTGGGACGATCCTTTGATGTCTGATGCCCCCAGTGGGGTGAAGTAATACAGCTGGGTCTGTCTTTTAGGGCTTTGGTGTTCCGTCCCTTTATGTTTCACAAGGATCGTCGCATGCGCATTTACGCGCATAGCCTTGCGCGATAATGCGCATAGCCGCGCAAACATCTGCCAACTATGGCTAAATAATGACCGATAAGCAAATAAATACGCAAACACGAGCAGATACGCGCGCAATTGTGCGACTATAGGGTTGTTAGAAATGAAGAACTTCCGATGACTCAGGAGGCACATCATGGCAGATTCCAAACAGGCTCCGCTCGACGCCGAGGCAGCCGCAAAGGCGGCGTTTGCCTCGGTCCAGAATCAGCCGTTCCCAAACGACATCTTTACGGCTCCCGAGCTTCGCTGGGCAGTGATCGGGTGCGGTGTTATCGCCAACCAAATGGCCCAGTCCCTCGCGCTGGCCGGCCGCAAGCTCGCGGGTGTCGCCAACCGTACGCTTTCCAAAGCCCAGGCTTTTGCCGAGCAGTATGGCGTCGAGAAGGTGTACGAGACGGTCGAGGACCTCTACGCCGATCCGGACATCGACGCCGTCTATATCACCACGCCGCACAACACGCATATCACCTACCTGCGAGCCGCTCTGGCAGCTGGTAAGCACGTGCTCTGCGAGAAGGCCATTACCCTCAATTCCGCTGAGCTCGACGAGGCGCGTGCCATCGCCGACGAGCACAACGTCGTCCTTATGGACGCCACCACGGTGCTTCACATGCCCTTGTATCAGGAGCTGCGTCGTCGCATGGATGCTGGCGAGTTCGGCCGCATGAACCTCGCTCAGCTCAACTTTGGCAGCTACAAGGAGTACGGCGATTTGACCAATCGTTTCTACAATCGCAACCTTGCTGGCGGTGCCATGCTCGATATTGGCGTGTATGCCCTGTCCGTCATGCGCCTCTTTATGGCAAGCCAGCCCGCCGAGGTCGTTTCGCTGGGCAACACCTGTGAGACCGGCGTGGACGTTGCGGGCGGCATCGTCTGCCGTAATGCCGAGCAGCAGCTGGGTGTTGTGAGCCTTACGCTCCACTCCAAGCAGCCCAAGCGCTCGGTCATCAGCTTTGACAAGTGCTATATCGAGGTCAACGAGTATCCGCGTGCCGATCACGCGACCATCGTGTGGACTGCGGACGGTCACCGCGAGGAGGTCCACGCCGGCACCGAGGCTTACGCCCTTTGCTATGAGATGGCCGATCTTGAGCAGGCCGTTGCCGGCGACGACTCCAAGCGCGAGCTGCTGGATTATGCTTCTGATGTGATGGAGCTCATGACCAAGCTTCGTGCCGACTGGGGAGTCGTGTACCCCGAGGAGGAGTAAGCAATGCTTGCGGAGGATAGGCTCAACGCGATTGTGTCGATGGTGCAGCGGGCTGGCTCGGTTACTGTGCCAGAGCTTGCCGATACCCTGGGCGTGACGGCGTCCACCATTCGGCGCGACCTGCAGACGCTCGACCGAGCGCACCGCATCGCCAAGGTCCACGGTGGAGCGACGAGTCTTGAGCGCGCGCACGTGACGCGCGACCTAACGCTCAATGAGCGCAGTGACCTCCATAACGACGACAAGGAGCGTATCTGCGCCCGTGCGGCGGCGCTTGTGGAGCCTGAGAGCTTTGTATACATCGATTCGGGTTCGACAACGCTCAGACTCATCGAGCATCTTCCGCATCTCGAATCGGTCACCTATGTGACTGATTCCGTGCTCCATGCTCAGCATCTCGCTGTGCGCGGCATGCGCACCGTGGTGCTGGGCGGCGAGCTTAAACCCGAGACCGAGGCGCTCGTTGGCCCCGATGCTCTGGCAACCCTAGACCGCTACAACTTTAACTGCGGCTTTTGGGGTTCTAACGGCATTGCCGCCGAGCAGGGCTTCACCACACCGGATATCGAGGAAGCGCAGGTCAAGCGTATCTCGATGCGCCATGCCGCCAAACGCTTCGTAATCTCGGACGCCAGTAAATTTGGTATGGTGGCGCCCATCAAGTTCGCGGACTTCCGAGACGCAACGATTATTACCGCAGGCGAGGTCCCCACCAAGTACCGGGCAATGGACAACGTCATCACGGTCTAGCAGCAGGGGACGGGCTAAGACCAAAACCGCCGCGAAGGCGCCTGTCCCCATTGTGGTGGTTAGCAACGGAAACCGAGTAGTTTTCTCAATAGAAAAGCGGCAACGTCCATCACGGGCGTTGCCGCTTTCGTTGTCTACCGGTTTTGTCTAAGTCTGTAACAACTGGACCGCTAAAAGTGGGCTAGGTGTTACAGATCGAGATACTTCCGAGCCGCACCGTCCCTTTGTCTCAATCTGTAACATCTGGGACCGATTTTGCCGAGTTATTGTTACAGATTGAGATTTTTCCTTGAGAGGGATTCGAATGTCTCGATCTATAACAAATAGACCGGAAAATGGGTTCTAACTGTTACAGATCGAGACGTTTTGGGACCGCGGCTGAGCCATCGTGGCGGCTTGACGTTTTCCCAGATAAAACCTGCCAAAATAAACCTGTCCCTTTTCGGCAGGTTTTAGGGCTCCCAGGGGCAGGGGGCTTCGATGTGGATGTGCTCGCCGGTTACGGGATGCGTGAAGGACACGCTGTGGGCGTGGAGCATCAGGCCGCAGGGGCGCGGCGTTCCGTACAGGTCGTCGCCAACCAGGGGATGATGCTCGCTTGCCAGGTGCACACGGATTTGGTGCTTGCGGCCGGTGAGCAACTCGACATCGATATACGAGCGCGCGGGCAGGCCACGACGGCTCTTAAGACGTTTGAGCACCTTCACGCGAGTTTGAGACGGCTTGCCGCTGGCGCCGACGCGCATCTTTCGGCTGTCGTGACGGTCGCGGGCGATGGGCTTGTCGATGAGCTTCTCGTTCCAGTCGATCTTGCCCTCGGCCAGCGCCAGATAGTGCTTTTCGAAGGCGTGGTCGATGACCATTTGGTCAAAGGCGGGCTGCGTCTGCTTGTCGAGCGAAAACAACACCACGCCGGTGGTGTTGCGGTCCAGGCGGTTGAGCGGCTGCATGTCAGTCGCGGCAAAGCCGTCGCCCATCGCCAGCAACAGATCGCTGGCGTAGTCGGTGAGCGTGCGCTCGCCGGTGCCGTCGCCGTGGACGATCATGCCGGCGGGCTTGTCGATGGCCATGAGCCAGGCGTCGCAGTAGAGGACTTGAGGTTCTTCGTTCACGTGTAAGCCTTTCGGTTAGCTAATTCCCACAAACATGCAGCCCGAGGTGGCGCCACGCAGGCGGGCGGCGGGCTTGCGGCCGGCCTGTGCTGCTTCGACGGCACGACGGACGCGGGCGACGGCACGGCCCACCTCATCTGTCTCGAGCAGCGTTCCGTCTACCATGAGACGACGCACGCCGGCATCGAGCAGCTGAGGAACCTGCGGCGTGAGGTCGATGGGGTAGGCGTCGTACAGGCGAGAGCGGCCATGGATGTCGGTGCGTACGGGCATGACCTTGCCGTCGATATTCTTGAGTGACAGCTTGCGGGCGCGCAGGCGGCAGTTAGCGCAATCGTGGATGCAGCCATTGGCCACCTGCAGGATGCAGTGCTCACTCGTCATAACGCGCGGGCGGCCGAACACAGTGATGCCCAGGGCTGCGGGCGCGGCGGTGCCAAGCGAGACGATCTCGTCGAGCGTGATCTCGGGCGAGAGCCAAAACGCACCGGCTCCGCGCTCGGCAAGTGCCTCCATGCAGGGCGTGTTATGCACCGGCAGGCAAGAGCGAATCTCGGCCGTGGCGCCGGCATGAGCGGCTACGGCGAGCTCGGAGATATTGCCGACGGCGACGGTGGCTCCGGCATTGATCCAAGGATCGACGCGCTCGTGGTCGACGGCGCGGCAGACCTCGTCGAGTACGGGCACGATACCCTGCTCAAATGCATCGGCAGGGGAGAGTCCGACAGCCTCGAGCGCGTCGGTGGTCATATAGATGCGCGTTGCACCCTCCGCGCGGGCTGCCTCGGCGGCCTCGAGCGAGGTGACGGTGGCGCAGATCTGCGGCTCGTCGCGGTAGTGCTTGGGCATGGGGTGCGTACATTTGTCGAGCACCGGCAACTCGAGCGTTTTTGCGCGCTCCTCGTACGGTGCCAGAATGGCCTCTTCCAGCGCCTTACAAGCGGCGGCGCGCACCTTGTGCACGGCGGAGAAGCCCATGCCGCAGCCCTCATCGAGCGCCACATCAAAGCTTGCGGCCTCAAAGGGAGAGGAGCCCATGCGCCCGACGTGCTCAACCAGGTCTGCCGCCTCGACGGCGCGCGTCTTGGCGGCCTCGACGGTGAAGCCCGTGGCGGTGGCGGTGAGCGCGGGGTTGTCACAGCAGGTGAGCGTGACAGTAAACGGCTCGCCCAGGCGCGCCGCGACGGACACGTCAACAGCTCGGCGGCGCAGCACATCGCGCTTGAGCGCGGCGCCGGCGGCGTCGATGGCGCGCTGACTGCGAATCACGCGTACACGGCAGCCCTCGGGCATGCTGCGGGGCACGCGGCACTCAATGATGTCACCGGCGGCGGCATCATCGGCGGCAATGGTGGTCAGGAACTGGTCAAACTCGTTATCGTGGCGAAGCTCCAGCAGGTCGCCTTTGCCCACGGGCTCAAACAGCTCAATGCGGGCGATGGCGGCGCGGCGACGGCGGTCGTCGGACTTGAGGCCGCGCACATCGCGGTTGGCCGGGCGGCTGCCCAGCACCGTGCCCACGATCTGGCCGCGGTTGTTGGAACGCTCATAGCTCATCATCTCGTCGCCCGAGGTGCCGTCCTGATAGGCGTGCGTAAAGTCGCGGTTGAAGCAGCGCTTGAGCTGGCGCTGGCGGGCGGCTTCCTCGTCCTTGGCAACGGCGGCTCCGGATAGCATGTCGTCAATTTCGTGACGATACACATCAACGATGGAGTACACGTAATCGGGTGCCTTCATGCGGCCCTCGAGCTTGAGCGATGCGGCGCCGGCGTCATACAGACGGCGAACAAGCTGTGAGGTGTTGGTGTCACGCGGGCACAGCGCGCGCTCGCGACCGGCAGGGGAGAGCGCGCGGCCGTTCTCGTCGATCAGCTCGTAAGGCAAGCGACAGGGCTGAGCGCACATGCCGCGGTTGGCCGAGCGGCCCGCCATGGCAAAGCTCGAGAGCAGGCATAGGCCCGAGTAGCAAAAGCAGATGGCACCGTGGCTAAAGACCTCCAGGTCAACGTCGGGCGCGGCGTCGTGGATGGCGGCGATCTCGTCGATGGAGAGCTCGCGCGAGAGAGTCACGCGGTCGGCGCCCTGCTCGCGGCACCAAAGCGTTCCGCGGTCATCATGGATGTTCGCCTGGGTCGAGATGTGCGTCTCGATGCCGGGCATCGTGCGCTTGACCTCAAAGAACAGGCCCCAGTCCTGGATGATGAAGGCGTCGGCGCCCAGCGTGGAGCAGCGATGGATGAGTTGCAGCGCATCGCCCATCTCGGACTGCTTGATGACGATGTTGACCGTGACGTAGACGCGCGACCCGGCTAGATGTGCGGCGCGGCAGGCTTGCTCAAAGGCCTCGTCGGTAAAGTTGGTGGCCTTGCGGCGGGCGTTGAAGCTGCCCATGCCGCAATAGATGGCGTCTGCCCCCGCGGCGAGTGCGGCGGCAAAGGGCTCGGGCCCTCCGGCGGGCGCCAAAAGCTCGGGTCTGCGGTTGGTGGTTCGACTGGCGGTTGCGGTCATATCCTGCCTTTCAAAATGCTCAGATATTCAAAAGTATAGTGGTGCCGTTGCGGCAGGCGATGCCCGTGCTCCAAGCGGGATAAAGTCTTCAGCAGCTTGGGCTGGCTGACCCCGTGAAGAACCGTTCAGCGGTTCGGGGAAACCGTTGGGCGATAAATTATTCTCGCAAACTGATAATATTCTTGCATCGCACGGAAACCTTGATTACTATCCCAATCAAGCGCGGTGTTCAGACCGAACTGTGCCTCCCGGTGCGAACGCCGCGCTCACGCTTTCTAGTTAACCGTAAGGAGATAAACATGAGCAAGACAGTCGTGTCTTCCGATAACGCACCCGCAGCCATCGGCCCGTATTCCCCCGGTATCCAGGCCGGCAACATGGTGTTCCTGTCCGGCCAGCTGGGCATCGATCCCGCAACTGGCAAGATGCCCGAGGGCGTCGAGGCCCAGGCCAAGCAGTCCCTCGCCAACGTCGAGGCCCTGCTGACCGCTGCCGGCGCCACCTTTGCCGATGTCGTCAAGACCACGGTCTACCTGGCCGACATCGCCGACTTCGCCGCCGTGAACGAGATCTACGCCTCCAAGTTCGAGGCCCCGTTCCCCGCGCGCAGCGCCTTCCAGGTTGCCGCCCTTCCGGCTGGCGGTCTGGTCGAGATCGAGGTCGTTGCCGCTCTCTAAGGCGTTGGCCACAACTAAACATGACATGCAAAAAGACCCTGCAGCGCGTGCGAGCTGCAGGGTCTTTTGTCAAGTGACGGATCGCTTGTGGAGCCGCGCTTCATTTTGCTCGTTAGCCCTCTTTGCGAACTCTTTGCAGGTAGCGGTAGACGCTGGGCTCTGAGATGCCCAGCGCGGCGGCGGCGCAGGCCACGGCGCCCTTGAGCATGAACACCCCGTTGCCGTTGAGGTGGCGAATGACGTCCACGCGGTCGCTCTGACCAAGCGACGCCACATCCAGCCCGCGCGCGCTCAGCAACTCGGCAATGCTGCGGTCGATGAGCTCCTGTGTGGACTCCGAAAGGCTTTCGACCTCGATAGGGGCGGGCTCCGTGCGCGTCGGCGCCGCGTCGAAGCACGCCATGAGCTGCTGCGCCATGGCGTTGATGGAGCGCACGGTCGAGAGGTCGGTGTTGACGCAGAGCATACCGACGATCTCGTCATTCTCGCGGATAAAGTACGTCGCTGACTCCAACGTCTTGCCGCCGGCACCGCGCCCCTCGTAGCCCGTAATAAACGGCAGGTCGCGATACTTGGCGTCGTGCATGATCTTGAGTGCCAGATCGGTGGCGGGACCGCCGACCTTGCGGCCGCTCACGATGCCGTTGCGAATATCGACGATGGCGTGGTCGGGATCCGAGAAATCGTGCAGCACGATTTCGCTGTTTTTGCCGAGTATCTGCTCCAGAAAATCGACCATCGGCAAAAAGCGACGTACGGTCTCGTTCACGGGCAACTCCTTTGGGTGAAATCGGAAATGTTCATAACAATTTTTTCTCATGGTAACACGCTGCCCATCATCTCGTATATCCGCAGGTACATTGCGTAATGCAGACGAACGGTAGGAATTTAGCGGTAAACGGTTGACCAAAAGAAAAGTTAGATGTTATTTTGACTAGACACTTTCCTGACCTGCGGAAATGCGTTATTTCAGCTGAAGAATAGTCTGATAACAAAAAATTATTATTGAGAATGAGAATCATCTTTAATACGATATGCAATGAAGGCACAACCTCAACCCCGCACTGCGTCACAATAGAGCGTTAGATGCGAAAACAACTACTTCGAGGATTGGTGGTCAAATGACCCAGGAGACGGTTACGAACGGCACTGAAGCCCTGTTCACTCGCGAAGGCATGCCTCCCGTTAAGGAAATGATCCCGTGTGCCCTTCAGCACGTACTGGCATCGTTTGCCGGCATCATTACCCCGGCGGTCATCATGGCCGGCGTCTACGGCTTTAATAGCCAGCAGAGCACCGATATCATCCAGGTCGCGCTCATTCTTTCGGCGATCGACACGGCCCTTCAGGCCTTCGCTCCCTTCCGTCGCATCGGCGGCGGCCTGCCCATCGTCATGGGCGTTTCGTTCGCGTTCCTGCCGGCCCTGCAGGCCATGGGTGCCTCGGGCTTTAGCTTTGGTGCACTGCTGGGCGGCGAGATCGTCGGCGGCGCCGTCGCGGTCCTCTTTGGTCTGGCCTACAGCAAGATCAAGTGGCTGTTCCCGCCCGTCGTGACCGGTACGGTCATCTTCTCCATCGGCGTTTCGCTGTATCCCACGGCCGTCAAGTATATGGCCGGCGGTATGGGTACGCCGCTGTGGGGCACCCCGCAGGCCTGGTGCGTCGCTCTTATCACCTTCGCCGTGGTCTTTGCGCTCGCCAACTTTGGCAAGGGCACGCTCAAGCTGGGATCCGTGTTCTTTGGCATGATCGTTGGCATGATCGTCTCCATCCCCTTTGGCATGATCGACTTCTCCAGCGTCGCCACCGCTCAGGTCTTCGCTCTTCCCAAGCTCATGCCCTACGCGCTCGAGTTTGATCCCGAGGTCTGCATTACCCTCGCCGTCGTGTTCCCCATGGTTGCCATCCAGGTTATCGGTGACGTCTCCGCCGCCTGCCTGGGCTCCATCGACCGTATGCCCACCGAGCGCGAGCTCTCCGGCGCTATCGTGTCCCAGGGCCTCACCTCTATGGTCGGCGGTCTGCTGGGCGGTCTTCCCACCAGCGCCCTTGGCCAGAACGTGGGCATCATCTGCTCCAACAAGGTCGTCAACAAGTGGGTCTTTGTGATCATTGCGGCCGTCTTTGCCATCGCCGGTCTTTTCCCGCAGCTCTCTGCCGTCCTTTCCGCTATCCCGCAGCCCGTCATCGGCGGCGCGACCGTCGGCGTCTTTGGCACCATCACCATGAACGGCGTGCGCATGTTCACCCGCGAGGGCCTCACGCAGCGCACTACCACCATCGTCGGCACCTCCGTCGTCTTTGGCCTGGGTATCTGGATGGCCAGCGGTTGCCTTGCCGGCGAGGGTATGCCCGCCTGGGTGTCCACCGTCATCGGCTCCAATGCCGTAACCCCCACCGCCATCATGGCCATTGTCCTTAACCTGATCCTTCCGCAGACGCCGGTCGTGGCTCAGCACATCGATGCTGCCAAGGACGCTGCCGTGGATCTGGTCTTGCCCGAGAGCAAGAAGTAACCAATTCGGTGCTATTCGTCGGCGGACGCATCGCCTCGTCCGCCGACGCCATGCGGCACCAAGCCGCACTTCAAAGGGTTTGTCCCTTTGGTGAAGCGTTGACGGGAGAGGGCCCGTTTCCGGTGTAGGCCGGCGCTTCGCACTCCGCCATGTCAGAGGTGTCAAACCCCGCCTCTGATGTTGAAGGGAGCATCCATGCTTCTGGTCGCTAACGGTTCCGTCTTTACCCGCAACGCTCAGACCTCGTTTATTCCAAACGGTGCGGTCGCCATTGACGGAGATACGATCGTCGAAGTGGGCCCCGAGCGCGAGCTCAAGGCCAAGTACCCGGATGCCGAGTACGTCGATGCCCAGGGCAACCTCATCATGCCTGGACTTATCAACTGCCACACCCACATCTACTCGGGTCTGGCCCGCGGCCTTGCCATTAAGGACTGCAACCCCACCAACTTCCTGGAGAATCTTGAGCAGCAGTGGTGGAAGATCGACGACAACCTGACGCTCGACGGCACCAAGGCCAGCGCCTATGCCACGATTCTGGACTCCATCCGCGATGGCGTCACCACGATCTTCGATCACCATGCGAGCTTCTGTGAGATCCCGGGAAGCCTCTTTACCATTAAGGACGCCGCTCAGGAGTTGGGCATGCGTTCGTGCCTGTGCTACGAGGTTTCCGACCGCCGTGGCCAGGAAAAGTGCGACCAGGCTATTGCCGAGAACGCCGAGTTTGCCCAGTGGGCCGCCAAGGAGCGTCGCGATAACGACAACCACATGATCGCCGCCATGTTTGGCGGACATGCTACCTTTACGCTTTCGGACGAGACCATGGATAAGATGGCCGAGGCCAACAACGGCCTGACCGGCTTCCACATCCATGTGTGCGAGGGCATGAACGACGTGTGGGATTCCCGCCTCAACCGCGGTGGTATCAGCCCCGTCGAGCGCCTGCTGCAGCACAACCTGCTGGGTCCCGACACCATGCTCGGCCACTGCATCCACGTGACGCCTGCCGAGATGGATATCGTCAAGGAGTCCGGCACTTGGCTGGTCAACAACCCCGAATCCAATATGGGCAACGCCGTGGGCTGCGCCCCCGTGCTTGAGTTCTTCCGCCGCGGCATCCCCGTGTGCATGGGCACCGACGCCTACACCCACGATATGCTCGAGAGCCTTAAGGTCTTCCTGATTATTCAGCGCCACAACGCCGCCATGCCCAACGTGGGCTGGTGCGAGGCCATGACCATGCTGTTCGAGAATAACGCCAAGATGGCGAGCAAGTACTTCGATCGCAAGCTCGGTGTGCTCGAGGCCGGCGCTGCCGCCGACGTCATCGTTATGGACTACAAGCCCTTTACGCCGCTGAGCGAGGAGAACATCGACGGCCACATGCTCTTTGGCATGATGGGCAAAAACTGCCGTACCACCATCATCAACGGCCGCGTCCTGTACAAGGATCGCGAGTTCGTTGGCATTGATGAGGACAAGATCAACGCGTGGACCATGGCTGAGTCCAAGAAGCTCTGGAGCACGCTCAACGATCGCACCTACTAATTACAAGTAGATTCACGCGCGTCGGGTGTTTCGCCGCATTCGATGCGCGTATAGGCGACCTCCGCGGGGTCGCCGGCGCTGTGCTAGCGCTACACCGTATTTGCGCCCGTCGCGCGGTCTCGCCGGGCGTTACAGAGAGGAGCTCATAATGAGCGACATCATGAGGCCGATCCCGTTTTCGCAGCTGATGAACTGGATCATCGAGGAGCACAAGACCCAGGACGCCATCTTTGGCGTGCGCAAGATGGTCACGACCAACCAGGAGGGTGCGCTTCCCATTTTTGACGAGCGCATCGAGACTCCGTTTGGCCCGGCCGCCGGTCCCAATACGCAGCTTGCCCAGAACATCGTGGCATCCTACGTGGCCGGCTCCCGCTTCTTTGAGCTTAAGACCGTTCAGGTTATGGACGGCGAGGAGCTCTCCAAGTGTGTGAACAAGCCCTGCATCGTGGCACAGGACGAGTGCTACAACTGCGAGTGGTCGACCGAGCTCGAGGTTCCGCAGGCCTTTGCCGAGTACGTGAAGGCATGGTTTGCCTGCCACCTGATCGCTCGCGAGTACGGCCTGGGCAGCCCGGATGGTTTTGTCTTCAACATGTCCGTGGGCTATGACCTCGAGGGCATCAAGAGCCCCAAGGTCGACGCCTACATCGAGGGCATGAAGGACGCCAGCGGCTCTGACGTCTGGAACGAGTGCCGCACGTGGGCGCTTGCCAACCTGGACAAGTTTGAGCATGTCGACGCCGCGTTTGTCGAGTCCATCCCGGCACGCGTCTCCAACTCCATCACCGAGTCCACCCTGCACGGCTGCCCGCCGGCGGAGATCGAGCGCATCGCGACCTATCTGATCACCGAGAAGGGCCTCAACACCTACATCAAGTGCAACCCCACGCTGCTGGGCTATGAGTTTGCCCGCCAGCGCCTCAACGAGCTGGGCTTTGACTACATCGTCTTCGATGACACGCACTTCCGCGAGGACCTGCAGTGGGCCGACGCCGTGCCCATGTTCGAGCGCCTGATTGCCCTGTGCGCCGAGCGCGGCCTGGAGTTTGGCGTCAAGCTGACCAACACGTTCCCCGTCGACGTGACGAGAAACGAGCTGCCCTCCACCGAGATGTACATGTCGGGCCGTTCGCTGTTCTCGCTGACCATCGAGGCCGCCCGTCGCATTACCGAGCAGTTCGATGGCAAGCTGCGCATCAGCTACTCCGGCGGTGCCACGGTCTACAACATCCGCGCCCTGTACGATGCCGGCATTTGGCCCGTCACCCTGGCGACCGACGTGCTCAAGCCCGGTGGCTACGAGCGCTTTAGCCAGATGGCCGGCGAGTTTACCGACCTGGATGGCAAGCCGTTCGCGGGCGTCTCTCTCGAGGCTGTGACTGCGATCCAGACCGACTCACTCACCAACCCGCTCTACAAGAAGCCGCTGCGTCCGCTGCCCGACCGCAAGGTCGCCGGCAAGAGCCCTCTTTCCGATTGCTTTACCACGCCGTGCCGCACGAGCTGCCCCATCCAGCAGGACATTCCCGCCTATCTGGCGGCTGTTGACGAGGGCCGCTACGAGGACGCGCTCAACATCATCATCGAGCGCAACGCTCTGCCGTTCATTACCGGCACCATCTGCCCACATCCCTGCGGCCGTGCCTGCGAGCGTGCGTTCTACGAGCCCGAGGGCGCCCAGATCCGCGCCAGCAAGCTCAAGGCCGCCCGCGAGGCCATGACCGCCGTACTGCCCAAGCTGCGCGCCCAGGCCATCGCCAACGACAGCGAGCGCAACGTTGCCGTTATCGGCGGCGGCCCGGCCGGTCTGGCGACGGCGTTCTTCCTGACGCGTGCCGGCGTGCCCGTCACCATCTTTGAGGCTGTCTCTTATACACATCTCCGAGCCCACGAGAC
>URKV01000047.1 GCA_900548565.1 uncultured Collinsella sp.
GTAAGATCGTCGGCAGCGTCAGATGTGTATAAGAGACAGGTCGTGGTCGTAGAGCCCAAAATCGTGGTGCTCGACGAGCCCACGAGCGGCCTTGATTACCGCGAGTGCATGACCGTCATGGAAACGGTGCGTACCATGGCCGAGCGTGGCTGCGCCGTAATCATGGTCTGCCACGACATGGAAGTCGTCTCCGACTTTGCCGAGCGCATCGTAGTAATGGCCGACGGCCGCATCCTCGATCGCGGCCGCACGCACGAGCTGTTCTCGAACATCGAACTCATACAGCATGCCTACGTTGAGCCGCCCCAGGTCATCGAACTCTCGCGCCGTCTGGCATCTTCCGTCTCGCCCGCTTTTGCGCAGGTGAGCGAGGTCACCGATGTCGTTCGAATTACCAAGGAGATGGTCCACCGTGGTTAACGTCATCGACTACATGCCGGGCGACACACTGCTGCATCGCCTGAATCCCGTCGTCAAACTGGGCCTCGCCGCCGCCATCATCGTCGGCATCTTTTTGTCCGACACCTACGTGGCGCTGCTGGGCTTTCTGGCGCTCACGCTCGCACTGGGAGCTTACGCCGGCGTCGTCGACCGTCTGTTCTCGCTGCTCAAGTTGCTGATTCCGCTCGCGCTTATCATGCTGGTGCTCCAGCTGGCCTTTATGCGCGATGGCAACGTGATGTGGAGCTTTATCACCGACACGGGCCTCATCACGGGATCGAAGGCCTGTCTGCGCCTGCTGGGTGTGGCGTTACCACTCATCCTCATGCTCATGGTGACCAAGCTCAACGACCTTGCCAACGCCTGCGTCGAGGTGCTGCACGTGCCGTATCGCTATGCTTTCACTTTTACCACGGCGCTGCGCTTCGTGCCGGTGTTTGGTCAAGAGATGAACGCCATCATGGAGGCGCAGACCGCACGCGGCGTCGAGTACGACACCAAGAACCCCATCAAGAAGCTTAAGCTCATGCTGCCACTGTGCGTGCCGCTGCTCATCTCGAGCGTGGGCAAGACCGATGCCACAGCCTTGGCGGCAGAACAGCGCGGCTTCTATCTGCGTACGCGCGCCAGCTCGTACAAGCGCTACCCCATCAAGGGCCTAGACATCGCCGTGCTCATCGTCAGCATCGCCCTCATCGCCATCGGCTTCCTGTTCTAGTTCACCACTGACAGCAACCGCCCAACGCAAAAGGCCTCGGCTCGCACCAAACGAGCCGAGGCCTTACTGTTTCACCAGATAAAACCTACCAAAATTAACCTGTCCCTTTTTGACAGGTCGGAAGCTAGAGGCGGTAGGGAGCGCCGCTACGGATGATGGATTCGCGCACCAGGACATCCATGGCGTCGAGGGTGATCTCGGGCATCTCTCGGTACTTTTGCAACACCGAGAGCTCGGTGCAGGCCAGAATGACGCGGTCGCAGCCGCTACGGGCGAACTCCCACATCACGCGGTCGAACTTATCCATATCGGGCTCACGTCCGGCCTTCACATCATCGTAGATAAGCGACATCACATCGTTCTGACGTTTCTCGCTGGGATAGACAACCTCAACACCCGCAGCCTTACATTCGCGGCCGTAGACACCCGCGCCCACGGTTCCGTCGGTGCCCATGATGCCAATCTTGTGCACCGGCTCGGCCGGCATACTCAGGTTGGGGTCGAACTCGCACTCCCCCATCACCGCACCGGCCAGAGCATAGCGCACCGACTCACGCGGCATGTGGATAATCGGCACCTTCGTAAACGACTGGATCTGGTCGTAGAAGTAGTGCGACGTGTTGCAGGGAATGGCAATGTGCGCACAGCCCAGCGACTCGAGTGCCTGGGCACACTCTTTCATGGTCGCCAGCAGCTTGGCATGCTCGCCGGTCTTAATGGCCAACGTGCGGTCGGGCATGGTCGACTTGGAGAGCACCACCATGTCGATATGTTCCTGATCGCAGGCAGCAGCCGTATGACGCACCACTTGGTCGTAGTAATACGACGTGGCCTCGGCGCCCATGCCGCCGATAACTCCCAGCTTTTCCATCGCCGCCTCCTTGGTGACGCTTGCGCAATTGCGCGTATCATACCCGCGCCCGCCCGATGCAAACCGGACGGGCGCCGCGCTCATCTACTTGTAATACGTCTTGAACAGCTTAAAGTGGCGCAGCTTGGTGTGCCACATGCGCAGCCAGCGGTTAAAGACAAAGTCGCCCTTCATAAACGAAGGGTCGGCGCCCTTGCCTTCCTTGTCCAGGCGATGCACCTTAGCGCGCAGCTCGGGATCCTTGACGTACTTGTCGACGACGCCCATGGGGACGACCATCCACAGGGCCTCGTCCTGAGCCGTCACAAACTCCGGCTCAAACGGACGGTTGAACACATACTCGTCCACCACATACTTGGCAACGTTAAAGCCGCTGTTGGTAACGTAGTAGTTGCTGCGGCCCTGGCGCGTGTTGAAATCGAAGAACTTAAACGAGCCGTCGCGCTCGTCGTACTTTACGTCAAAGTTGGAATAGCCCACAAAGTGAAGGTCCTCGAGCAACTTGCGCACGCCGCCCATGAGCTCGTCGTTGGGCTCGGTAATGATACAGGCATGGTTGCCGACACCGTGGGGCTGATGCTCCTCGAGCAGCACGTGACCCAGGCACATCATGCGCACCTTGCCGTTGCGGTCGGAATAGCTAGTGAGCACGCGCATGTACTCGTCGTTGCCGGGCACGCGATCCTGCAAGATCAGATCGTCGGTGTAGCCGCTGGCATACGAATCGCGAATGACCTGTTCCAGCTCGGCGCGGTCGGCAATCTCATAGGCCTTCTTCTGGCCCTCGAACTCGTGCTGCCACCACATGATGCCGTCAGAAGGCTTCAGAATCATCGGGTAGGGAAAATCGATCTGATCGAGCACCTCGGCAGGTGCCTCGCCTTGGTCGTTCAGCATCGCCATGGTGAAGGTAAAGGTATGCGGATAAGGCACGCCATGCTTCTCGCACAGCTCGTAGAAGATCTCCTTCTTCTGGCACTGCTCGAGCATGCTATAGGGAGCGTAAGGCGCGACGATGTTATCCGCCAACTCATGAGCATCCTTGGCCTGAGCCACGAGGGCAACGTAGTTGTCGCCACAGCCCATCAGGACGATCGTCTTATCGGCATGCGCCTGGGCAATGCCGTTGACGGTCTCGAGCATCACGGGCATGGTGTCGATATCCACGTTGGGCGTGTAGTCGATAATCTGGCTGCGGTACGCGGGACCCGTCTGGTACTTGCCAAAGACCAGACTCTTGACCTGGTACTCCTCATAGAAGGCGCGCGCCACCGAATAGGCGTTGATGTCGCCACCGAGCAGCACGGGAATGAACTCGCGCTCTGTAAATTGCAATGCCATGGAAACTTCCTATCATGAACTGCCCACACAACGGGCGGTCTTTGCGCAACTGATTTATTCTAGCGTGCCAAGCCGCCGGCGCCCAAAGCTCCACCGTATCTATGGCAATCGACGCAATCGTCCAGCACGAAGGCGGCGCTCACCGTTGTATGACAACGGGCAATGAACCTACCATTGTTGTAGGATTCAACATGTTGCCCGCCCCGTCGAAAGGTGCACCGTGCCCCAGGCTCATCCGATCAACAACCCCATCATTGACGTCACCAAGCGCGAACTTGCGGATCGTGCCCAGACGGCAGTTCCCCTACGCACCGCAAACGATGCTTACAACGGGCCTGCCCGTATCGTCTCAATCAACACGTCGGAGCACAAAGGCACTCGCAAGTCGCCCGTCGCCGATGGACGCGACACCGTCATCGAGCAATTTGGCCTCGCTACCGATGCGCACGCCGGACATTGGCACCGCCAGGTCTCTTTTTTAGCCGCGGAGTCCATCCAGACGGCGCAGGCACGCGGGCTCGACGTACACGAGGGTGACTTTGGAGAGAACTTCACCACGCAAGGCATCAATCTACTCTCGCTCCCCCTGGGAACGCAGCTCAAGATTGGCAACGATGTCCTGGTCGAAATCAGTCAGATCGGCAAGGTCTGCCACACACGCTGTGCCATCTACTATCTAGCCGGCGACTGTATCTTTCCCCACGAGGGCGTTTTCGGCGTGGTACTAAAGGGCGGAGAGGTCCATATCGGCGACGATATCCAGGTAGTCAAACTCGGCGACGGCACCTGTTCGTTCACCCCCGCCGAGGCGCTCGAAGAGATTGAGCAGGCTCGTCGCGAAGGAACCCTGTAGTTGCAAAATCCCACGTTGAAGTAGCTTTTACAGCCAAGAATCCCGTTGCAATAGGGTGCCGTAACGTTAAAGTTGAACTCTATGGTTTCTCAACAATTCATCATAACTGCAGGTCAAAGCCAAAGCCTCAAGTTCAACTTGACCCTTTGGAACCTTTAAGGTTCAAGTTGAGGTCGAAAGCAGTAGTAGAATACCGTTCGAACCATAACCTACGATTGATTGCAGAGGGACTGGATGCAGCATTCGAATCATCGCACCGCAGCGCTCATTGCGTCGAAGCCGGCTCGTATCATCACGAGTGCCGCGCTCGCCGTTGCGCTGACGGCCACGCCGATGCTCTCCCCCGTTGCGGCGTATGCCGCCTCGCAGGCAACGCAGGACCAGCTTTCCGCAGCCCAGCAGAAGATCGAAGCCGCCACGAGCGCCTACAACGACGCCCGCACCAAACTCGATGACCTGCAAAAACAGATTGACTCCAATGAGGCAAGCATCGAGGAAATCGAGGCCAAGCTTCCCGAGCAGCAGGCCAAGGCAAGCTCCGCCATGCGCGATCTGTACAAGTATCAGAAGGGCACCAATCCCATCATGAGCTTCCTGGTCAACGCGCAGAGCCTGGGTGAGTTCATCACGACCTGCAAATACACCAACCAGATCACGAGCTCGAGCGTCGACGAGATCGAAGAGCTCAATAACATGCAAACCGAACTCGAGCAGAACAAGGCCGAGCTCCAGCAGGCCAAGTCTCAGCTTGAGGCGGAGCAGAAAAACGCCGAGGATGCGCTGGCGCAGGCCCAGCAGCTTCGCAGCGAGGCACAGGCAAAAGCCGAGCAGGAAAATGCCGCCGAGCTTGCCAAGCTTGAGGCCGATAAGGCCGCTGCCGCCGAGAAGCTCTCGGGCGAGGGCGTAAGCGGCAGCAATTCCAGCAGCCAGGCCACCAACACCAACACCACCATCGACACCACGGTGAACAACTCCAATACCGGTAGCTCCGATTACGATTCGTTCATTAATGAGTGGACGAGCCGTATCGACAATTATCTCGCCGGCTCCCCCATGGCAGGCCAGGGCTATAACTTTGCCGTCGCCGCTTGGAATACCGGTGTCGACCCCCGTTGGTCCCCCGCCATCGCCTGCATCGAGAGCACCAAGGGTGCTTATTGCGCCAATTCTTACAACGCCTGGGGCTGGAGTGCCCGCGGCGGCGGTTGGCGCAGCTTTGGCAGCTGGAGCGAGGGCATCTCCGCTCACGTTGCCTATCTGGGCGCCAACTACGGCTCCACCCTTACCCCGGCTGCGGCCAAAAAGTACTGCCCGCCCACGTGGCAGGACTGGTACAACAAAGTCGCCGCTCAGATGAACCGCATCTAAGTGCAACTGCAAAGGGCCCCAATGGGGCCCTTTTTCTTTTAGGTAGCGGAGGTATCGACGACGCCGGTCGCATTGGCAACCGCGACTATGACGATCATGCATAGGAGCAGCACACCCAATGCCTTGAGCCAGAGTTTCGCGAGCTTCTTGCCGCGATAGCTGTCGAGCAGTGCGAATCGCCGACGAAGACGGCGCTTATCGAGCAGCGCAAAATGCATAAGCACCATAAGGCCATCGACAAAGAAAAAATACTCGATTATGAGAAGCCACGTCGGGTAGCTTTGGTTTGCTCCGGTGGGGTGAAAGACGGCAAAGTGACTTCCGACAAAGAACACAAGCAGCGAGAAGCAGACGAGCGTATTCCAAATGCGCCCCAGAGACTCCGGAACGCGAGAGAGCAGACCACATGCAGCGGAGGCGGCGGGACTAGGAAGCCCTGCGGGGTTTTGGGGCCCTTGGGGCGTCAACACCGTCTCCGAGGCCGGAGTACGGACAGGCGCAGGCGCAGGAGGCCGCACGGGGCGACTCAGATCGTATGCCGCGCGCGTCGCCCGTCCCAACGCTTCCGCACTCGCAAAACGTTTGGCCGGGTCAAGCGCCATCGACATGCAGATGACATCGGCAAGTGGAGTGGGAATGCCGCGCGTCTCGCATTGCTCGCGCATGTCGAGCCCTGGTTTAGGGTCGACTCCCGTCAAGCAGAAGAACAACAGAGCGCCAAGTGCGTAGACGTCGCTGCGCGCACTCGTCTGCCCAAACCCATACTGTTCGGGCGGCGCATAGGGTCGCGTGCCAAACTTGACGGTGTCGGCATCGGCGCCATCGCGCCATACGCGCGCGATCCCCAAGTCGATAATCACCAGCGACGAAAACGTCAGGCCGTCATCAGGCGTATAGTTGGCACCCGACACGATGATATTCGACGGTTTGAGGTCGCGATGGATCACCGGCGCCGACGTCTCCCCCGCCATTGCAAAACCGGCATGGATCTCGCCCACGGCGTCGCAAAGGGCAGGATACATTTCGTGCGCATAATCGGGGGTGGCTCCCAGACGGTCCACCAGCGCCCCGAGCGTCTCCCCTTCGATGTATTCCATAACCACGTTGAGATCGTCGCCCACACGACGACAATCGACGATTCTGGGCAGGTGCTCAAAACGCCTGCCTGCCCGCTGAGCGGCAAACAGACGCTCGTATGCCCCGCCGATTTGAGCCGAAGCATCGATGCGCTTACGAACAAAGGGACCGAGCGAACCACCGCCGGTTCCTTCAAAGTACACGAGCTCGGTTGTTTCAACGGACGAGCGCTTAAGTACACGCTCCACGCGATAGCTGTCGTCGCGATCGAGCGACGCCAGGTGCTCGGCAAGCGCTGCGGTCAGCTCGTCATCGGAATATGTTGGGCTCTGAGTATCCATAGCCTCCATCATAGCGCAGGGCGCAGACACCCCATGGCATCTGCGCCCCGTTCGTTTGCATCGTTGTTCGGCAGCTCCGCCGGCTCAGATATCAGCCGCTAACTCACCGTCTCCTCGCCAAAGCGATACAGCTCCTCGTTGACCTTTTGGAGGCTGCACCCGCGATCGATGCAAAAGATGATAATCGCATCGCGGCGGTCCTTGCAGTTAAGGACGCTTACCCCGGCAGCCGTCAGCGCACGGTTGGTCTCTTTGAGCGTCAGCGCCATCGCAAAGGCAATCTGCAGCACCTTATTGCGACTCGGATGACGCGCCCCGGTAAAGATCTGATAGCCAAAGGTCTCATTGAGATCGGCCATACGAACCACGCGCGAGCGCTCCAAGCCCTTTTCCTGCAGTAGCTGCTTCAGGTAGTTCGAAAGCGACGGAGCGGCAAAGTCGTGTTCTTTGATATAGCCATCGATGTTCGGCGCATCGAGAAGCTCATTGAGCAACTCCTCGGTCAGCTTTTTATCGGACATACGACTTCACCTCCCCCAGTGCATGCAACATGCTAGAAACCGCTTACGTTCGAACGCTCCCAGCTAGCAACCTGGTCGGGAGACACCGTACCCAGCGCCTCGAACTTCCAGGAGCCGCCCGCCTTCAGATGATTGGTGTTTGCAAGAGCCGTTCCAACCTGGTTGCCATCGGCATCATACAGAACATATTCAATCTGAATGTAGCTCTTTTCCTTGTCCGTGTTATTGGTCAGGGTGCCCGTGATCTTATAGGTAAACTGATTGGAAGTGTCTTCAGCCTCGTCAGCAATGGTATACGGTTCTTGCGGTTCTTTTTGCTCCTTAGCCTGCTGTGTCGTCTCGGCAGGTTTTGCCGAATCGCTCGCAGACGAATCGGTTGAGTTGCCGCCCATAGAGCCCACGGCACCGACAATAACCAGCACCACGATGATGCCTAGGACAATCTTACCGATTGGCTTCTTTCCCTCTTTTGCCATTATTCATCCTTCCTACGATCCGGCTACCGTGCCGGCACACAGCACATCGTAGGAAGGATTAAACTTGAATTCACTAGCTGAGAGCTAAGGCTGCGGTAAACGGCCAATGCAGTTATCCAAACGTTGAGCAAACGCACTTTGCGCAACCGTCTGCTGGCAGCGCATCAACCCACCGTGACGGATTCCCCGGTAAAGGCACTGACCATCAACAGGACAAAGAACACCAGGTAGCTGACACTCAGCGGGTACGCAATGACCAGGAATACAACCCAGCCGACATTGGTTTTACCGTCGGCACGACGTTGCTCGCGGCAACGATAGAGCCAAATCGTCACGCCAATGGCCACAATCAGCAACACGAGTGCCGCTGCTGCCAACCCGGCAAGCGCAAACATCACGCCAATGCTCACAGCAATAACCGGAAGCAGCAGCAGGCCGCACCCGCACCCACCAGGACTATACACGGCAGTCTGTCGGCGCCTCATCATCACTCCAAGTCAAGCAATCGTTTGTAGACATCGAGGCCTTTGAGAAGGATTTCCTCGTCGAAGAGCATGCTATCGGTATGCAGAGCGCTTGTGGCATAGGCGGGACAGCCATCCGAATCACTCGGGTTGTCTTGGTCCTCTGGCATACCCGTGCCCAGCAGGAAAAACACGCCCGGCAGATGGCGTTGATAGAACGCGAAATCCTCGGCGATCAGCAGCGGTTCCTCCACAAGCTGCAGCCCGGGCAAGGCAGGCGCGACGCTGGCAAACAACTCGGGGTCGTTGTCGACCGGCGGATAGCCCTCGGCAAAGTCGAGATCGTACGTGCAGCCCGTTGCAGTGCATGCCTCATCAAGCACGCGGCGCACGCCCTCGCGTGCCCGGTCGAACATGTCGTCTGTAAACACACGCAGGCTGCCGGCAACATGGGCCTCCCCCGCCACCGCGTTGCAGACGGTACCGGCCTGCAGTAGGCCAAACTTGCCGATACAGGGCTCGTCGGTGCCCAGCTCGTCCATCAGCTCGCGCTCGGCAACCAAAAACTTCGCTGCAGCCAAGGCCGCATCGTGCGACTCCTCGACCGGCACACCATAGGTCTTAGCAATATGGATACTCGTACCGTGAATATGGATGTGCGTCTCGCTCGAACGCGCCAGCAGCGGGCCGGAACAACTCGCCAACGTGCCGGCAGGCAGATCGGGCCACACATGGAAGCCAAAAATTCGGTCGACCCCGTAGCGCTCGAACACGCCGCTCTCGCATACCGTCTTGGCGCCACCGGTCGTTTCCTCGGCCGGCTGGAACACAAAGAGCACGTTGCGCCTCATGGCGCCCGGCTGCTCGCGAATCGTACGGTCGACATACGTCGCGGCGGCAAGTGCCATAGCCATGTGTCCGTCATGTCCGCAAGCGTGCATCTTTCCGGGATGGATCGAGGCAAAGGCCGCTCCCGTCGCCTCCGCGATGGGCAGCGCATCCATATCGGCGCGAATCGCCGTGGCACGCGCGGCATCAACGCCGGCGTCGAAGAAAGCACAGACGCAGCTGGGGCACGGATGAGTCACTTCGCAGGTGAGCGGTGCCAGCACGCCCTCGATATAGGCAATGGTTTGCGGAAGATCGAAATCGAGCTCCGGAATGCGATGGAGATCGCGGCGATAGCGACGGAGTTCTTGGAGCTCGGTCATAGAGGATCCCTTCGTGAGGCACATCTGTTGCAACTTATTGTGATACAGGATTGTGGCGCACATGTTTCCAGCATATCCCTGCATTTTTTAAACGTTATATACGAATACTCTTGTTTGGTAAAGTGCAACGTGGTAGGGTCGTTACCACTTGATAGAGGCGCGGGCACGAAGAACCGCGGGCGAGCCGGCAGGCTTTGACCCCGTGGGGAGGCGAAACCCGCCGAACTGGGCTTTTCGGGCACGAACAACCTGGTGGGCCTGTGGGAAACACCCACAGGACTGTCTGCAGCAATGCGGGAGCGCTATCCGGACATTGGGTCCACGCTATGCGGATTCGATGCGCAGATGGCGCCGTCTGGATAGCGAGGTTTACGGGACATGGCATTGACCCCCAACGAGGCATATGCGGCCAAGCAGCCGTTTGTGGACAAGGAGACACTCGAGCATATCGTCGAGCAGTTCCCCACGCCGTTTCATCTATACGACGAGGCAGGCATCCGCCGCAACATGCAAGAAGTGCGCGACGCCTTTGCATGGAACCCGGGCTTTAAGGAATACTTTGCCGTCAAGGCCAACCCCAACCCGGCGCTCATCTCCATTCTCAACGAATACGGCTGCGGCTGTGATTGCTCGAGCTATACCGAGCTCATGATCGCCCGCTCGCTGGGTATCACGGGACACGACATCATGTTCTCGTCCAACGATACGCCGGCTGCCGATTTTGAGCTCGCCGACAAGCTGGGTGCCATCGTCAACTTTGACGACATCAGCCACATCGAGTTCTTTGAGCGTGTTGCGGGGCCCATCCCCAAAACGGTCAGTTGCCGCTTTAATCCAGGCGGCCTATTCCAGCTCTCCAACGGCATCATGGACAACCCGGGCGACTCCAAGTACGGCATGACCACCGAGCAGCTCTTCGAGGCCTTTCGTATGCTCAAGGCCAAGGGCGCCGAGAACTTTGGCATCCACGCATTCCTTGCCAGCAACACCGTCACCAACGACTACTACCCCAAACTCGCGCGCATCCTCTTTGAGCTTGCCGTGCGCTTGGAGCGCGAGACCGGCGCACATGTCGCCTTCATCAATCTGTCCGGCGGCGTCGGCATCCCCTATCTGCCCGAGCAGCAGGCCAACGACATTCACGCCATCGGCGAGGGGGTGCACGCGGCATACGACGAGATCCTGGTTCCTGCCGGCATGGGCGATGTGGCCATCTGCACCGAAATGGGCCGCTTTATGATGGGCCCCTACGGCTGCCTGGTCACCAAGGCCATCCACGAGAAGCAGATCTACAAGAACTATATCGGCGTGGACGCCAGTGCCGTCGACCTCATTCGTCCCGCCATGTATGGCGCTTACCACCACATCACGGTGATGGGTCAGCCGGACGGTCCTGATAAAACCGCAGCCCCCGTCACAAACACGTACGACATCACGGGCAATCTGTGCGAGAACAATGACAAGTTCGCCATCGACCGCGAGCTGCCGCATATCGACATGGGTGATGTGCTCGTGATTCACGACACCGGCGCGCATGGCTACTCCATGGGCTACAACTACAACGGCCGCCTGCGCTCCGCCGAGGTCCTGCTGCGCCCCGATGGCTCGGCCGACCTCATCCGACGCGCCGAGCGCCCGGGCGATTACTTTGCCACGCTCGACGTGCTGCCGTGCGGCCGCGAGCTGCTGGCCAAATCGCGCGCCGAAAGCGCCCGCCGTCGCGCTCAGGACGAGCGCCTGGCCGTCGCCGCCCAATGGAACAAACGCATCCAGATCGCGGAAGCGAAGGAGAAGAACATGGATATCCGCAACCTCGAGGGCTCGATCGTCGCCCTCGTCACGCCGTTTAAAAAGGACGGCAGCGTCGACTTTGACGCGCTCGAGCGCCTTATCGATTTCCACTTGCAAAATGGCACCGACGCCATCCTCACCCTGGGCACCACCGGTGAGAGTGCCACGATGACCGATGACGAGGACAACTCCGTCGTCGCCGCCGTGGTCAAGCATGTTGCAGGACGCGTCCCCGTCATCGCCGGCTCGGGCTCCAACTCCACGCAGACCATGCTCACCAAGTCGCTCACCTATCAGGGCCTGGGCGCCGACGGTCTGCTGCTCATCACCCCCTACTACAACAAGTCCAATGAAGAGGGTATCTATCAGCACTTTAAGACCGTCGCCGATGCCGTGGACATCCCCTGCATCCTGTACAACATCCCCGGCCGCTGTGGCTGCGGCATCAGCGAGTGCAACGTAGAGCGCCTGGCCGCACATCCCAACATCATGGGTATTAAGGAAGCCTCTGGCAACGTCGCCTACGCGGCCAAGATCGCCCACCTGCTGTCCGACGACTTCCGCATGTACTCGGGCGAGGACGCGCTTACCGTGCCGCTCATGAGCCTGGGCGCCTCGGGCACCATCAGCGTGTGGGCCGACGTGCAGCCGCAGCTCGTGCATGACATGTGCCGCGCCTATTTGGACAGTGACGTGGCGCGTGCCCGCGATATCCAAATTGCCGGCCAGCCACTCATCAATGCCCTTTTTAGTGAGGTCAACCCCATCCCCGTCAAGGAAGCGCTCGCCCAGATGGGCATGATCGAGGCAAACTACCGTATGCCGCTGTGCCCCATGGCAGACGACACGCGAGCCGCACTTACCGATGCTCTGAAGGGAGCTGGTCTGCTTGATTAAGACCGTCATTATGGGAACGGGCCGCATGGGCTCGCTCATCCGCACCACCGCCGAGGGCGTTGTCGACGCCGCCGGTCAACCCGTTTTTGATATCGTGGCCCAGATTGGCTTCGATTTGAGCAAGCTCGAGAACGCACCGGCTGCCGATGTGATTATCGACTTCTCGAACGTCGCGACCTTCGAC